>JAXSMZ010000005.1:0-65747 GCA_037924335.1 Aquificaceae bacterium
TCAAAACGGCTATCTCAAAACTTGACATATTGAGTATTATAAAACAGATATGGAAACGGAGGGGGAGGGATTCGAACCCCCGGTGGGCTGTAAACCCACTGGTGATTTCAAATCACCCGCCTTCGTCCACTCGGCCACCCCTCCTAATAATAATTTATAGCCTTGCCTCTTTTACACTCTTCCTTTTCCAAACTCCTGAATCTATCTCATAAAAAGCCCTCTGAAGCTCTATAAGTTGGGATACACCATCAAGGGCCAAAGAGAGCATCTTGTCAAACTCCCCCCTTGTAAAAGTGTTTTCCTCTCCAAGAGCCTGTATCTCTGATATACTTCCATAGCCGGTGGCGACAACGTTCATATCCACGCTTGCAGAAGAATCTTCCTCATAACTCAGGTCAAGGAGTATCTGTCCGTTCACAATACCAACGCTGACAGATGCAACAAAATCCTTTATGGGAGTGCTAGATATAACACTATCGTTATAGAGCTTGATGACAGCATCGGCTAAAGCTACAAAAGCACCTGTAATCGATGCAGTCCTCGTTCCACCATCTGCCTGTATAACATCACAGTCTACCCAGAATGTTCTCTCCCCTATCTTTGTAAGGTCAAGAGCTGTTCTCATAGCCCTTCCTATCATCCTCTGTATTTCGTGCGTTCTTCCACCTATCTTTCCCTGCACTGATTCCCTTATGTTTCTTGTGATGGTAGCTCTTGGGAGCATGCTGTACTCTGCCGTTATCCATCCTTGGCCCTTTCCCTTTAAAAAGGGTGGAACACTATCCTGCACGGATACTGTACATATAACTTTTGTGTTCCCAAACTCAATGAGACATGACCCCTCGGGATGCTGCAGGTAATCTCTTACTATCCTTATGGGTCTTAGCTCGTTGGCTTTCCTGCCGTCCTTCCTCAAACTTTAGCCCCAAGCTTCTTGGCTTTTTCAACAACCTCCTCAATGGTTCCCACCATATAAAAGGACATCTCTGGAAGATGGTCATAGTTTCCTGTGAGTATCTCTTTAAAGCTCCTTATGTTTTCTTCAAGTCTTACGTACTTACCTGGCATACCAGTAAACTGCTCAGCAACGTGGAAAGGTTGTGCCAGGAATCTTTGTATTCTCCTTGCCCTGTTTACAATAGCCTTATCCTCTTCCGATAGTTCTTCCATACCGAGTATGGCTATGATCTCCTGGAGTTCTTTGTACCTTTGTAGTATCCTTTTTACCTCCATGGCAACTGTGTAGTGCTCCTCTCCTACGAATTCTGGAGCAAGATATTTGGATGTAGACTCAAGAGGGTCGACTGCTGGATATATCCCAAGCTCCGCAAGCCTCCTTGCAAGGACTGTTGTGGCATCCAGATGAGCAAAGACAGAGTAAGGGGCTGGGTCTGTTATGTCGTCTGCTGGAACATAGACTGCCTGTATGGATGTCAAGGACCCTTTCTTTGTGGAGGTTATCCTCTCCTGAACCTCACCAACGTCAGTGTTCAAGGTTGGCTGATAACCGACGGCAGATGGCAACCTTCCAAGCAGAGTAGAGACCTCAGAACCTGCCTGAACAAACCTGAATATGTTATCTATGAACACAAGCACATCCTGACCTTCCACATCCCTAAAGTACTCAGCCATGGTGATACCTGTTTGGGCTACGCGGAAGCGAACACCTGGTGGCTCGTTCATCTGACCGTAGACCATCACTGTGTAGGGAAGAACTCCAGAATCCTTCATCTCATGCCAAAGGTCGTTTCCTTCCCTAGTTCTCTCTCCAACTCCTATGACTACAGAAAAACCTTTGTGAAACTTGGCTATGTTATGTATAAGCTCCTGCATAAGAACTGTCTTTCCAACACCTGCACCGCCAAAGAGACCCACCTTACCACCCTTTACATAAGGCTCAAGAAGGTCCACCACTTTAATACCTGTCTCTAATATCTCAACCTTTGTGGACTGCTCTTCAAGGGAAGGGGGTTCTCTGAACATAGGCCAGCGTTCTTCTACTGAGACTTCCCCAGCTTCATCTATGGGCTGACCAACAACGTTAAAGATCCTTCCCAAGGTTCGCCTTCCAACCGGTACACTTATGGGACCACCAAGGTACTCAACATCCTGACCCCTTACAAGACCATCCGTTGCACCCATAGCAACGCATCTTACCCTTTTCTCACCAATGTGCTGTCCCACCTCAAGGAATAGGTCCTCTTCCGTCCAATTGCCCCTATCGTCAATGAATCGCCTTTTTGTCTTAAGACCGTGTCTTACCGGTGGCAAATCGTTTCCTTCAAACTCAACATCAATGACAGCTCCTACAACCTGAACTATGCTTCCCTTCATACTGTGCCTCCATTAGTTTTTACTTCATGGCTTCTACCGCATTTACTATATCTATAAGCTCAGAAGTTATACTTTCTTGTCTTGCTTTGTTAAAGATGAGCGTCCAAGTTTTAACAAGCTCGTCTGCATTCCTCGTTGCATTGTCCATAGCTACCATCCTTGCAAAATGTTCTGCAGCATTTGATTCCACCATAGCCCTGTAGATCTGGTAGTTCAGATAAAGGTCTACAAGCTTGTTAACAAGCTCTTCCTTCTCCACTTCAAACTCGTAAACTCCATAATCACCCTTCCCATCCTCTGGCTTTTCAAAGGGAAGGAATGTTCTCAAAACTGGACTGTAGCTAACTCTGCTTACCATCTCATTGTTGAGAAGGTAAACCCTATCTGTTTCCTTATTGGAATACCTGTCTCTGATGGTATTCCCCACCTCTTTTACAATTTCAAAGTTTATCTCTTTTCTGAAAACCTCATCGTACCCTTTTATCACTTTATACTTTCTCCTTCCAAAGTACTGATAGCCCTTTCTTCCTATCAGTATAAGGTTAACTTGTAGCCCTTTGGATTCTTTTTCCTGTATGATCTCTTCAGCCTTTCTGATCACATTAGAATTAAAAGCACCAGCAAGGCCTCTATCCGCTGTTATCAAGATAACATCAACAACCTTCTCTTCTCTAACTTCAAGCAGTGGATGAATTCCAGGGTCTATGTGTCCAGAGAGGTCTCTTATGACTTGGTATATTCTTTCAGAGTATGGTCTTGAAGCGTAAAGAAGCTCCTGTGCCTTTCTTAGCTTTGCGGCTGAGACCACTTTCATGGCATTTGTTATCCTTCTCGTGTTCTTTATACCTTGTATCTTCCTCCTAATGTCCCGTGGTGATAGCTTTGGCATAAAAAAATTATAGCATAACATACGCTGGGTGAGAAATTCCCGACTTGGTACATACTTAATCCTGTTAACCGAAGCTCTTCAGAGAAGTTTGCCGCTAAAGAGCTGTCTCTCACTCGTCATATAATATTTATTCCATGTTCTTCGTTGGCATTGATAAGGATGGTAAACTGAGAAAGGGGAAGATCCATGCAAAGGACAAAAGAACAGCTTACAGTAGCTTGATGGCACAGGGAATAAGGCCCATCAGCATCAAAGGAGAATCGAGCCTATTGCAGAGGGAGATCCTTCAAAGGAAACCGTCAGACGAAGCCCTGTCTTTTGTGCTTGTTCAGCTCTCCCTTCTCCTCTCCTCTGGGCTAAGTTTGACAAAAGCTCTGCATACGCTTCATGAGCAGATGGAAGAGAGGAGACTATCCCAGGCTTTACTGAGTGTAAAAGAGAGCATAGAAAAGGGGGAACCAATACACCAAGCCTTCGAAAATGCGGACATATTTCCAGAGTTTTTGATAGAGATGCTAAAAACAGCAGAGAGGGGAGAGAACTTAGAAAAAGTGTTCAGCATAGCTGGGGAGTTTTTACAGAGGATGTCAGAGATAAAAAGCAGAATAATATCTAACATGGCTTATCCTTCCTTTGTGATAGTACTTAGCCTCCTCTCGGTGCTTTTTGTTGTTAAATTTGTAGTTCCAAAGATAGCAAGCGTTCTTGCCTCTCTTGGCAAGGACCTTCCCCTAATAACAAAAGCTCTCCTTATCCTTTCAAAAGCTCTTGGATACTTCCTTTACGCATTGCCCCTCTTCGTAGTCCTATTTCTTTTAAAAGGAAAACTTCTAACAAGAGATAAAATGGATGAGATGTATCTCAAAGTTCCCATATTTGGAAGGGTATCTTATTATTTTAATCTTTCGAGGTTTGCTGGAACGCTCAGCATGAGCTTCTTGTCTGGTATACCGTTGATAAAGTCCATAGCTCTTAGCAGAGGTAGTATAACCAACGCTTACCTTAGGAGTAAATTGATGGGTGTTGAGGAGGATGTGGCAAAAGGAGGAAAGCTCTCCTCAGCCCTGAAAAAGACGGGTATTTTTCCACAGCTTTTCTTAAACCTTTTGCAGACTGGTGAAGAGAGCGGTGAGTTGGAGAAGATGCTTTCTTTACTCCATCAGGTGTACGAGAAGCAAGCCATGAGAGTTATAAGCTTCTGGGTCAGGTTTGCAGAACCTCTTGCTATACTCTTTATAGGTCTAATAGTAGCTTTTGTAGTTTTCAGCGTTGTCTTACCTATTACGGAGATATCTTCTGGAATTAGGAAGTAAAGTTATTTGAAAAGTATTATCTTTTCTCCACTTTTTTGCAGTTGCATGTACTCTCTTATAAACTTCTCTACGTAAAGTTCTGAGTTTTTGTCCATCTGTTTTATTAGATTATCGAGCTTTTCGTTTCTTTCTTTAACTTTTCTAAGTTCCATATCTATGTTTGACATAGACCTATTCATTTTTATAACTTTTTTCAAGTTGAAAGTACTGAAAAAAAGGTTATAGAATGTTAAAAGTATCAAGGAAAGCATAAAGAAAAAGGGTAAAAGTTCAATGAAGGAATTTCCAAAATTCCTTTTTCCCCTCAAACCTTCCCGCATTTACCATCTCCTCCTCTATCCTTAAAAGTTCGTTGTATTTGGCAACCCTGTCTGTCCTCGATGCTGAACCAGTTTTTATCTGCCCACTTCCTACTCCCACAGAAAGATGGGATATGAAAGTATCCTCCGTCTCTCCAGACCTATGGGATATTATGATACTGTAGCCTCTCTCTTTTGCAAGGCTTACAGTTTGTAATGTTTCGGAAACAGTCCCAATCTGATTGGGCTTTATAAGAATGGCGTTGGCTACCTTCTCCTCTATGCCCCTCTGCAGAATCTCCCTGTTGGTCACAAAAAGGTCATCCCCTACAAGCTGAACCCTTTCCCCAAGAACGTCTGTTATCATCCTCCAACCTTCCCAATCATTCTCTGCCATTGGGTCTTCTATGGAAACTATAGGGTACTTTTCCAGGAGCTTGGAGTAAAACTCACAAAGGTCTTCACCGCTCAGCTTTTTCCCCTCCAGATGGTAAAGCCCATCTGAGTAAAACTCGGAGGATGCACAGTCAAGGGCAAGCAGGATGTCCTCTCCAGGAGCATAACCAGCCCTTTCTATGGAAAGCAGAAGAAAATCAAGGGCTTTCTCTGTGCTTTCTAAGTTGGGAGCGAATCCGCCTTCATCTCCAACGTTGGTAGAGTATCCTCTCTCTTTGAGTAAGCTTTTGAGCGTATGGAAGGTTTCAACCCCCTTTCTCAAAGTTTCAGAAAAAGATTCACCCACTGGAACGATCATAAACTCCTGAATGTCAAGAGGGTTGTCCGCGTGCACTCCTCCGTTTATTACGTTCATAAGAGGCACAGGAAGCTTGTTTGCTAGCATACCGCCTATGTATCTGTAAAGACTTATGCCAACCTCTAATGCCGCAGCCTTTGCCACAGCTATACTAACACCCAAAAGGGCGTTTGCTCCAAGCCTACTTTTGTTGGGTGTACCATCGAGGGATATCAAAAGCTCATCCACCTCTCTCTGTTTTTGCGCCTCCATACCTATGAGCTCTGTAGCTATCAGGCTGTTTACGTTGTCCACAGCCTTTAAAACTCCCTTCCCCAAGTACCTTTTAGAGTCTCCATCTCTGAGCTCCAAGGCTTCTTTTTCTCCAGTGGATGCACCGCTTGGAACTATGGCTCTACCAAAAACATTGGACTCTAAAAGGACATCAACCTCAACTGTGGGATTGCCCCTTGAATCGAGAACCTCTCTGGCTCTTATCCTCTTTATGGCAGACATGGTTTAAAATTATAGCATGAAGGCTCTGCTTTTTCTTCTTATAGATATCTCCTTCTCCTTAGATTTCTGTATAAAACCAGTAGAAAACCCTTACAACGAACCTTATGTTAGCTACGCCCTACTGAGGAACTTAGAAAGGTCCATATTGGAGAGTGGGCATTCCTTAGGCTGTAATGGATCGTCCATAAGCATAACACCAGTCATTAAAGAGATAAAGGAGGTTCCAATAGCTTACACACCTTTCCAGAGAGTAAGCGCCTATAACATGACTCTGACTTTCATCCTTAAAGACTACAAGGGAGAAGTAAGATTCTCTCCCACAGTACCCTACTATCAATCAACAGGTGGACTTGGCAACCTTCCAAGGAGGGAGGCAATAGATAACGCTATGAGTATAATATATGTAGAACTGGTTGAGAACTTCAAAAGGAGGTACCAAGATGCTCATAAAGGTGGAGAGTAAAAAGAGCTTGGAAGAGCTTAGACAGAACATAGAAGAGCAAGCAAAGGCTAAAGGTTTTGGCGTTATGGCAGTTCACGATGTTACAAAAACCCTTGAAAGCAAGGGTATGCCCATAGGCTACGGTTGTGTGATAGTGGAGGTCTGCTCACCTAAGCATGCAAAGGCTATGCTTGACAAAAACCCCCAAGTCTCCACTGCTATGCCCTGCAGGATAAGCATAATAGACCAGGGGGACAAGAGACTCATCAGCACCATATCGCCTATGGCTCTGCTTGATATGTTCAACATGTCGGAGGAAAGACCTATTGCAGAAGAAGTGGAGAGATTGATGAAAGATATAATGGAAGGCTCTGCGAAAGCTGTTTAAATATCTAACACATATGCAAAGGTAGCCTGATAGCCTACTAGGATTGCCCGTTTCTTCTCAACCACAGCGAAAATCACTTCAAAGAACCTTCACACCCTCCTTCCATCGTCGAACACTGCGACCGCTGGGAGACCGCGCTTCAGATTGAAGCTGTCGGAACCAAGAATAGCAATTCTACTCGCGCATCCTCGCGCCGGCCTTATCTGGCAATGCCGAAACCCACTAAGACCTGGTGATTGTGGACGAGGCACACAAGATGGCCGCCTATCGCTACGGCGAGAAGACCGACAAGACCGAACGATACTGACATGCTGCTGAAATCGGTAGGTCACCTGTATATACACACACCGAAATCCTTAAACCTCTTGTTCCTTTTTGTATCGAGAAGATAGGTTACGAACCTTGACTCCGATGATGTGTAGAGTCTCCAAGTTTTCAAAGGATTGCAACCATCGAAGGATCCTATCTCAAACAAAACTATAGAATTCCTTTCTGGTTTCTCGTCTCTTATTATCCTCCTTTTTGCATAGAAAGGAAGGTTATGGTGGAAGTATCCAACTTGGTATGTTTTTAGTCTGTTTTCTGGGTCTAAGGAAGCCACAAAATTTCCAAGTTCTCTGTACTTTCTGAAATCCTCAAGGTAAGTGAGCACTCCAGTATCCATTAAAAAGATGAAGGCGATGGCTCCAGCCAAAGGAGCCAGCTTTCTTTCTTTAAGAAGGAAAAAGATGGGGAAGAAAAAGAGGAGAAGGTACAGAGAGTCTAGCTCCAAGTAAAACATCAAGATAATGAGAATAAGAGATATGAGAAGAGTTAAAATTAAAGTGGAAACTTTAATTATTCTGTGCCATTCTGAGTCTTTCAAAAAGCCTGCAGTTATGATGGCCATGGCTGGATATGCTGGAAGGACGTAAACGGGTATTTTTGACCTCACAAGACTGAAAAAGACAAAGAGAAAGAGAAACCAAACCAAGAAGAAGCTATACTCTCTTCTTTTTTTAAAAAATGTCCAAAAAAGTGCGAAGAAAACTAAAAAAGAATAGGGAAGAAAGCTTACAAGCGTATCAAGAGGATAAAAGTAAAAGGGGTCATTGCCAGCATATATTCTTTTGAGATTTTCACTGTAGAATACATCCAAAAACTCTTTCCTATGAAGGATCAACTGGTATACATGCCACCAAAGACCAAGAGGAAGGGCAATAAAAGTAAAAAAGTAATACCTCTTTTTTAGGAGTTCCTTAGGGTCGCTGAAAAGAAGGTAGAGAAAGACAACGCTTGCTGGGATAAAAAAGCCGGCTGGTCCTTTTACGAGCATGGCAAGGGAAGAAGAAAGGAAAGCTAAAAAAATCAAAAAGGTATTGCCTCTTTTATAGCCTAAAAGCCAGAGGTAAAGTGAGAGTGTTATAAAGAAGGTAAAGGGGACCTCCGGAGAGGCATACCTTGTGTTGGCAAAGAATTGAAAGGATGCAAGAAGTATGAGCATAGAGAAAAGGGACACTTTTGTATCCTTCAAAACCTCCTTAGAGAGTAAGAAGGTAAGGAGTCCAATCAAAAGACCGAGCAT
Source organism: Aquificaceae bacterium (assembly GCA_037924335.1). Classification (GTDB taxonomy): domain Bacteria; phylum Aquificota; class Aquificia; order Aquificales; family Aquificaceae; genus Hydrogenobacter. Next base: position 8,479 of record JAXSMZ010000005.1, read on the forward strand.
AGCATGGAAGAACCTCAGTCCAAGCTCGTTTACACCAAAGATGGTGTATCCCAAAGAGACTATCCAGTATGTCATAGGTGGCTTTGCAAGTCTTAGCTGGCCGTTGTAATAAGGGGTCAAAAAGTCAAAGCTTTCAAGCATACGCCTTGAAGCCTCCGCATAGAAAGATTCGTTGGGCATCCAAACCTGAGGAAGGCCAAGATTTAAAAAGTAGAGAAGGAAGATAGATAAAAGTAAGAGATAAAACATCAGGGGAACATTATAACGTCAACCAAGCTTCCCTTCTTAACTTCCTTAACACCTTCGTAAACTATCATATAAGCGTTCATGCCTACGTAGGATGTGAGCATATGGGATTGGGTCTTTGGGGAATAAGAGCAGTAGGCTTTCTCTCCCCTAAAGCTAACCTTTGCCCTCACAAACTCCCTTCTTTCTGCATCCTTTCTGAGAAAATCTTCCTCAAGTGTTGCCTTAAACAGGTCTGGCATAAAATCCTTTCTACCCATCATCTTCAGAAGTGCAGGGTAAACGAGTAGGTCAAAGGCAATGGTGCATGATACAGGGTTTCCAGGAAGACCAAAAAAGAGCCTGTTGTTTCCATATACACCAAAGAGGACAGGCTTTGCAGGTTTTATCCTGAGTCTGTGGAACTTAACATCTACGCCCATATCCTTAACAATATACTGTATGTAGTCTTTACCTCCTACAGAAACACCGCCAGTTGTTATAAAAACATCGTAACTGTGCATGCATTCTAAAGCTTTTCTGATCTCTTCCGGGTTATCCTTTACTATCCCTATATAGCAAGCCTCTCCCCCACTTTTCAAAACTTGGGCCAAAAGGGTATGGCCGTTGGAGCTCCTTATCTGGGATGGCTCTTCAAGTATATCTCCAATGTCCTTTATCTCATCACCCGTTGAAAGTATGCCTACCCTTGGCTTTCTGTAAACCTGGGGTAAAACCTTGTTTACAGAGGCCATCAGACCAACCTCATAGGGCCTTATCCACGTTCCAGATTCTATAAGCTTTTCACCCTTCTTGACTTCCTCTCCTCTTTTCCTTATGTTGCTCCCCCTTTTCAAAGGGTGCTTTATAAAAACAAGACCTCTTTCTGTATGCGTAAGCTCCAAAGGGATCACCACATCGGCTCCATCTGGTATTGGCGCTCCCGTAAATATCAAGGCTGCATTACCTCTTTCTAAATGGTTGTTCTCTTTTGTGCCAGCTGGTATCTCCGTTAGAACTTTTAACTTTACAGGGTTTTCTTCGCTGGCACTTTCTATATCTTCATACCTTACCGCATAACCGTCCATGGCAGAACTGTCAAAGGGTGGCTTGTCTGTATCTGCAAAGATGTCCTCAGCCAAAACCCTATACAAAGCCCTATCCAGGGGGACCTTCTCCGTATCAACAGTTCTTGTGTTTTCAAGCACTAAAGAAAGAGCTTCATCGTAAGGTATGAGGCTCATTGTGTACCTCCACGTTTTATTTCAAGTATACGAGGGGTCAAAAGTCCATACCCTCTTTGTTGCCAGTGGATTATCTCTGTAAGAGCAGATGGGACTAAGGTGACAAAAGGATAGAAGTCTTTTTCTGTGTAGCCGTAAAGCTGGCGAGCAGCCATATTGCATACCATAAACTTAACACCGTACATGCTTAGACTCTCAACCCTTTCAACGATCTCCTTATACCTTTCTCTGTTCTCCATAGCAAAGACTGGAAGCTCCCTTCCATGAGATACAACAACTATGTCTATGTCCTCTGGTGAATAGTTGTAAGGTGGGTTGGAAAGAACATAAACGATGTTAGATATCCAACCTAGGGCAGGTCCAAGAGCCTCTGGGCTTTCCAAAAAAAGCTCAACTACAGCCTTGAAGGGTCTGCTGTACTCAGTCTGAACAAACTTGCCATGCTCTGAGGATAGGGAGAGGCTAACCAGGAACAAAAAAAGGATAAAAACTCTTTTCATGGTTATAAAATATAACATAAGCTTATCAAGGAGGTTAGATTGAGGTTAGGGGTTGTTGGTTATGGAAGTATGGGAAGTAGCTTTGCCAAGGGACTAAAGGATTCTACAGAGGAGATAATGATCTATGAGGTGAAAGAGGAGAGAAAAATAAAGGCATTGGAGGAAGGTTTTGGTGTTGCAAAAAACCTCAAGTTTTTGGTGGATGGTTCAGATTTTATACTTCTTGCTGTAAAGCCAAAAGATGCTAAGGATGTGCTTTATGAAATAAAGGATACGCTGGATGGTAAAGTTCTTGTGAGCATTGTGGCTGGTCTTAGCATAGAGGAGATACAGAAGGTTGTAGGTAAAAGGAAGGTCATAAGGACCATGCCCAACATAAACGTGATAGTTCAAAGGGGGACAATAGCATACGTATGCTCCCAAGAGGTGAAGGAGGAAAGGGAAAAGTTCATAGAAACTTTCTCATCTTGCGGAGACCTCTACCAGATAGATGAGGGTTTGATGGACAGCTTTACAGCCTTGGCCGGTTCTGGACCAGCCTTTGTGTTCAAGTTTGTGTCAGCTCTTATTCTGGCAGGTATAAGAGAGGGTTTTTCTTACGAGCTTGCCAGAGATATAACGCTGAGCTTGCTCATTGGGAGCTGTGAGACGCTCAAAAGCTCAGACAAACATCCGGAAGATTGGATAGTAAAGGTTACTTCTCCAGCCGGCACAACCATAGAAGGTATAAAGGTACTAGAGGAGAGGGGTTTTTCTGGCATAATTATGGAATGCATAAGTGCAACGGCAAAGAGAGCAAAGAAACTGACCTGATCTTTTCCCTTAAACTGGAAAGGGCAAGGTTGGGTATAAAGCTGTGGAGGGGTGATGAGGACATCTACGTACCTAAACAGGTACACTCTAACAGGGTTATACTCCTCGATAACATGGAAAATGGTGAAGGTGATGCGATAATTACTACCCTTTTAAACACAAAGATAGGTGTCAAGACGGCAGATTGTGTACCCATAGCCCTTTTAGGGTATAGAACGGTAGCAGTTATACACGCGGGTTGGAGGGGTTTAAAGGATGGTATCATAGAAAACACTTTGGGAATGTTTGAAAGGTTTGAACCCTTGAGCCATGCCTTTGCCTTTGTTGGACCTTCTGCAAGAGCTTGTTGCTACAAGGTAGGGAAGGACTTTGAGAAAAGCTTTCTTTCCGTGCATGTAAAAAATGGCTCTCTCTTCCTTGATACTCAGGAAGAAGCCATCATAAAGTTAAAGAGGGAAGGCATAAGGAAGCTCCTGAGGATAAACGTATGCACCATATGCAACCATAGGCTTCCTTCTCACAGAAGAGATAAAACGCAGGATAGAATGGTAACCTTTGCGGAAGTTACATCATAATATATTGAAGATGGGGCATCCACAGAGTTTGCTTCTTTTCCTTTTGATCCTGCTCTTTTCTATCTTTAGGCTATCTGATCTGTACCCTGAGGATGAAGACTTGGGAAAGGGATATATGGTTCTTGAGCTTCATGGCATTCCCAAGCAGAGGGAAAACTACATAGAAATAAAGTGTGATGTTGTGGGCGGGGAATTTCCGGAAATTTATGGAAAATCGGCTTTCCTCAAGGTCTATGGAGTGGAAAGTTTGGAATTTAGAAAAGTAGGGATAGAAGCAAACGTAAAAGTAAGAAAAGGGGGGATCTTTCTGTCAGCCTCCTACAGGGATATAAAAGCTATTTATCCCAAAGAGAAGGGGATAAGGGATAGGCTCATAGAAAAGGCAGAGCAAAGTATAAGGGATAAGGAGGTGAGCAGCCTCTTCCTTACATACTTATTCGGTGAGGAACAAGATGTATTACCCCTTAGAGTTCAATCATCCTTTGGTCTTACTGGTCTCATTCATCTTCTTGTTGTTTCTGGCTCTCATGTGACTCTGATAGCTCTGATGCTCAGCAAGGCTGCCCCTTACAGATACGGAATTTTTCTGTCTCTTCTGGGTATAACCCTTTACGTATTCCTCTTGGTTCCCCATGAACCCCCAATTCTGAGAGCTTATGTTATGCTGTTCCTTGCCTTGTTTGTAAAGCTCTTCTATAGAAGGCCAGATATCCTTGGATTGCTCTTTTTCTCTGGCTCTTTAATCCTACTTTTCTATCCCCACTATATTAAATCTTACTCCTTCTGGCTTTCCTTCTTTGCAACTCTCTACCTCATACTTTCTTTAAGGAACACGGAAGTTATAAAGAATTTCCTCAACATGAAGTTCAAAGTTAAGGCATGGTATTACCTGTTTATTTCCTTCTGGTCATCACTCTTTGCCTTCTGTGGCACAGCCCCCCTCGTAGCTTCCTTTTCTTTAGTAGCTCCTCTTTCCATCGTAGCAACGCCAATTGTAGCACCTTTCTTCATCCCATTTACGGCTTACTCCCTTTTGGAGGTTGTCAGCTCTTTTAACCTTCCCACTTTTCCCTTGGAAGTGTTGGGGAAGCTCATAATAAAGCTTGTGAATACCCTTTCCAGCTTAGAGTTCACGTTTATGTCCTCCACATCCCTTGAGAAGGCTATTTTTATAGAAACTCTTGGAGCATTCGCTCTTTACTTTTTAAAGGATTGGTGGAAGCTCTTAGCCTTTGGGCCTTTGGTCTTGTTGTTGTTTTAAAATATTTTTATGCTTGATTTGGAGCTCATCAGGAGATCACCGGATTTTGTAAAGGGAAGGCTTTCAACGAGGGATAAGGAACTCGTCAAGCTCGTTGATGAAGTCTTAAAGATGGATGAAGAAAGGAGAAGCACACTCAAAGAGCTTGAAAGCTTAAGGGCTCAAAGAAACAAAAGGAGCAAAGAGATAGGAGCTTTAAAGAAGGAAGGGAAAAATACAACCCTTGCTGAAGAGGAGGTAAGGAAGCTTAAGCAACGCATAGAGGAACTTGAGGCAAAGGCTCATCTAGTGGAAAAGGAACTGAAAAACCTTATGCTTCGTATTCCCAACTTACCCTACTTAGATGTTCCTATTGGCGAGGACGAAAGAGGGAATGTAGAGGTAAAAAGGTATGGGATACCGAGAGATTTCAAATCAGCGCCACACTGGGAGATAGGCGAAAGGCTTGGTCTTTTAGATTTTGAAAGGGGAGCAAAGCTTTCTGGAAGCCGATTTACAGTCCTTACTGGTATTGGAGCCAAGCTGGAAAGAGCTTTGATAAACTTTATGCTTGATATGCACACTGCCAAGGGATACAAGGAAGTGATGCCTCCACACCTTGTAAAGCCAGAGGTGCTGGTAGGGACTGGCCAGCTTCCCAAGTTTGAAGAGGAGCTTTACAGATGCGAAAGGGACGAGCTTTACCTTATACCAACTGCAGAGGTACCTCTCACCAACCTCTTTAGGGATGAGGTTCTAAGAGAGGAAGACCTTCCCATATACCTTACATCTTACACACCGTGCTACAGAAGAGAGGCAGGAGCTTATGGCAAAGACATAAGGGGCATAATAAGGCAGCATCAGTTTAACAAAGTTGAGCTTGTAAAGGTCGTAAAGCCAGAGGAATCTTACAATGAACTGGAAAAGCTCCTTCAAGATGCTGAGGATGTTCTAAGGATCCTTGACCTTCCTTACAGGGTTGTTCTTCTTTGCACCGGTGATATGGGCTTTTCGGCTTCCAAGACCTATGACATTGAAGTTTGGTTTCCATCCCAAGGCAGATACAGGGAGGTATCATCCTGTTCCAACTGTGAGGACTTTCAGGCAAGGAGGATGAACACAAGGTACAAGGATAGCACTGGGAGAATAAGATACGTACACACTCTTAACGGTTCTGGGCTTGCAATAGGAAGGACTTTTGCAGCCATCTTGGAAAACTACCAGATGGAGGATGGTTCTGTTAAAGTGCCAGAGGCTCTAAAGGACTACCTTAAGATGGACTTTATAAGGTGACGCTACTTTATTACAACCCTCACTACTTTATCGTCCTCCAAAGCCCATCTTTTTTTTGCCTTGTGCTCCCTTCTGGAGAGAAGCATTTCCTTCTGGTCTATCCTATCGTAAAAAACCTTTCCCATTTGCGTAGCAACCATGACCTCCGCAGACTCTTTTATGGGTATAAGGTCAACCAGATTACCTTTTGAAGAACCAAGCATATCCACCCCCTTTGTTCCTCTTCCCCTTGCAGATACCTCATCCACAGAGACTTTTTTTATGCTCCCATCGTCGGTTATCACCAGAAGGTAGGGGAAGTCCTTGACTGCTCTTATCCCGTTTACCCAGTCTCCGCTTTCAAGCTTTATACCCATAACACCCTTTGAACCTGCAGTTGCTGGAGGAATCTGAGAGATCGGAAATCTAAGGGCTCTTCCACCGTATGTGAATATTATCAGGTCTCCATCCTCTGGGGATTGCAGAATTCTTACTACCTCATCTTCCTCCGCAGAAAACTTTATTATGGACATGCCTTGAGCCTTGTATTCAAAATCAGCCAAGGGTATCTTTTTAACATACCCCATCTTTGTAGCCAATATTATCCTATCGCTCGCAAGATGTCTAACAAAGGCACCTATTATCCTCTCATCGCTCTCCTTAAAGGATACTTTGCTTCCATGCAATGCCTGGGAGCCTGCTATCCAGTATACCTTCCCTCTGTTGGATACCATAAAAAGACCTTCGCTGAATGGTACATCCAGTATGTTGACCACTTCTCCCTCACCGTTTGCCTCCACAAGAGGAGATACCTTCCCATTTGCGTACACAACAACCATAAGCGATCCTACTTCCTCTGTCCTATCAATGTCTGAGATAAAGCTTCTCCTTGGATGCTGGAATGCTTTGGATATTTCCTCCGTTTCTTCTATGAACACCTTTATCCTCTCTTCCTCACTTTCTATGAGCTTTTTGTAATACTCTATCTTTTTAATAAGCTCCTTTTCTTCTTCCTCCAGCTTTGTTCTTTCAAGGGAAGTAAGCCTTTGTAGTCTCATGTCCAACACTGCGTTGGCTTGCTTGTCACTAAGGGAGTAATTTTTCATAAGCCTTTCCTTTGCCTCTGCGGTATCCTTGGACCCTTTTATGTCATTTATAACTCTGTCCAAGTTCCCAAGGGCTACTATGAGACCCTGAACTGTATGAAACCTCTCCTCGGCTTTTGCCAGATGATACTTAGACCTCCTTAGGATAACGTTGAGTCTATGCTTTATGAACTCGCTCAAAATCCTCTTAATGCCAACCCTTTTTGGCTCGTTGTCTATAAGCACTACAAAGTTGAGGGGGAAGTTCTTCCTCAACGCTGTGTATCTGTACAGCTTTTCCAAAGTTTTCTGAGTATCTGCTTCGCGCTTCAACTCCACAACTATCCTCACACCCTCCTTATCCGATTCATCCCTTATGTCGGATATCTCTTTTATTTTCCCCTCTCTTGCCAGCTCTGCCATTCGTTTTATAAGCTCAGACTTGTTCACCTGGTAGGGTATCTCTGTTATCACTATCTGTTCCCTTCCACCCTGAAGCTTTTCTGTATGGGCCTTTGCCCTTATCCTCACGTACCCCTTCCCAGTCTCATAAAACTCCTTTAGTTCTTTACCATTCTCTATGATCCCTCCAGTTGGGAAATCTGGTCCCTTTATGTGTTTCATTATCTCTTCCACGCTCATGTTTGGGTTCTTTGCCAGCTCTTTAAGGGCTGAGCAGACTTCTTTTACGTTGTGCGATGGTATGGATGTAGCAAGCCCAACGGCTATGCCAGTGCTTCCGTTGCAAAGCATGTTAGGAAACTTAGAAGGCAAAACAGAGGGTTCTAATGTGGAATTGTCAAAATTAGGAACAAAATCCACCGTTTCGTAATCTATATCTTCAAGGAGCTTCAAGGCTACCTTTGACAGTTTTGCCTCTGAATATCTCATGGCTGCTGGCGGGTCACCATCTATGGAGCCAAAGTTCCCCTGTCCTATTATCATGCAGTAGCCCATGTTGAAGTCTTGAGCCATACGCACCAGAGTATCGTAAACAGCTTGATCGCCATGGGGATGATAATAACCGAGAACTGTACCAACGATCCTTGCACTCTTTACAAAGGGCTTATCTGGCATAAGTCCCATTTGGTACATGGCATAGAGAATTCTTCTTTGGACAGGCTTTAGACCATCCCTCACGTCTGGGATGGCACGCCCGACTATGACTGACATAGCATAGTCTATATAAGATTGCTTTACTTCCTCTTCTATTGGTACTGTGATGATCTCCATTTTTCTTTGTTAATATTATAACACAACTAAAAGGTAAGTCCAATTCTGGAGAGCTTCCTTTCGAGCAAAGCTTTAGCTCTCGAGCGTACTACTGGATACCTATGGTTTGCCAGTATCCTTAGAGTCTCCAAAGCTTCAGGATGGGACATCTTTATCAAAGCATCAGCCAATGCCATGAGTACAATAGGGTCGGCCTCCCTTCTGACCATGTGCTCAAGGTGAGGTAAAGCCATTGCAAGATCTTTTTTACCAATTGTATGTATGACGTTTAATCTCATCTCTCTTATGGGATGTTCTAAAGCCATGATGAGTTTGTACTCGTATGGCATGTTATGAAACTCGTTAAGGTTGTATCCACAGTTTGGACAAACCACATCTTTTTGAGATATAACACTCCAGCATGCTGGACAGAAGTATGTAATGGGCAATTGGTCATCCGCTCTTAGAATCCTTAGCTTGCTGTCTTCCTTACCGTAGTCTTCTGGGTTTATAAAATGGAAAGACTTTATAATCTCCTTAGCTGCGTAAACTTCAAAGAGTGGTGCCTTTTCATCAAAGGAATCTACAAACAAAACCTTATCACCCAAATACACTTTGTATCCATAATCGTTCAGGGATACGCTAACTAGGAACAAGAAAGCGTCAGAATGTGCATTGGAGAATTTCCTTGCAAACTTTTCAGTTTCTTCCACAGTATGCAAAGTACCTATAAGTTTCAAATTGGAAAGAAGAAGACTCAGCACGATAGGGTTAAGTTCGTACAAGTCAAAAAGACAGGAATCTCCTGTAAGGCTTGTAAAAAGCTCTTCAAAAGCTTCGCTGCCTTTTTTATCCTTAAGCCTTGCATCTACAATAAGCCCCCCTTGTAAGAAAACATACCCTACTTCCCTCTTTATCCTGTTCTCTATTCTAATATAACCAGTTGTTTCAAAGTCTCTCAGTTTTCTGAAAAATTCCAAAAGGTTGAAGCCTAAACTCTCCATGTTTATCCATACTGTTTTCTGTCTCGATAGGGGAAGCCTTAGGTTTTCTTCCAGGTTGAAGAAGTGTATGAGTAAGTTCTCCGTAGTTCTGTAAAAGCTAAACATATCAAAATCTTCCCTTAGATTTCCTATAAGCCTACCCTCGAGTATAGGTTCCACATGTGTACTGTTCAACGATTGGAAAATATAAATACCCGATCGCATAGAAGAGCTATGTATTTCATGTATCCATGTTATATTGACTACTTCTCTGTTTAGCGGTCCAAGGGTAGGCTTTTCCCCTTTAATTAGGTAAAAGAGCTTTTCTCCCATCAATGGCTACCTTCAGGGCTTCTTTGAAAGTATCAATTACACCTATACCTTCTTTTGCCACTGCCGGAACTAAAGTGTACATGTTGAAAAATCTCTCTACCTCCTCAAAGGGTATTGGATTCTTTGAGTCCCTTTTGTTTGCCTGCACTACTATGGGAATCTTTAAGTTTCTTATTTCCTCAAAGGCTTCTAAGTTCTCACGAAGGCTTCTTGAAGAATCTAATACAAAAACAATAGCATCCACGTGACCAAAGAACCATGGCCTTATTGTGGAGAACCTTTTCTGCCCTGGCGTTGTGAACAAGGATACAAAAAGCTCATCATTGTTCGTCTTTACCCTAAGCTTTAGCACGAGAACATCCAGGTAAACTGTTCTTCCTTCCTCAGTTTGCTGATGGAATCTGTCATAAATGTGGTCGCTAAACATTTCTTTGAGTTTTTCCAAGTTTGTTGTTTTACCCGCCATGCCAAGCCCATGGTAGAGTATTCGCAGCTCTTTCATATTGCGATATCCTCAAGCCTTATGGTAAGGCTCTCTTTCCCCCTTGAAACGGCTTTGTCAAGGGTTGAGGATATACTATGAGCAAGCTTTTCCATAAAAAGCCTTACGCTGCCCAAAGGTGTTTTGTTGGAGAAAAAGGTAAACAGCAGGAATTGGTGTTGGGTTATGATAAGATACACGCTTTTTGTGGTGCCAGATACAAAAAGGTGCCTTCCACGGTCTATAAAATTATCTAGATAATCAAGCGCACCGTTGACTGCCGCCGATATAACAGAGCTTCTCAAGGCAAAGGGTTTTACTGTGTCCAACTGTGGTGCAAAGGTTACAACTCTTCCACCAGCATCCGAGAGAACAACAAGTTCCACGCTTAAGTTTCTCGCAAAATTTTCAAGGCACTTGCTTAGCTCCTCTATTTCCTCTTGAAGAAACTTGTAAGATACAACATCCATCCTTCTACCTCCTCCTTACAATTTACCTTAAAACTATTAAGAATCTGTTAAGGAGAACTGAAGTTGTTGAAAAAAACCATTATGGTAAAATTACGCAAGATGCTAACTCCTGAAAAGGGCAGTTCATTAACTGCATGTGCAGGGTTTGTGGAGAGACCCGAGAAGGTCATTAGTTTCTGTTTCAAGGGACAGAGGCGATAGTTTATTCTTTACACACCCTGAGGAGAACTTAACCAAATCTTAACAGTAGGCTCTTTAAATATATAAAGTGATGATTGAATATGTGTCCAAGAGGGAAGAAGAGGTAAGACTACTCTTTAGCACAAAGGAGGGGAGGGACCTCTTTTCCAATGCCATACGAAAAATAAATGGGGTCATAAGCGTTGATTACAAACAGAGCACAAAGGCTGTTACCGTCAAGTACAGAAAGGACACTCCAGCAAGTCTAATTTTGGAACACATAGAGCCTAAAAGGCTCGATAGGTTGGATAGGACAGATGTTCACTTCTATATTTTTCCCTTTTTAAAACACCCTGCTGTTAAGCTCGCCTTCAGCATGCTTATGCTAGGTAGCATATCTGGTATTGTGGTTTTTGGTGTTTGTTCTCTTTTCCTTGTTCCTTACTTAAAAACAAAGCTTTAGGAGGTGTTAGATGTTTAACATACCACTCAGGATTGGTGGATGCTTATCCACTAACATGATGTTTTACGGTGTCGGTACTCTTGCAGGATTGGTAGTGATCAACAAGCTATTAAGGGATTCAAAGCCCTTTCTCGTTGCCGCTGCAAAAGAAACCATAGCCTTCCAACAATGGGTATCTGGTAATTTGGAGGAGAGTAAAGAGTTTTGGGAAGATGTGTTCTCTGAGGCAAGGCACGCATACAGAATGGAGGTGGAGAAAAAGCTTCAGGTTCTTCAAAAACAACAAGAGATACTTCAGAAAATAAAGGAAAAGCTATAAAGGAGGATGAATATGAACGGAATAGGATCTATAGTTGGTAGGATCTTCTGTTCCGGACCTTTCAGTTTTGCCTTGGGTTTTGGTGTAGGGGTTTTTGCCCTGTACCTTTTGGAGAGAGCCAAGGAGAAAAAAAGGTTTGAAGAAACTTACAAGGAAACGGAAGCTCTTTTGAAAGCCTTAGAGGTAAAGGTAAAAGAAGAAGGAAAGGAAGCCTGATATGCCCATACCGTATAAGATAAAGAGGCTCTCTTACGGAAAGATAACAGTAAGCTCTTATCTTTTAAGACATCCAGTCCTTGGAAAAGATACTGTGGAAGAATACTTTCTTAGGTTTAATGGCGTAATAAAAGTCAGGTGCAGGAAGAGCAGCGGGAGCCTTACCTTGGAGTACAACCCAGACACTTTCAACCTTATAGAATTTATCAACTTCTTGGAAAGTAGCTCCCTTGAACTCTTTCTTGAGGAGCTCTCCAAGCGCAGTGTAGAAAAAAAGCAGGCTAAAAGAACAAGCTGGCTATGGTTTACATTAGCCGGGTTTGTACCCTATCTTTTCAGGTCTTTTTTCCCAAATCCATTGCTGAGTATCATGACCCTCTCCCTCTCTTTCCCTGTTTTTAAAAAGGCTTTTAGCTCGCTAAAGGCAAGAAGGCTTGACGTTCATTTCCTTGACTCTGCTGCCATACTCACATCTACCTTTTCAGGAAACCCTCTGACGTCACATATCATGATCTTCCTTCTCTCAGTTGGTGATTACATGGAGGATAAAATAGAGAAAAAAGCGTACAGTCAGATAGAAAAACTGCTAAGCTACGAAGAGGACCATGCATGGCTAATGGTAGATAACGGGCAAGGCGTTAAAGTGAGAGCCAACGAGCTCAAAAGAGGAGACCTTATAGTGGTTTATGCTAGTGAGAAGATATCTGCAGATGGAAGGGTTGTGGAGGGGGAGGCTTTGGTAAATCAAGCATCCTTAACTGGTGAATCCAACCCAGTCCTTAAAAAATTTGGAGATAAGGTATATGCAGGAACTTTTGTGGAGGATGGTAAGCTGTACGTTAGGGTGGAAGAGGTGGGAAATGAGACGGTGCTTGCCAAGATAGTCAACATAATTGAAAACAGCGTCAAAGAGCCCATAAGCATACAGAAAAAGGCTGAATACCTAGCCAACAGGTTTGTTACTCCAACACTCCTTTTGGGTGGCCTTTCTTACCTTACAAGTGGGCAAACGAACAGGCTAACAGCCACTCTTATAATGGACTATCACACAGGTATACACCTTGCAACACCACTTAGTGTTATGTTCCATATAGCTCAAGCGGCAAATTTAGGGATCCTCATAAAAAGCGGCAGTAAACTGGAAGCTCTATCGAGAGTGGATACTGTGGTAATAGACAAAACCGGAACCCTTACAGTAGGACAACCAAGGGTTACTGACATAGTTGGTCTTGGTATGGAAAAGGATGATGTTCTGCTCTATGGAGCATCCCTTGAACAAAGGATAACCCACCCTGTAGCGAAAGCTCTTGTAATGCTTGCTAAAGAGAGAGGCATGGAACTCATTCCAAGAGAAAACTCTAAGTACCACATAGGGCTTGGTATAGAGGGATACCTAAATGGTGTACCTTTTATGCTTGGTAGCACAAGGTTCATGCAGAAGAAGAGGATAAGGATAAGCCAGGAGATAAAAGACCTTGTTGACAGGTTTCATTCAGAATCCAAGTCTGTACTTTACTTGGTAAGAGAAAGGCATGTCATTGGATTGTTTGCCTTTACTGACCCTCTAAGGGAAGAGGCAGTGGATGTGGTAAAAGAACTGGAAAGAAGGGGTAAAAGAGTGGTTTTATGCACTGGGGACAATGAGGGAGCAGCCAAATACATAGCCATGAAGCTTGGAATGGATGAGTACTATGCCAGAGCTTTTCCAGAAGAGAAGGCTAAGATAGTTCAGAAAATGAGGGGGGAGGGAAGGGTTGTGGCTTTTGTTGGAGACGGTGTTAACGATTCACCAGCCTTATCTTCAGCAGATGTAGGCATATCCCTAAGGGGTGGGACAGACATAGCTATAGAGCTTGCGGATGTAGTTATAGGTGATAGCTTATGGTACATTCTTGACGCTGTAGATATAGCCGATAAAGCCATGAGCAAACTGAGGAGAATATATCAGGTCAATGCCTTTACAAACACTGTTGGGCTTTTAGGCTCTTTGTTGGGTCTTTTCAGACCAAGCATTTCCACTTTAATAAACAATGGTACCACTGTGTTCTTAGGTTTTTATGCCATAAAAAAGTAGAAAGGAGGTAAAAAAAATGGAAGAGAAGAACATTTACCAGGAGCTTGAAGAACTTAAAAAGAAGATAGGTAGCACAGAAGAGAAAAGCATAAAAGCCATGAGAGAAAAATAGGAGGAAAAGCCCGAAAAATGAAGTTTGTAAGAACAAGGAGCGGAAGATTTCTCAACGTTCTTCATATGATATCCCTTTCTGTGGAAGAGACCAGGATAGAGATAGATGGAAAAAAGAGGTTGGTTTATAAGCTCATAGCGCATATGAGCCAGCCTCTTCTTCCCGCCGTCCTTGGCATATATTCTACAGAAGATAAAGCCTACGCTATACTAGAAGACACAGTTAGAAGACTTTCTGGAGATGAAAGGATAGTAAGCGTTGAGAGTGAGTTCTGAAGACCTCCTTACAAACTTGAAAACCATTATCCACAGGATAAACTGCGAGCATAAGAAGATACTTGAAAGGTTAGATAAGAATATGCTATTGATAGTCCATATGCCTGACAATAAGGAAGTCCACCTTTCCATAGACAGCGACGGTGTAAAGTATTTGGAAAAACCCGTGTGTGTTGAAAGCGTTGTAAAGATCGGTTACAGAGACCTCATGCGTCTTATCGATGATCCGTCCAAAGCTGTTAGATACCTGCTCCAAGGGAGGATCCTTATTAAGGGAGACCTAAGTCTGATAGAAAAGCTTATGAGTATTATAGGATCCTATTGATAGCCCTAGTCATCAGGTTTTCAAGTATGCCACCGATCACAAAGGATTCTATAAGTATAGTCTTGTCCTTCCCCGTTAGGAAAGTATCCCTTTCTCTTTTCCTTACCCTGTCTCCCTTCTTTAAGTATCTCCTGTACTCTTCAATGCGTCTTTCTACACTCTCCATCAGCTCATCTATTCTCTTTTCCATAGACTGATATGTTAAAGCTTCAATGTTAAGATTTCATTAAGAAGATGCACATGTTTTCTTTGTGAGGAAAGTCGTACATGACATTTTGATAAAAAGATTCTATCTTTCCAAAGCACAGCCAGCAAAAAGCATGCTCCATAGGTCTTAGCCCCGAATGTTCTATGAGACTTCTAAAGTAACAGTTGGAGACTATAACTTTATTGTCTTTTTTTGATAGCTCATCATGTACAGGTTCTATCTTCTTAGCCAACGCCCTGAGTATGGGAGCAACGACTCCTACGCCAAACATCTCTTGTAGTTTTTGTACAGTGTAGAAGATCTTTTCTCTTTCATCTTTGCCCTCAAATTCCTTTGCAACCCTTTCGACTATGAGGCTTAAACCTCTTCCAGCATAGATTTCTAACTCTTTTATAAATTCCTCCAATCTCATACCTCTATGTTTGGGGAGTATTTTACAACTACCACTCGCATTACAGATAGAACAAGAAGGATAAGACTGAAAGATACAGCCCTTTCCAGATTTAGCTTTCCTGAATACATGATCATTATCATCTCTCTTAGCATAAAGGAGATAGAAGCGTCTACAAGAAAGGTAAGCTTGACTCTTCTATACTCAAAGATGCTCAAAATTGCTCTTAAAAGCTCATATAGAATGATTACCTCAAGTACCTTTACAGTTACTTCCTTTATCACATACTGTGATGTAATGTTTCCTGAAGCTAAAAATTCTTTAAAAGCCAACAGAAGGCTAAAAGCGATCAAAAAGTACATGAATATTTCTACAGAGAGATGGAAGAAGCGTGAAGGTCTAATTTTATCTGCATACCTGTTCACCCACAAGACTGTAAACCTCCAATAACTTTTCAAAACACCTCTCCCATGAAAAGTTTTCCCTTATATAAGAGCTTACTTTTTCCCTCATGAAGAAGCTTTGGGCATTTGCTGCCTTCACAAGAGCGTCGTAAAAGCTCTCTGTATTCGGCCTTTTTACCAAAAAGTCCTTAAAGGGTTGAGTTTCCAAACCTAGGTCCGGTGCCACAAGCAGACATCCACACGCCTGAGCTTCCAAAAAGGAAAGCCCATAGGTTTCCGATGTGGATGCGGATATGTAGACATCACAACTTGCGTAGATTTTGGAAAGATCCTCTTCCTTTTGTATGTAACCCAAATAACTAACGTTGGGGCGCTTTTGGGCAAACTTCTCAACCCTTCCCCTGAGCGGTCCATCTCCAACTATCAAAAAATGAAAAAAGGCAGGGTCCATGATGTCTATTACCTCAAGAAGTATGTCTATCCTCTTCTCCGGTGAGAGTCTCCCAGCGTATACTACCTTGAAGTTGTAATCCTTGATGCCAAGCATTCTGCCAAGGTAGTGGTCTCTTTTGGACGTGTTAAACACATTCGTATCAACTCCCAAGTTCACAGTTTGAACCTTTTCAAACCCGTTTTGTCTCAAAAACTCCTCCTGTCTTGTGGATGGTGTTATGATAAGGTTGGCAAGTGAAAGCCTTTTGGTGAGAGTAAAGTCAATGAGTTTCTCCTTTAGCTTTTCTGGAATGGGTAATAATGAAGCATCGGTTCTCACATCAGCATGGTAAAAGACTATGATCTTATACCTTTCTGACCTGAAGTGTGTTATGGGAATATAAGTTCCACCAAGCTCCACCACGTTAGGCTTTTCCATGTTAAGTATTTCTTTTATGTCTTTGAAGCTTCCAAAAAACCTGTAGCCACCGCTCATGGGTATGGGGAAGGATGGAATCTGATAAACCTTTGTGGACCCAATCCTGTAAACCTTTCTCTCTTTACCAGGTATGATAAGAACATGCTCTATGTCTTTACCATCCAAATACTTGACCTTCTCTAAGAGGTATCTTCTTATGCCACCGCTTTTACTGTGAAAGTATGGAGTTATATCAACGAGTTTCATAGACAAGCCTCCCAAAGCCAGCTATGGCGTTCATATAGTCTATGTAAGTTTTTCTCATATCAAGCTCTTGAGCTTTCTTAAAAGCTTCAAAAGATATCCTTCTTCGCAAGTTATCGTCGAGGAAAAGTAGGGATACCTTGTTTACAAACTCCTCAGGCTTTGTGGCTATAAGACCGTTTACACCATCTTGAATGTGCTCATGAGCTCCACCCTTTGAACTCACTATAACGGGAAGCCCGCTTGCCATTGCTTCGAGAACTACCTGTGCGTATGTGTCTGTTTCTGATGGAAATAAGAATATGTGGGAGCTAGCGTAGGCCTTGGCTAACTCCTCTCCCTTCATGTAACCCACAAAATGTACGTTTTTTGGCTTTTTCCTTTCTAGCTCTTCCCTGTAAGGACCGTCACCTACTATCACAAAGTGTTCTTCTGGGAAAGCTCTTGCAACGTACATAAAGCTGTCCAATCCCTTCTCCTTTGCAACCCTCCCAACGTAAAGAATGACCTTTGAATCCCTCCTTATACCGAGCCTGTTACCCCAAAAGTTCTCTTCCCTCTTGTAAGGGGAGAAGAGCTCAGCATCAACGCCTCGTCTAAAAAGGCTGAGTTTAGAGTAGGAGACACCTTTGTTTGAAAGCAGTTTTCTGTAATGTTCCGAAGGCACAAAACATCTGTCGCAGCTGTTCATAAGAAGTTCAAAGGCCTTCCATAGAAACTCCTCTAAGTTCTCGTCCCTTGTGTAACTCTTTGCATAGCTTGGAACGTCCGTATGGAAGGTAAAGGTTACCCTGAGGTTTAAGAGTTTCCCGGCAAGGAATGCCATGAGGCCTAGGGGTCCGGGTGATGCTATATGCAGGTTGGTAAAACCCTTTTTTTCTATAAAATCTACAAGCTCCAAGAAGGAAGGGACACCCATCCTAAGCTCTTCATAAAAAGGCACTGGTATGCGGAAGTTTGCTCTAAGGGATACAAGGTTTCCATCCTTGAACCCCTCCTCTGTACATATGACAAAGGTATAAGGCATATCTTCCTCCTGAGCTATCTTTCTCATGATTTTAGCTGTTCGTGCAACACCGTTGATCTCCTCGTAAGTATCTGTAAAGTAGGCAACCTTCACAGGCTTTGCCGTATCTATGCCAAACTCCGCAGAAAGGGACCTTATCTTCTCCTCTTCTCTCCTTTGGGCGTGTTTTAAAAAGGCGGGCAGGATGTGGAGGATAAAAGATAGAACCACTTCTCCCACCCCTTGGAGGGATTGCCTTTGTACAAACCTTCTCAGAGAAAAGAAGGGTAAGTTATTTAGGATGTTTTTCAAAAGTTCTTGCCTTTCACCGTTTACACCTAGGGCGTACTTTAGCATCATACCCACAGCAGGGTTGTCAGAGTACATGAAAATATAGTCAAGAAAAGGTCTAATTTCAAAAGGAATGGTATATCTGCTCTGTATGTGGTCGTATCCCACTTTAGCGACTATGTTGAGAATCCGTTCGTAGCCAAGCTTTTCTGTACCCGTATCAGTCTTCCCTTCCCAAAGTCCCATAAGGAAGCTCTGTACATCCTTTGCATCTTTTACAACAGTCCATGTTCTCCCCACATCCATTCCACCATGGTCATCGGAACCTGCGGTAAAGCTTATCTTTGGTCTGCTCCTCAAAGTTCTTATCTTGTATTTTTCCTCCAACTGATTTATCTTCTCCCATCCATCGTACATGCGTGCTATTGACTCTTCTATGTGGCTTACACCGTTTCCCCTCGTCCCATTTATCACCTCCCAGTTATCAAAAAGCAGAATCATCTTTTCTGTAAGTCTCTTTGTAATCTTTGTCCCCTGTACTGAATAAAGTGGATGGGCAAGAGTATGGGGTATCTTGTACTGCTTTAGATAGCTTACAAACTCGTAAACGTTGCCCCTTAGTTTGGAAAGCTCCTCATGGTCCTTTTGGCTTATCCCGTAAGCTATAACGTGTACCATTGCAAGCTCTTCTGGAAACTCTACTGTGTACTCGCAGCTTATAAAAACATCTGGCAGATGAGCGATTTCCAGCACACCCTCTATGGTGTTGTGGTCTGTTATAGTCACAAAATCCATACCCCTCTCTTTCAGCCTCTTGTATATATCCATAGGATCGGCATAGCTTTCTGGACAACCTATTAGCTTGCTAAACCATCCACCCGGCAGGTTGGAAGCTTTGGAATGAAGGTGCAAGTCTGCTCTTGCTAAAAACTTCCTCATAGCTTATTAACCTCCTTTGCTTTTTTGCTTTTGTGAGTATAAGCCTCCACAGCTTTACCTTTCTTGGGTCTTTGAAGTCTCTTGCATGAAGAGCAAAGCGAACAAGCTGCTTTCTCTCCAGAAGGCGTGAATAGAAAGCAACAAAGAACAAGCTCATGAAGGAAAGGATCTTTCTGTTGCTAAAGGTGATGCTATAAGATGGTATAACATCATCCGTTAAAAGGTCCTTGAAATAATTTCTGTATGCTACTCCCACAAACCCAAAGGAAAACAGGACATCTTCTAGAAACTTGTTTCCTAACCAGGCAGGCGGAACAAAAAACTTCACTTCAATGTTCAAGCTGTGCATAACCTCAAGTGACTTTTCAACCTTTCTGTAGGTTTCTAAAAGGCTAGCCTTTTCAAACTCCCCCTCCCCATAGGTCCACAGAATGTTTGATAAGCTCTTTCTTCCTTTGTGGCTGTAACCGTGCAAAACTATCTCTCTCTTTAAAGACCTAAGGAGTTCTGCAAAGCTGTCCCTCTTGTAAAGGGGGAAAGCATCCCAAAAGTTGGGCACAACGAGGAGAGAGTACTTCTCTATCCTCAATCTCTCCAAAAGCTCAATGGCATAAACTACTTCATCGTAGTAAAAAGGGCTAACATCGTGTACTTCTATCAATCCCAGCTTCATACCAAAAAGGATAGGTACGTTGCCTTAATTTTTTATTAAGATTCAGTTAAGAAAGTGTTAACATGCTTGTCTGCTATAATTCGAGAGATAGACTATAGTCCCAGCTTATGAGGAGATGTTCATATGCTAAAAGACTTTTAGTGGGGAGACCCCAAGAGGGCATTCTACATTACCAGTACCTTACCCTTCCAGTGTCTATGTGAACAAACTGTGAGTTAGGATAGTACCCAACACCACCAGCCTTTAGCGACGCTGCAGTATCCCTTAGAAGAGAAAGCGGCACATTTGGTATTCTTATGTCAATTGCCTTACCTTCCATATGAAGGCTGTGTTTTGCAACACCTCTTCCCTCTCTCCTCAGCATGTAGTTGGTCTCTGGGGACCTGTATCCAGAGATGATATGAATGGGTTCATCAGTTTCAAGTTTTTTTGTTATCAGAAAAAGTACATCAAAGATATTCATGTCTATAGGTTTTACCTCATCGGTTCTAAAGTCCCTAAGTATGTAAAAGATCTCCTTCATGGATGATTCTACGTACTTACCTTCTAACCAGTAGGTTGTCTTAAGAGATTCACCAGTGTGGATGTTATAAAACTTCAAACTTCTTTCAGGAAAAGGTGGTAGAGACAAGGTCAATTTAGCAAAGGCAATGGGGGAATAAACAAAAAGGGAGCTAAAAATTCCAGCATAGCCCATAAACTTTCTTCTGCTTACCATCTTACCTTCCTCCTTTCAAAATCTTTTGCAATAATTCTATCATACCCGTACAGGTCATCCCATAGGTAAAGTCGGGAGTTTCTTACAAAAGCTGTAAAGTAAAGCACATATATGGGCATGGGTCTTTTTAGCTTTATGTGCCTTGTTTCACCGCTCTCTATTGCAGACCTTAGTTCTTCACTGTTCATATTCAAAAGGTAAGACGCAAGCTCAAAGGCCTTTTCAACTCTTATACATCCAGAGCTAAAGGCTCTTTTTTCAAATTTAAAAAGCCCCCTGTGTGGTGTGTCGTGCAGGTATACGCCGAAAGGATTTGGAAAAGAAAACTTAATCCTACCAAGTGCATTTTTTTCTCCTGGGTTCTGCACCAATCTGAAATTGAAGTTCTCAGGTTTTACAGAGTTCCAGTTTATGGTAAGTGGGTTTATTTCCCTCTGTCCCAAGTAAACCTTCATATCCTCCTTTATAATGTAGTAAGGATCCTTCTTTATCTTTGGAAGAAGGTCTTCAACAGCTATCATCTTTGGCACGTACCAGTAAGGGTTAAGCGTTATCTGGTCTATTTTACTGTAAAGCATGGGTGTCGGTCTGTATGCTTTTTCATAGAACTTCCCAACTATCACTGGCGAATGAATGATAACCTTTTCATCCTTGATGAGATAAAGGTCAAAGGATGGTATGTTCACTAGTATGAAAGGGTTTTCAGTTTTTTGTGGCAGCCATCTAAACTTCTCAAGGTTTAGCTTTATCTGCAGTATTCGGTCTTCAACCGGCACGTTTAACTCTTTAAGCGTCGCTCTCCCAACTATACCATCCTCTTTTAATCCATGCCTTTCCTGAAAAGCTTTAACTGCCTTCTCCAGACCTTCATCAAAAACATCTGAAGCGTCACAGCTTTTTAGGTCACCCGTAATGCAGAGCCTCTTTCTAAGAGAAACTACAGAATCATCTTTTACCCCAAGCTTGAGAGTCTTCTTAGCCTCTATCCTCTGCCATCCTCCCATCTTTTCTATCCTGTAGTACTCCTTAAGGTAATCTCTTAGATTAGAGTAACCTTCGTACTTGGGTCTGAGTTCATCGAGTAGGCTCTCTATCCTGTCTTCTCTTATTATCTCCATCAAAATCTGTAATACTCTATCCTCCTTTTTCGGTATGCTCCATCTTCTGTAAAACCTTGCTGGGTCAATCTTTCCGTAATAAAGGTCGTAAGACAAACTTATAAGACGGTCTGTTATAGTTAGATCATTCTTTATAGGGTCATCGGACAAAGTAAATTCATAGTCTTCTGGGTTCAACCCATCAAACCTTGATTCTTCTATTAATCTTTTAATTCTCTCCGAAGATGAAAAGGTGGGAGCTTTTATCCATATGGGATGGAAATTGTTAAGCTCATAAAGGGCCTTTACTTTTTCGTAGTTGTATAGAATGTTTCTATACTTTAGCAAAATGGTAGGGCTCAGTTCTTCCGGAAAAGCATAGCTGAAAAGAAGAAGTAATACAAGGATCATAGAGAATCTTCCTCTACCAGCTCTTCCAAGCTCTTCAAAAGGTCCTTTCTGAACTCTTCTTTGAACTTATGAGACCAGAAGGCTACTTTAAGGGTGTTTTCCTCTAACCTCATCCAAACTTTCCTGTGCACTGTGTAGAAAGCCAACAGCATACCAACAACTATGAGCAATGAGCCAAGCCATACTATAGATGTTCCTGGCTGTTTTGATACTTGAAAGCCGCTAAAAAATCTGGGACTGAAGTCTGACATAAAGAAAACATAGGGGAAATCTTTAAGCTCTTTCATTTGAGTATAGGCCAAAAGCGTTAACTCTGGAGAGTAAACAACAGGTACATTGTAAGGCTTCCTTTCTAAGAGCACTTTTATCATCACCGCCGGTTTTAGGTCTCCGCTCATACCAGCCTGTTCGTTTTCAATGTTCAAAGTGGACCTATCTATAGAAAGGAGCATGTTTTGGAACTCTGCAATCTTACCAGCCTCTAGCCTTACCTCTCCAAGGATAGCCTTTTGGGGTTCTTTGGTTACCTTCCTTCTGTCAATTACAACAAGCTTTACCTCTCCAGCCTCACCAGTCAATCCATAGCTGGCTTGAAATACTCTGTACACACCGAAGTTAAAGGGTGAGTTCACAGCCACTACTCCTGAAGATACAACTCTTCCATCTTTTATGACCTTTATACTGCTTTCATAACTTGCAGTTGCATCCTCAAAGGGTGTTTTGATGTTTCTCCCTTTCCTTTTGGCCTCTTCTCCGTAAGTCACTATCCTAAAGCTCTCCAGCTCCACTTGAAAGGGGAGCCTGACCTCTTTTCCCTTTGATGGTATGATGAGAATATCGCTCTTTGAACCTTCTGGCACTATAAGCGTTCCTCTCATACCAAACATTGCATCTATTAAAGCACCAGCCATCACAACTAAAAGTCCCAAATGCACTACATAAACACCAAGCCTTGAGTATCTTCCCCTTTCTGCATAGAAGTAAACCTTTTTCCCTTCCTCCTTCAAAAAGGTGCTAAAACCCATTCTTTTGAGAAAAGCCAGAACCTTTTCCTTTGAAGGGTTTACTCTAATGGTCAAGGGCTTCATGTGCCTTTCCATATGTTCATCAAGCCTTTGAAACCTTTCACGCGTGAATGTATGCACCCAGATTCTTGGAAGTCTTTTGATGGAACATACAGAAAGATTAATAGCAAGGAGTACTATAAGGGCTATGTAGTACCAAGAGTGAAAAACGTCCGTAAGCCAGAGCTTCCAAAACCATAAACCCAAATCAACACTGTACCTATCAAGGTAGAAGGTTATGGGCTGGTTCTGTTGTATATAAGTAGAGCCAAGCATGGAGAGTGTACCCAGAGCGAGCATGAGGAATATGGCTAACTTTAAAGATGAAAAAAAGTCATAAAGAAAGGCGAATGGGTCTTTATGCTTTCTGTAATCTTCCACTATACCCCTTATTGTAACTATTGCAAAGCTTGCTACAGAGAGAAAAAAGAAAAGCCCGCTTATTCCAAGCAGTGTATAGTAAAGCCATCCCCTTTCCTCAAGGTAGAAAAGACCGTATATGAGAGCTCCCACAAAAAGCAAAGAAGAGCCTATCAAAAAAGCATAACTTTTAAACATGACATATAAGTATAAACTTATTGATGCACATCTTCTATTTGCATATCCTCAGAGCTTACTTCTTCAAGGATAAACACACCTGGTATATGTTTGCTTATGTTCTCCACTATCTGAAAAAGGTCTTGGTAAGTGTCTGGTGTGGCGATAAGATAAACTTTGTCCCTATCCCCTTCCTTCGACCTCACTATGGCTTTCCTGCCGGAGCCATCCACAAGAGCGGTAAAAAGCCCAACAAACTTACGCGGTACTTTCACCAGAAGCACTCTCGCCCTTATTGGTTTTTTCATGCTTTATAACCTTACCTTCAAAAAGGTCTTTGACTTTCTTGGAAAACTCTGGCATGTCTTCCTTTTCAGACTTTGAAGCAATTACGTCAAACTCTACCATGGGAAAGTTGGCCTTTATCTTATCCACATCAAGGGTCCTAAGGTCGCTCTCACTAACACTAAAGATTATCTTGCCACTCTCCTCCCTACTGCTTTTTCTCTTTAGCACCTCAGCCTGAAGAACACCAAAAGTAGACTCAATTTTCTTCAGAAGCTCTTCCTTATAAGCTCTGTTTACCTCTTGTTCAGAGGAAAGACTCCCAACGTTCAGAAGTGACCTTACGGGAAGTATGTCTTTAACGATGAGGGTTTTTACCAGGGAAAGCTCACATGCTCTTAAGAAATCCCTTGTTCTGGCATCAACCCTGACCATGTTTATAACCTTTTCTAAGTAAAGCAAAGCTTCTAAGGGAACATTACTCATACTTTTATGGAAATCTTCAACTTTTATGACCCTTTCGGGCTTTTTTAAGCTACGCATCAGTATAAGAGACCTTATCTCTTCCTCCAGGGTATCCCAGAACCTAACCAGATTGAACCCCTTTTCTCCCATTTCCCTCAGGGACCTTATAGCATTGTCAACGTCGGATATCAGCAATGTTCTTAGAAATTCTCTGACCTTCTCCTGTGACGGTATTCCAAGAAACTCTTCAAGATGCTGTTCCTTTACCTTACCTTCCCCGTAGGTGTTTATCTGGTCAAGCATAGAAACAGCATCCCTCATAGCTCCATCGCTCATCTTGGCTATTGTGTAAAGGCTTCTCTCCTCGTATTCTATTCCTTCCTTCTCGCATATGCTTTTTAGGTATTGAAGCATCTCCTCTTCCCTTAGTTTTGAGAATATGAACCTTTGACATCTTGAAAGTATGGTTGGTATAATCTTCTCGTACTCTGTAGTACACAGAATAAACACGCTCCTTGGTGGCGGTTCTTCCAAGGTTTTCAAGAGAGCATTGAAAGCTTCTTTAGTGAGCATGTGGGCCTCGTCAAAGACGTAAACCTTATACCTTCCCTTTATGGGCGTATAAGAAACGGCATCCCTTATAGTTCTTATATCATCTATACCACGGCTTGATGCGGCATCTATCTCTATAAGGTCTGGAAAACTTCCTTTATCTATGGATAGGCAATTTTCACAGAGCCCGCATGGCTCACCATCCTCTTTTATGTTTAAACAGTTTAGGGATTTGGTTAAGAGCCTTGCAACGGTAGTTTTTCCAGTCCCCCTTGGACCAGCAAACATGTATGCCGATGAAACTTTACCCAGCTTAACAGCATTCAAAAGGACCCTTTTTACTGCTTCCTGTCCAACAAGGTCCTTGAAAAATTTTGGTCTATATTTCCTCGCAAAGGGTATGTACATACTAAAATTTTAAGCCATTGATTATCTCATGGGAGATATCATCTGGGTTCTTTGTTGCATCTACATGCATCTGTGCTTGCGAATACATTGTGGACCTTTTGCTGTAGAGGTCCTTGAGCTCTTCAATAGACTTTCTTAGAAGTGGTCTTTCTTTGTTGTCCTTGCATCTTCTTAAAAACTCTTCAAAAGGTATGTTTAACCATACAACAAGACCCCTCTCTTTCATAAACTTCATTGCTTCCTCATTGGCTCCAAGTCCTCCACCTGTGCTCACAACTACCCATTCCTTCTTAGCTACCTCCTTTAAAACTTCCATCTCTCTTTTTCTGAAGTACTCCTCCCCCTTTTTATCAAAAATTTCCTCTATAGTCATACCTTCGTACTTTTCCACCATCCTGTCAACATCGTAAAAATTCCAGCCAAGCTCTTTGGAAAGATACTCTCCCACCGTGGTCTTACCACTGCCCATAAACCCTACCAGAAATATCCTTTTATACCTCATGCCTTACAAAGAGGAGGTTAAGGAGGGAAAGAAAACCACCAAAAAGTATAAGAAAAGAAAGCTGCCTTGGCTTTAATCCCCTGATAAGGTTAGCATGCACTACCAGAGCATAGTATACCCACAGTATCAGAGTGGTCAGAAGTTTGGGGTCGTTTATCCAGTGCTTTCCAAAATGGACCCTTGTCCAAAGGCTTCCAAAGATCAGGGTTAGGGTGAAGGCAACGAAGGATGAGTTTATGAGCAACCTCTCCATAGTTCTTAGCAAGTTTATAGGCATGTGAAAAGAAGGGAAGTCTTTGTGCTTTAACCTCTTTTCAAAGAAGAGTCTTAAAAAGGCTGCTATGCTTCCCAAAAAAGCGGATACGTATGCAAAAAGTGCCGATACTGCATGAAGAGAGTAAAGGGGATTTTTATATATAGATAGCTCCGAAGAGAGGACGAGGAGAGTAAAAAGCAATCCAAAGAAGGATAAAATCGCAGAGAACCTAAGTATTTCTTGATTCTTGTATGACATAAGTATAAGTATTGATATAACTATATTACCAAGCAGGGATACAAAACCGTATATGTTTGCAAAAGGGAAGCCCCCAATATGTAAGCTTATCTTGGATACATAGTAAAGATAAGAGGCTATAGCAATGAAGATGGGTATGAGTATAAACCTTTTACTCAGCTTGCTATAGTACGATACCAAGGCTAAAAAAAAGGAGATCAAGTAGAAGGATACGCTAACTATCAGCATATCTAATTAATTTACTCAACTTCTCCCCATGGGGTAGTACTCAAAGCCAAGCTCCCTTACGTGAGATGGTTCGTACACATTCCTGCCATCTATTATTATGGGAAGCTTCATAAGGTTTTTTACCTTGAAAAGGTTGGCTTTTACAAACTCCTCCCACTCTGTTATTATGAGAAGAGCATCGGCATCCTTTAAAACGTCGTACATGCTGTTTCCATAGTTTATTTTAGGGAAGAATTTTTTGAAGTTTTCCATAGCCTTTGGGTCATAAGCGTAAACTTTTGCTCCATGCTCCAAGAGTGCAGATACTATCTTTATAGATGGAGCCTCCCTTATATCATCCGTGTTTGGCTTGAAGGCAAGTCCCCAAAGGGCAAGCTTTTTATCTTTCAAGCTCCATAGTACATCTTGCACCTTCTCTATGAACCTCTTTATCCTGCTGGAGTTGACCCTTTCCACCTCTTTGAGTAGAGAAAAATCCACACCATAGCTCTCAGCTATCTTTATGAAAGCTTTCACATCTTTTGGGAAGCAGCTACCTCCCCATCCAATGCCTGCGTTTAGAAAACTCCTTCCTATCCTTTTATCGTATCCCATACCATCTGCCACAAGCTTTACATCTGCTCCAGTCTTTTCACAGAGGTCAGCTATCATGTTGATGAAGGATATCTTCATGGCTAAAAAGGAGTTGGAAGCATGCTTTATAAGCTCTGCCGTTGCAGGGTCTGTAAATATTATGGGTGCTCTTATATCTTTGTATATCTCTTTGAATATATCTTTTGCTCTCTCGCTCTCAACTCCAACAACTACTCTGTCTGGCTCAAGAAAGTCCTTTAAAGCGCTCCCCTCCCTTAGGAACTCTGGATTTGATGCCACATCAAAGTCCACCTCCCTTTTTGCATTCCTTTGGATTGTTTTTTTTATAAGCTTGTGTGTGTTTACAGGAACTGTAGACTTTTCTACAAGAAGCTTGTAGGATTCCATGTGCGTAGCTACAGTCCTTGCCACCTCTTCAACCTGTGAAAGGTCAGCAGAACCATCCTGATTCTGTGGTGTCCCAACTGATATGAAGATGATGTCCGAAAAAGCAATGCCCTCTTCTACGCTTGTTGTAAAGCTTATTCTCCCACGGCTTAAGTTCTCAAGAAGAAGGTCCTCCAAGCCAGGCTCGTATATGGGCAGCTTTCCATCCTTTAGCATGGACACTTTCTCTGGTAGCTTTTCAACCACTAGAACATGGTGGCCAAGATGTGAAAAGCAGACGCCAGTAGTTAAGCCCACGTATCCAGCTCCCATCACGGTAATCCTCATGCCTTTTCCTCCGCAAGGACTAAGTCCAGCCTTCCCCTTTCCTCTTCAACCCTTACAACCTTTACGCTTACCCTATCTCCAAGCCTAAAAACCTTACCGCTCTTAACCCCTACAAACCTATGAGCAGGTTCATCGTAAACATACTGGTCATCCGTTAGGGTACTTATGCTTACGAGCCCCTCAACCAGATAATCCTGAATTTCAACGAAAAAACCAAAGGACATAACCCCTGTTATTATACCTTTAAAAACTTCCCCAATATGGGCTTTCATAAGCCTTGTTTTTAAAAGCTCTATGGCCTCCCTTTCCACTTCGTCTGCAAGCCTTTCCCTGTTTGAGAGATGTTCTCCAACTATCTCTAAGTTGGCAACTTCTCGCTCGCTGTCTACACTCTCACCCATGATGGCCTTTTTGAGAAGCCTATGAACTACCAAGTCTGCGTATCTCCTTATGGGAGATGTAAAATGAGCATAGTGTTCTGTGGCAAGACCAAAGTGTCCAAGGTTGTGTGGAGAGTAATGAGCCCTCTTCATGCTTCTGAGAGTTAAAAACCTTATAAGGTTTTCCTCTGGCCTTCCTTCGAAGTCTTCTAAGATCTTCTGAAAAAACTTAGGCTCAAGGGAGACTTTCTTGATCTTGTAACCAAGCCCAGAGAGTATTTCAACTAAGTTTTCAACCTTCTCTCTGTCTGGTCTTTCGTGCACTCTGTAAAGGCATGGGTAGCCTGCATTCTCCAAGTGAAGAGCAACTACCTCATTGGCTGATATCATAAAGTGTTCTATTATCTTGTGTGCTATGTGTCTCTCGTATGGGACAACAGCTACAGGCTCACCAAATTCGTCTATCAAAACCTCAGATTCTGGCAAATCAAAATCTATGCTTCCCCTTTCCCATCTCCTTCCAGAGAGTATTCTATAAAAGTCCTCCATAAGCCTCAGCGGTTCGACAAGATAAGGATATTTTTCCTCAAGACCAGGGTCTCCTACTATGAGCCTTAGAGCTTCATCGTAAGTCAGTCTTGCCTTGCTCCTTATCACGCTTTCGTAAATGTCATAACTCAAAAGGTTTCCCTTTTTATCAAACTCCATCTCACAGGTGAACGCGAGCCTGTCCTCGTCAGGTTTTAGACTGCAAAGGTCAGCGGAGAGCTTCTCCGGCAACATATGGAGAGTCCTATCTGGAAGGTAGAAAGTAAAACCCCTTTTGAGAGCCTCCTTGTCTGTTTCTGAACCTTCCTTTACGTAATGAGAAACGTCCGCTATATGCACCCAAAGCCTATAGTTCCCCTCTCCTGTCAGCTCTATTGCTACAGCATCGTCAAAATCTTTTGCCCTCTCAGGGTCTATGGTGAAACAAACCTGCTGGCGCATATCCCTTCTCCTTTTTAGCTCTTTCTTTATGTTAAGCTTCATCTTCCCTACTTCTTTTAGAGCACTCTCTGGATAAGATGTGGGAAGATCATACTTTCTCAAAAGGAGGTCTACTATAAGAACCTTCTCCTCTGGATGTCCAAGCACTTCCTTTATGCTACCCTTTGCAGGTTTTGATTTCTTTGGGTATTCCTTTATGAGGACTACAACAACGGTGTCCTTTCTTAGTTCCTTGCATTCCTCCTTCTCAAGAAGTATCTTCTGGTGAGTACTCTCATGCAAAGGAACGCAGTAGCATACCTTATCCTTTACCACTTTACAAGCTATCTCTTTCTTTCCCCTCTTAACTATGCTAAGTATCCTTACCTCTTTTTTACCCTTGAACTCCACTATCTTTGCTCTGACCATATCACCATCAAAGACCTTCTTCATCTCAAAAGGGGGTATGTATACATCCTTTTCACCACCTCCCAACTGAAGAAAACCAAAGCCAGCCGGATAAGATATAACTCTTCCAGTTACAACCTTCTCAGTGGCAAGCCTATATTTACCCCTCTCTATTGATACCTTTTCAGCTTTCTTTAAACTCTTCAAAAGCTTTTTCAACTCCTTTCTACCCTCCTTGCTTATGCCTAGCTTTTTCGCTATCTGCTCAAAATGAAGAGCAGCTTTTGAGCTTCTAAGTAAGTTGAGAACCTCTTCCTCTGATATCTCTCTCTCTATCATATTTTAAATATTGTAATCAATAACGTTATTCACTATAATAATTACTCGCTGGAGGAAGAAGATGGCAAAGATTAAGATGAAATCAAACAGGTCGGCTAAGAAAAGGTTTAAGATAACAGCTACTGGGAAGATAAAAAGGTGGCATGCTGGCGGATCCCACTACAACACCAAAAAGGCAAAGGATAGGAAAAGAAGGTTAAGGAAATCAACGCTTGTAAAGCCAAGTTGGCACGATAAAGTGATGGGACTTCTGAAAGAATAACATTGAAAAGGAAAGTTCTAATAATTTTTACACCCTCTGAGGACATAGCTAAGTCTGTTGTAGAAAGGCTTGACGAGAAAAGTATTGAACACATACTGTTTAACACCATTTTGGTGTTGATGACTGAAAAGGATGAGAGTTTCCTTAAGCTAGTTTCGGAACTTGAAGAGAGTCTCATAGGAAATCTTAGGTTTCTGCTTCTCGATTCTGCGGAAAACTTAAAGATAGATGAGAGATTCCTGCTCAGCCAAGTACCCAGTACTATGGACATGAAAGGGCTGATTGACGTTCTCATAAATAAACTTTTAGGGAGCATTCTTTATGAAACAAAGGTGTTTTTCCATGCTATTGTAGACCTAAAGGATGGTAGCGTCTTTGCTTTTGAATCCCTTTGCAGACCACCATTAAGTATTGTGGACCTCTTAAAAGTAGGCAAGTCTTCGTCGATGTTTTTTGAGAACTTCTGTAGGGGCAAAGCATTGAAGGAGGCATCGCAGAAGGTGAAGGGTCTGAAACTTTTTCTGAACATTCATCCTGGATTTCTCACAGACCCTCTCAGAGATTTTGGAGACCTTATATCAACTGCCATATCTTACAATTTTGACCCATCGAGTATAGTGTTAGAGCTTACAGAGCATGAGAGGATTGACCTCAAAAGCATCAAAAATTTAATAAATTTTTTGAAGGAGGAGGGAGTGAAGGTGGCTCTTGATGACGTAGGAAGTGGATACTCTGGGCTTTTTTATCTCCATGAACTCAAGCCAGATTATATAAAAATAGATATGGAGCTGATAAGAGACATACACAAAAACAACTTTAAAAAGGTTATAGTGTCACATCTTATAGAGATGGCTCATTGGCAGAACATAAAGGTAGTGTGTGAAGGAGTAGAAAAAGAAGAAGAGCTTGAATGGATAGTTTACGCTGGTTCTGATTATGCACAGGGATTTTTATTTTCTAAACCCATAGAGAAGCCAAAGCTGGAAGAAATAGAGGAGAGGTCAAAAAGGTTGATAAGGAGCTTGACTTCTTCTAATTGAGAATTATTTTCATTAAAGGAGGTAAGCATGGAAAGGGTTTATATATTTGATACCACTCTTAGAGATGGGGAACAGGCACCTGGATTCTCTATGACCACAGAAGAAAAATTGCAGATGGCTGCTCAACTTTCAAAGCTCGGTGTGGATGTTATAGAAGCAGGTTTTGCTGCGGCATCAAAGGGGGATCTTGAGAGTGTGAACTTGATAGCAAAGGAGATTAAGGGTCCAGTTGTATGCTCCCTTGCAAGAGCTTTAGAGAAGGATATAGAGCTTGCAGCCGAGGCAATAAAACCGGCTGAGAGGAAAAGGATACACACCTTTATAGCAACTTCTGAGATACATATGAAGTATAAACTGAGGATGTCTCCTGAAGATGTCTTAAAGAGGGCAAAGGAAGCCATAGAGTTTGCACGCAGGTTTACAGATGATGTGGAATTTTCCTGCGAGGATGCTACAAGAAGCCAGAGGGAATTCCTATATAGGGTTATAGAAACTGCTATAAGGGCTGGTGCTACAGTTATAAACATACCAGACACAGTTGGCTACGCCATTCCTGAAGAGTTTGCTGAGCTGATAAGAGACATTGGCAACAACGTACCAAACATAGACAAAGCCATAATAAGCGTTCACTGTCATGATGACCTAGGACTTGCTGTAGCAAACTCTCTTATGGCTGTCAAATACGGAGCAAGGCAAGTGGAGTGTACTATAAACGGAATAGGTGAGAGGGCGGGCAACGCAGCTATGGAAGAGATAGTTATGGCTCTTAAAGTTAGAAGAGACTTCTTGGGAGACTTTTACACAAACATAAACACAAAGGAAATATACAAAACAAGCAGGCTCCTCTGCAGGATAACTGGTTCCTTTGTTCAGCCCAACAAGGCTGTTATCGGAGACAATGCTTTTGCTCACGAATCTGGAATACACCAGCATGGTGTTCTTTCCAACCCACTCACTTACGAGATAATGAGTCCAGAGGACGTAGGCTTTCCATCCACAAGAATAGTTCTTGGAAAGCATTCTGGAAGGCATGCTCTAAAGAAGAGGTTGAGCGAGCTTGGTTTTAATCTAAGCGAAGAGGATATAGAGAAGGTTTTTGAAAAGTTCAAAGCCTTAGCGGACAAAAAGAAGGAAATCTACGATGAGGATCTGGAAGCTCTCATATACGAAGAGTTTATGAAAGTGGATGAAGAACCCATAAAGGTCAAGCATTACCAAGTTCAGACAGGTGATAACATGTTCCCTACTGCTACGGTTGTTCTAACTTACAGAGGTGAAGAGAGAACTGCTACATCTACTGGTAACGGTCCTGTGGATGCTGTCATAAAAGCTATGCAAAAAGCTCTGGGAGTTGAGCCCAAACTGCTTGATTTTTCTATAAAAGCTCTAACACCAAACACGGACGCACAGGCAGAGTCAAGGCTTGTGGTAGAGTTTGAAGGGCTTGTTGCTTCTGGAAGGGGAATAGACACTGACATAATAAAGGCGAGCGTAAATGGTTTTGTGGATGCTCTCAACAGAGCCATCATAAGGAAGAGCTATATTCTATCGAGGGGAAGGGCTGTAGAAGAGGGGACAGTGTGATGGTCTTCTAAGTGTACCTCTTGCCGCTTAGCATGTTCCTCTTCTTTTTCACAAACTCAACCACTCCCTCCATATCCAAAGTGTTGAGAATAAATTCAGGAAGAGCCCATCCCCTCCTTGCCAATCCAACGCCAAGCTTTATATATTCCAAATGAATAGGAGAGTGGGCATCTGTGACTATACCAACCATGACCCCCTTCTCCATGCATTCTCTCACTTTCTCTGGAGATATGTCAGCCCTGAAAGTGTTCAGCTCAAGAGCAGTATTAGTTTCCTTAGCAAGGTCCATAACCCTCTCCATATCCAACGGGTAGCCTTCCCTTGTACCGTAAGATTTACCAGTTGGGTGTCCTATCATGTTCACGTAAGGGTTTTCTATAGCCTTAAGTATTCTGTAAGTGTTATCCTGAGTAAACCTTGAATGTATGGAAGCAACGACAAAATCGAACTCCTCGAGCGCTTCGTTTGAAAGGTCTAAGCTTCCATCTGGTAGGATGTCCACCTCGCATCCTCTGAAAATGTAAAGGTTCCTATAGTCTCTCCTTAACTTTTCTATCTCTCTCCATTGCTCTTTGTACCTCTCTATGTCAAGCCCCTTTGCCACTCTTGAAGATTGAGAATGGTCCCCAATTACTATGTACTTATGCCCCATCTTATATGCAGTACGTACCATCTCTTCCAGAGAACCGATGCCATCGCTCCAGTTGGTGTGCACATGGAAATCACCCTTTACGTCCTCATAGCTCAAAAGATTGGGAAGTTGACCGCTAAGTGCCAGCTCTATTTCTCCAGAGTTTTCTCTAAGCTCTGGCGGTGGTGTTTGCATGCCAATCAGTGAGTAAACCTCCTCTTCCGTTCTTCCTCCAATCCACCTGTCTGTTTCCGCTTGGAAAACCCCATACTCGCTTATCTTAAGTCCTATAGCCTTTGCTATATCCCTTATCCTTATGTTGTGCTCCTTTGATCCAGTAAAGTATTGAAGGGCTGAACCCCACTGATGGGGTTCAACGGTTCTTAGGTCCACTTGCCTTCCGTTCTTGAGTACCACGCTTGACTTGGTTTCACCCTTCAAAACTATTTGCTCAACATCTGGGTATCTGACAAAGTGCTCATGTATTTTTTCCCAATTTTCTCTCTTAGCAGATACAAGTATATCTATATCCCCAACTGTCTCCTTTTTCCTTCTCAAACTTCCAGCAGGTTCTATACTCTCCATTAAAGTTTTTATCCTTTTCATATAGTTTAGATAACCTTTAGCTATCTCGAAGGCTTCTATCAACGTCATTCTCTCCTTACTCTTCTCCCAAAGCTCAATACCCCTCATTATGTTCTGCAGCTTCTTTTCACCAAAGCCCGGTATTGTTGCCAGCATGCCACTCCTCAAAGCCCTCAAAAAATCATCCTTTGTCCTGATCCCCAGCCTATCGTAAGCTACCTTTAGAGTTTTTGGTCCTATGCTTGGAACGTTCATAAGCTCAAGGAGGTCCTCTGGTACTTTTCTCTTGAGCTCCTCATACTTGGATATCTTTCCAGTTCTTAGGTACTCAACTATCTTCTCAATGCTAGATTCCCCTATGCCTGGTACCTGGTGTATCTTCCCCGTTTTCACAAGCTCTTCTACATCTACCCCAAGTTCAGAAAGTATGTTTGCAACGCGTCTGTAAGTGGATATTCTGTAAGGATTGTCCCCCAAAAACTCAAGCATATCCGCCATTTTTTCAAAAATGCTTGCTATCTCCTTATTCTTGTTCATAGGAGTAAATTTAAACTCAACTTGCAATTTGAGGAATTTTGTTTAATATATATAGTTGGAGGTAAGTATGTATCCGGTGGAGAAGAATAACAGCATACAGGATGAGTTCATTGAGGAATTCAAAAAGAAGAACGCTACTATAACTGTTTTTTTAACGAGGGGCAACAGAATAACGGGTAAAGTCATTGACCATGATAAGTACACCATACTTCTTGAAGTGGATGGACAACCAAACCTCATATACAAACACGCAGTGAGCACTATAATACAAGGAGCTTAATGAGGGTTTTGCTCGTCGGTGCCATAACTCCAGAACAGAAGGGGGAGGAGTTCAGAGAATCCTTAGAAGAACTAAAGGAACTTGTAAGAGCTTTGGGGGGTAAGGTCTTGGGTTACATCCTTCAAAAGAAGACATCCCCAGATGTTAAGTACTACGTTGGAGCTGGAAAGGTTCAGGAGGTTAAGGAGGTTGCAAGGGGTATGAATGCGGATGCTGTGGTTTTCAATGCTTTCTTGAGCCCTTCGCAGATGCACCATCTTGAAGAGGCCATAGGGATCAAAGTACTGGACAAGGCAGACCTGGTCTTGGAGATATTTTCAAGAAGGGTAAGGAGTAAGACTGCCAAGCTTCAGGTAGAGCTTGCCAGACTTAGCTATGAGCTTCCAAGGTTGTACGGAAAAGGCAAGCAGCTTTCGAGGTTGGGTGGTACTGTTGGGACAAGGGGACCTGGTGAGCAAGAGGCTGAGATCAGAAGAAGATGGATAAAAAGGAGAATACAGCAAATAAAAGAGGATATAGAGGAAATAAAGAAGCAAAGGAGGGAGCAAAGGAAGAGAAGGGAAAGGGTGTACGGAAACGTGAAAGTTATTAAAGTAGCCCTTGTAGGATATACAAACGTAGGAAAGTCAAGCTTGATGAAAACCCTAACTGGAAGAGAGACTTTTACGGCTGATATGCCCTTTGCAACGCTTGACACAAAAACGTCTGGAGTTTTCCTTTCTCCATCTTTAAAGATGCTGATCACTGATACCGTAGGTTTTATAAGAGATTTACCCCATGAACTCATAGAGTCCTTTAAGGCTACCTTGGAGGAGGTTCAGGAGGCTGACATTATCCTTCATGTTGTAGACATATCTGACAGGAAATGGCTTGAAAAGATCAAAGTAGTGAGGAAGGTCCTTGCTGACCTTGAGGCTGAAGAAAAACCAACTGTATACGTGTTCAATAAGGTGGATAAGCTGGTTGATAGAGAAGAGGATGCTGAGCTTTTGACAGAACCAGCCTTCTTAGGTGAGAAGTATGTGCTTGTGTCTGCAGAAAAGGGCTGGGGCATTAAAAAGCTGCTCGTTACAATAAGGGAAGTTTCCGAGGAACTTACGGGGGTAGCCTTATGAGAGATCTCCTGATCTTGGGTGCTCAATGGGGAGATGAAGGAAAGGGCAAGATAGTTGACCTCTTCTCTGCCAACTATCAGATAGTCGTCAGATACCAAGGAGGAAGCAATGCAGGGCATACGGTGATAGTAGATGGTGAGAGGTTTATACTTCACCTTCTCCCTACTGGAATACTTCATAGCCATGTGAAGGGTATAGTAGCTCAGGGTATGGTAGTAGACCTAGAGCTACTTGTAGAAGAGATAAGGGACTTAGAGAGTAAAGGTATTAACGTTAGGGATAGGCTGATAATAAGCGATAGGGCTCATCTTGTTATGCCTTACCATAAGCTGCTGGATGCTCTTTTTGAAAAAAAGAGTAAGATAGGGACAACCCTTAGAGGTATAGGTCCCTCTTACATGTTCAAGTACGGAAGGAAGGGTATAAGGGTATGCGATCTGGAGGATAAAGATAGGCTATACAAAGTCATAAAGGAAGATTTGGAGTTTGTAAGAGACATATGCGAGAAAGTTTACTGTGAAAACCAGGCTTTAGAAGTGGACAGCATATACGAAAAAACTCTCACATTCTATGAAGAGATAAAGGATTGTGTCAGAGACTCCTCCCTCTTCATAATGGAAAACAAAGACAAGAGTATACTCTTTGAAGGGGCTCAGGGGGTTATGCTCGATATAGACATGGGAACCTATCCCTACGTTACATCCTCAAACTCCTCGGCTCTTGGTCTTACCAACGGAACTGGACTCTCTCCCAAGTTCTTCAGCCGTACTGTATTTTTTGGAGTTTCAAAAGCATACACCACAAGAGTTGGAGAGGGACCTTTTCCAACGGAGCTGAAGGATGAGCAGGGGATAAGGCTCAGGGACCTGGGAAGGGAGTACGGAAGTACAACAGGAAGACCAAGAAGGTGTGGATGGCTTGACCTTGTGGCTCTGAAGTACGCAGTAAATGTTAACAGCCTTGACGGTCTTATAATTACAAAGCTTGATGTTCTTGATAACTTTGATGAGATAAATGTATGCGTAGCTTACGAGCAGAGCGGTAAAAGAATAGAACACTTCCCAGCAAGCCTTTACCTTTTGGAAAGAATAAGGCCCATTTACAAGATCTTTAAAGGGTGGAAAGAGAACACAAAGGGAATAAAAAGGTTGGAGGACCTACCAGATAGGGCAAAAGGGTATGTTAAGTTCATAGAGGATTACACGGGTGTGCCAGTTGTCATGCTCTCCACTGGACCAGAGAGGGAAGAGTACCTTTTCATAAAACCCTTCCTTCAGGAAGTGAAAGTTTGAAGCATGAGAAGGGAAGAAAGGCTGCCGCCAGGGCAGAAGTGGATAAGGGACCTTATAACCTACGATATAGTAAAAAGTGTTCCCCATTGGGATGTAGAAAGTTACAGGTTTAAGGTTTTCGGTCAGGTTGAAAACCCTATAGATATGAAGTACGAAGAGCTTTTGAGCCTTCCATCTGTTGAGCTTCTTGCAGACTTCCATTGTGTTACTCATTGGAGTGTTAAGGATATCCTCTGGGAAGGTATACCTACAAGTCATATAGTTAACATAGCAAAGCCAAAAAGCAATGCCAAGTTCGTTATGGTTCACTGCCTTGAGGGATATACAACAAACGTGCCAGTGGAGTATCTCCTTTTGGAAGACTCCATCCTAGCATACAAGATGAATGGGCAGATACTTCCAAAAGAGAGAGGGTTTCCCATAAGGCTTGTCATTCCACAGCTTTACGCTTGGAAGAGCGCCAAGTATGTGTGTGCTTTTGAGTTCATGGAAATGGATATACCCGGTTTTTGGGAACAGAGGGGATATAATATGAGGGGAGACCCATGGAGGGAAGAAAGGTACTGGTAAGACTTAACAGGTTCCTATCCATGTGCGGCGTTCTATCAAGAAGGAAGGCTGACGAGCTTATAAAGGCTGGCATGGTAAAGGTAAACGGTATTAGGATAACACAGCTAGGATATAAGATAGACCCAGAGGAAGATGTTGTGGAGGTCAAGAGAAAGGTTATAAAACCCGAGAAGAAAAGGTATGTGTTACTCAACAAACCACGCTTTTACCTCACATCCCTTGGGAAAAGCTTCAGGGGGATGAAAATCATACAGAGTCTGATAAAAGATATACCCCAAAGGCTATACCCAGCAGGAAGGTTAGATTACGATGCAGAAGGTCTGCTTATACTAACCAACGATGGGGAAGTTGCCAACAGGATAATGCACCCTAAGTACAAACTACCAAAGACTTACATGGTTCTGATAGAAGGAAGGTTGGAAGACAGAGCGGTCGATGGCATGAAGAAGGGAGCTCTTTTAGAAGACGGTTTTGTGATTCCAGATAGCATCAAACTCATAAAGAGAGAGAAGGAAAAAACTCTTTTGGAGCTTGTATTCCACGAAGGTAAGAAGCATATAGTAAAGAGGTTTATTAAAAGCTTCGGTTACAATGTGTTGAGATTAAAAAGGGTGGCTATAGGACCCATAAGGCTTGGGAATCTACCACCAGGAGACTGGAGAGATATGACCGATGAAGAGATAAGAAAGCTGAAGAGAGCCCTTAGAATGTTTGAGGAGGAAGATGGAAGCTATACTTAAACTAATAGCTTTTGCTCTTTTCTTGTTTTTCAGTTTTATGTCCCTTTTGAAGTTCTTAGCATCTTACAGAGCAAAGAGACTGCTGGAAAAAAGGGTT
Organism: Aquificaceae bacterium; assembly: GCA_037924335.1. Classification (GTDB taxonomy): domain Bacteria; phylum Aquificota; class Aquificia; order Aquificales; family Aquificaceae; genus Hydrogenobacter. Next base: position 46,820 of record JAXSMZ010000005.1, read on the forward strand.
GAGTTTATAAAGGATGGTATCCTTTTCTTCTATTCGGAAAGATGTGCAGCTTGCAGGCTTATGAAGCCGGAGATTCAAAAACTTAAAGGGTCCTTCCGGGTAATGGAGATTGATGTTCTTTCACCGGATGGCGCAAGATTGGCAAAAGAGTTTGGACTAATGGCAACACCTACCACATTGGTTGTGAAAGATAACATAGTACAGAAGGTCTTCGTTGGTTTGGTAAAGGCAGAAAGATTGATGTCTGCTTTATAATTGGGATGAGGAGCTATGGAGGACAGAAACCATATTCTGGAACAGGCTGTTTTGGGAGCCTTCAGGAGAAGTCTTCTTCTTGAGCGTAAGGAAGAAAATTACAAGGAAAGGACCTTCAAACCCAACGAAGTCCTTTGGGTTTCAGACCTTCTCTTCTGTGGCAGGAGGAAAGCATACGAGTTTCATTCCAAGATAACTGTCCAAGATGATAAGGGTTTTGTAAAGCAAGCTATAGGTAATCTTCTCCACAGCAAGCTTGCCAAAGAGCTACGCTTTGATGGTCAACCGGAGGTTTCCCTTATGAAAAGCTATGGAGAGGAGTACTTACTCAAAGGTAGAGTTGACTACCTTCTAAGGGATGCTGTGTTAGAGTTCAAGACCATAACTTACGATGATGTCCCCCAAAGTCCAAGAAAGTACGATGAGGACCAACTCCAGCTTTATCTATGGCTTTCTGACAGAAAAATAGGGTACATAGTTTACATAAGCAGTTTTAAGGGCACAGTAAAAAGCTTTGAGATTCACAGAGATGAGGAAAAAGTAGAGAACCTGCTCAGAAAGGGCATTCAAATAGTAAAGGGTTTTAAGGGCATTGCCTCAGTAGAACCAGACCCTACATACCCATGGATATGTAGAGATTGTCCGGTAAACTACTGCGAGCATAGGAGGTAGGTATGAGCATAGACAGGGAAAAGATAAAGCAAGCTGTTAGGCTTTTCTTGGAAGGTATAGGAGAAGACCCAGATAGGGAAGGTTTGATAGAAACCCCAGAGCGTATAGCTCGCATGTGGGAGGAGTTTGACTCAAACAGAAGCTTTGATATGAAGCTGTTTGAAGAGTTTGGAAACTATAACGAGATGGTTCTTGTTAGGGATATAAAATTTTACAGTTTCTGTGAGCATCATCTCCTCCCTTTCTTTGGCAAGGCTCACATTGCCTATATACCAAACGGTGTTATATGCGGGCTTTCTAAGTTGGTAAGAGTTGTCAAGGCCTTCTCCTTAAGACCTCAAGTACAGGAGAGATTGACTGAGCAGATAGCCGATTTTCTCCAGGATGAGTTAAAACCAAAGGGTGTTGGCGTCGTTATCTCTGCTGAACATCTCTGTATGTCTATGAGGGGTGTTTTATCTCCTGGACACCTTACGATAACATCAGCTCTCCGTGGTGTATTTCTCAGCGACCTTAGAACAAGACAAGAGTTCCTGAAACTTATAAACAGAGAGGGGCTATGACAGTCTGTCTTATAGCAGGGGCTGGAGACCTTCCTTTGGTTTTCAAAAAGAACGCTGAGAGAAAAGGTGTTGAAGTTTTCACAGTTGGTGTGAAGGGGATAACATCCTTTCCAGCGGACAAAACACTTCCCATGGGCAAGGTCAGTAGGCTTATGGATCTTTTAGAGAGTAAAGGCATAAACAAGGTTGTCATGCTAGGTAAGTTTGAGCACAACCTAATATTCTCCCAGCTTTTCACTTTAGACCAACTTGCTCTTTCCATACTAAAAAGGGCAAAGGATAAAAAGCCACAGACCATAGTAAAGGCTATAATGCAAGAGATGGAAAAGAGAGGTTTTGAGTTCATAGACCCTAGGCCTTACCTTGAGAGCATACTCTCGTCGCCTGGAAGGATAAACCAAGTGGAGGCTAGTGAAGAAGCCATGGAAGATGGCCTTTGGGGTTTTACGTTGGCAAAAGAGATAGCAAGCTTGGACATAGGGCAGACCATAGTGGTAAAAGAGAAGTCTGTGGTAAGCGTGGAAGCCATGGAAGGCACGCAGGAGGCTATAGAGAGAGCCGGCAAAGTGGCTGGGAAGAATTGCAGGGTTATTAAAGTTGCAAGGAAGATGCAAGACTTCCGTATAGATGTACCCACAGTTGGACCTAACACAGTAGAGGCTATTAGAAAGATAAAGGGAGATGCCCTTTTTTTAGAAGCTGGTAAGGTTTATATTGTAGAGATGGAGAGGACAAAAAAAATGGCAGACAGGTATGGCATATCCCTTTACGGACTTTGAAGAAATGCTTTTATAACCTCTTCTGGTCGCCCATCAGCCACTAAAGCGCCGTTGCTAAAGACAACAGCCCTATCGCACAAAAGTATGTTAGAGAACCTATGGGCTGATATCAGTATAGTTCTATCTCCAAAGAACTCAAATATGTTTTTCAGAATCTCCTCCTCGGTCTTTACGTCCATAGCAGAGGTGACCTCATCTAGAATTACTACCTCCGGGTCTTTCAAGAAGAGCCTTGCCAAAGCCAACCTTTGAACCTCTCCACCGGACAGATTCTTCCCCATCTCTTCTACCTTTTGGTCTAAGTCTGTGACAAAGCTGCACATGGCCAGCTTAAGAGCTCTGTGTATCTCTTCATCCGTAGCTTCCTCCTTGGCTATGACCATGTTCTTCCTTATGCTACCTTCAAAAAGGAAGGGTCTTTGAGTGAAAAAGGCTATCCTATCCCTCAAGCTCCTTTTTTCTATTTCCTTTAGTTCTATACCACCGTACTTCACGCTTCCATTGTAATCTAAAAGCCCAGCCAATACCTTCAGGAAGGTGGTTTTACCGGAGCCAGTATGACCAACTATACCGACCTTTTCCCCTTTTCTTATATATATGTTAACGTCTCGTAAAACAAAGTTTTCTTCAAAGGCTACAGATAAGTTTTCTACCTTTATGTCTTCCTTTAGATGCTCAAAGGGCAGACCACCCTCCTTTTCTCTTGGAAGGTTCAAAAGCTCCCTTATTCTACCAATTATTGGCATACTGGCTCTAACTTCCATCATTCCCTTCTGCACTTCAGACAAGGGCTGTTGGATCAAGAAAAGGGCTGTAAGGTAAGACAGAAAATCACCCGGTGTTAAGCTTCCCTGCAGAACTCTTACACCACCGTACAGGATTATGAGAGCTACCACGGCATATCCAAATAGAAAGTTGAAAACTGTATTGGTTGTTGAGTAGAGAGCAGATTTTATACCTGCTTTAAAGATCTTATGGTTAACTTCCTTAAACCAATCAAAAAACATCTTCTCTGCCATAAACATCCTTATGTTTTCGTACCCATAGAGTACATTGGAAAGGTTTTGCGTAATATATCCCAGGTTCTCCTGCAGCCTTTTGCTATGTTTTCCCTTCTTGGAACCAAAGTATTTGACCATCATCGCAAGGATGGGAACCAAAACACCAAGAAGTAGGGTAAGAAACCAATCCCTGTAGAAGAGTACACCCAAAAGGGCAACGACTGTTATAGGGTCCCTGAAAAGCTTTGTCATATGTTCCCCTAAAAGGTTCCTGTAAGCCTGTATGTCTGACAGTAATCTTGCTGTAAGGTCACCAGAGGAACTCTTTAGCAAAGAACTGTATGGGGCAAAGAGTATCTTTTCAAATACCTCATTCCTTATCCTCTTTGCTTCCTTCTCAGAATAAAGGTTTGTAACCATGGATACTAAAAAATTTCCCAGCTGGTTTAAGATGGCAAAAAAGAGCAAAAAGGAAACAGTCCCAAAAAGCTCTCCATAGCTTTTTAGGATGAATACGTTATCAACAAGGCTCTTGATCAGAAGGCTTATTCCTGTGGTTCCTCCAGATTCAAGCAAAGAACCTAAAAGAGCTAAAAATATCAGAAAAATGTAAGCTTTTATCCGAAGGAAAAGCCACTTTACATCCTCCATTGAAGGGTATATTTTAAGATACAAATGGTTAAGTACATAATCTACCTGCTTTTGGCCTTTCTCCTTATAGACCATATATGGTCTCATTATGGACCAAAGGTAATAAACACCATTGCTTCTGAGTTTATGAATAAACCAACAAAAGTCGTTGAAGAAGGTAAGGAAAGAAAAAGTATAATAGACAACGTAGTAGAAAGGCTAAAGAGAACATTAGAAAGGAGGTAAACAATGCAAGAGAGTGTCTTTAGCAGTATAGAGGAAGCCATTGAGGATATAAAGAACGGTAAGATGGTTATAGTTGTGGATGACCCTAGTAGGGAGAACGAAGGTGACCTTGTGATGGCAGCTGAAAAAGTCACTCCAGAGGCTATAAATTTTATGGCAAAGCATGGGAGGGGTCTCATATGCCTTACGCTCACACCGGAGAGATGCGAAGAGCTAGACCTTCATCCTATGGCTATGAGGAACACGGACCCAAAGGGAACTTATTTCTGTGTATCCATAGATGCACACCCTAAGTTTGGAACAACAACCGGAATATCGGCTTACGATAGGGCTAAAACTGTAATGTTAGCCATAAGCCCAGAAGCAAAACCTTCAGATTTCATAAGACCTGGGCATGTTTTTCCCTTAAGGTCAAAGCCCGGTGGTGTCCTAGAGAGAGCTGGGCACACAGAGGCGTCTGTTGACCTTGCAAAGCTTGCAGGTCTTTATCCAGCAGGTGTCATATGTGAGATAATGAAGGATGATGGTACGATGGCAAGGCTTCCAGACCTTGAAGAGTTTGCCAAAAAATTCGGGCTCAAGATAGTGACCATAGCGGACCTTATAAGGTACAGACTGAAAAGAGATAAGCTTGTTGTCAGAGAGGCAACAGCTAACCTTCCTACAAGATACGGCTTCTTTAAAATACACGCTTACAAACACGTGCTGACTGGAGAAGAGCAGGTAGCTTTGACCGTAGGAGAATGGAAGGAAGATGAACCCGTGCTTGTCAGGGTTCACTCTGAGTGTTTGACTGGAGATGTTTTTAAGTCTCTAAGATGCGATTGCAGAGGCCAATTAGAAGCAGCACTTGAGATAATAGCAAGGGAAGGTAAAGGTGTTCTTGTATACATAATGGGGCATGAAGGAAGGGGTATTGGTATAGTCAACAAGATAAAAGCTTACAACTTACAGGATAAGGGCTACGATACTGTAGAGGCTAACGAAAAGGTAGGCTACCCAGCAGACCTTAGAGACTACGGTGTTGGTGTTCAGATACTTTTAGACCTTGGCGTTAGAAAAATGAGACTTCTTACAAACAATCCAAGGAAGATAGTGGCTCTTGAAGGCTATGGATTGGAGGTTACGGAGGTAGTTCCTTTAAGGATAGAACCAAATCCTTACAACAGACTCTATCTGGAAACAAAGAAGACTAAGCTTGGTCATAAGCTATGAGGTAAGTAAACCTTAAAGGTGCTACCAAGACCCTTTACACTTTCCACTTCCACCTTCCCACCGTGGGAGAGAGCTATGTGCTTTACTATAGAAAGTCCTAAGCCAGTACCCCCCATTTCTTTACTCCTTGACCTTTCAACCATATAAAACCTTTCAAAGATGAAAGGTATGTGCTCCTTAGGAATACCTATACCGGTGTCCTTCACCTCTATAACCGCGTAGTTATCCTGGGTGTATGCTCTCACTTCTACGCTTCCCTCCTCTCTGTTATACTTTATGGCGTTATCCACAAGGTTTAAAAGAAGAAGGATGAGTTTATCTTCATCTGCATAAACTTTAAGATGTTCATCCACAGAGTTTATCAATCTTACGTTGCGACCTTTGGCAATATCCCTAAGAACATCAAAGACAACGTCAACGTTTTCCCTCAATAGTAGCTCCCTTTTATGTAATTTCTCCTCTCCAGATTCGAGCTTTGCTATGATCAGAAGGTCTTCCACAAGGTTTTTCATCTCTTCTGTTCTCTTTAGAGCCCTCTCCAAAAGCTTTTTTTTATCCTGGTTCCTTTCCTCTTCTAGGAGCGTCTCAAGTATGCTCTTTATAACAGCTATGGGTGTTTTCAGTTCATGGGATACGTTTGCTACAAACTCCTTCTTTGACCTTTCGTACCTTTTAATCTGAGTTATATCTGTGAGCTTGACCAGAACCTCATTTCCTGCTGGGAAGACCTCCACAGCATACTCAACCTCTCCGTGCTCGAAGAATCTTTTTATCCTCTTTTGTTCGTTTATGGCCTCTGCCAGAGCCGATATGAGGCTAAGAAGGTTTAATCCTTCATAATAAGACTTATTCTCATAATTTCCCTTTAGAACCCCCTTTTTTATAAGAAAATCGTTGGCATAAATTATTTTTCCTTCCTGGTTTACAACCATATAACCTTCATTTACGTTTTTTAAAAACTCACTCAGTGCACCCATAAAGATAACTTACTCCCATTCGATAGTTGCTGGTGGCTTGGATGATATATCGTAGACCACTCTGTTTACACCTTTTACTTGGTTTATAATCCTTCTCATTACATGGTCTAAAAATTCATAGGGAAGCCTTGACCAATCTGCTGTCATACCATCCGTACTGTCTACGGCTCTCAGAGCTATCACCCTCTCATAAGTCCTTACATCGCCCATAACTCCAACACTTTTTACAGGAAGCAAAACAGCAAAAGCTTGCCATACCTTATCATATAGACCCCATCTTTTCAACTCTTCTATGAATATATGGTCAGCTTCCCTTAAAATGTTCAGGTCTTCCTCCTTTACGTCCCCAAGTATCCTTATGGCAAGCCCTGGACCAGGGAAGGGATGCCTTTTTAGGATCCCCTCTGGCAGTCCAAGGAGCTTTCCTATTTCCCTAACTTCGTCTTTGAATAGCTCACGCAAGGGTTCTATTAGACCAAGTCCCATCCTCTCCGGCAGACCACCTACGTTATGGTGCGTTTTTATAGCGCTTGCCCCAGATACGCCAGCACTCTCCACTACGTCTGGATAAAGGGTACCCTGAAGCAAAAACTTTGCGTTTGTTTTTTTTGCCTCCTCTTCGAAGACCTCTATAAAGGTGTAACCCACTACCATACGCTTCTCTTCTGGATCCTCAACGCCTTTAAGCCTTTCTAAAAAGAGTTTACTTGCATCAACACTTTTAAAGGGTAGAGAGAGGCTTCTAAAGCAATCCTCCACCTCCTCAGCCTCTCCTTTTCTTAGGAGTCCATGGTCAACAAATATGCACGTTAGATTGTCGCCCATAGCCTTATGAGTTAGCACCGCTGCAACAGTAGAGTCAACTCCACCAGAGAGGGCACAAACCACTTTGCTGTTCCCCGCAACTTGCCTTATCTCTTGGAGTTTCTCCTTTATAAAATCTTTCATTTCCCAATTTTTCTCAGCCTTGCAGATTTTAAAAACAAAGTTTGAAAGCATCTCTTTCCCGTAAGTTGTATGAATCACCTCTGGATGGAATTGGACACCATACACATTCCCCTTCTTTATTACAGCGTTGTATGAGTTTTCAGAAGATGCAAGGTTTATAAAACCAGGGGGTAAAAGGCTCACCTTATCCGCATGGCTCATCCAGACATCAAAAGAAGATGCGAGTCCATCAAAAAGGACGTCATCCAAAAGAACGTTGAGCCTTGACCTGCCATACTCTTGCTTCTGAGCCCTTTCCACCCTTCCCCCAAGCTGGTAAGCGATAACTTGAAGGCCATAGCATATACCCAAGATGGGAATATCAAGGTGGTAAAGCTCTGGGCTGGGAAGTGGAGCTCCGGGTTCATAAACTGAAGCAGGACCTCCAGAGAAAACCAGCCCATAAGGCTGTCTTTCCACCACCTCTTGAGGGCTTATGTTGAACGGGACTATCTCACTGTAAACACCGAGCTCTCTTATCCTTCTCACTATGAGCTGTACATACTGAGAGCCAAAGTTAAGAACAAGTATGGGACGCTTTTTCATAGTACAATTATACTTAAATTTATACGCTGGGTGAGAAATTCAAGAAAGCTCAGATACAAGCCTATCAATAAAAAGAGGCAGTATGGCTATAATTATTAGTCCTACAACCCTTAGGAGGTTATAACATGGATATTTTACCAACTTACATGTCCATCTAAAACAAAATCCTTCAAGACCTTGAAAGCGCCCTACCCTTCTTAAATGTGCCAAGAAATTAGCTTAACTTGAAAAGGACACAGAAGATAAAGAGGTATAGGAGAATAAGGCGAAGGAACAACGGCAGGTGGTGGAAGGTGTGATAAGTCAGATAAAGCTTTTTAATGTTGGCAGTGGATGGAGGACTTTAACTTGTGTGCTTGTGTATGTATATGCTTATGCTATTGGATATAGCTATTACAGGAGGTGGGCTTGATAATGCCTAATTTCTCACTCGGCGTATAGTACAATTATACTTAAATTTATACCTTATAAACTGCTAAAGACTCACAAAAAGTTAGAAACAAAAATAAGGAGGTCTTACCATGAAAATTTTTATCATAGCCAACAGGCTTCCATTCACTGCTGTGAGAACAAGCGAAGGATTGACCTTAAAGAGATCCCCAGGCGGTTTAGTTTCTGGGCTTGAAACCTTTATAGAGAAGTCCAAAATAGAGGAATACCTATGGTTTGGATGGCCAGGAACAAACCTAAACAAAAAAGAAATGGACGAACTGGGTAAAATCATAAAAGAAAACAACCTTAACTGTGTTGCTGTATCCATACCTGAGAAAAAACTGGATAAATTTTATAACGGCTTTTGCAATAAAACACTATGGCCTCTCTTTCATAACCTACCTTCTATGGCTGTTTACGATAAAAACTTTTGGCAGAACTATGTAGAAGTTAACAGAATCTTTCTCAACGCCGTACTATCTGAATGGAAGTCAGAAGAGGATATTTACATATGGGTTCATGATTATCATCTTATGCTTTTGCCCAGCATGCTAAGGGAATTTTTGCCCGATGCTAACATAGGTTTTTTCTTACATATTCCCTTTCCACCGTCAGAAACCTTCGCCCAGCTTCCTTGGAGAAAGGAAGTGTTAGAGGGATTGCTAGGAGCAGACCTTGTGGGCTTTCATACTTACGAGTATACTAACAACTTTATACACAGCGTTTCTAAGGTTTTAGGTTTGGAGCATAATATGGGGACCTTCATTTACAACGATAGGGTCGTTAAGTCAGACACATTTCCCATGGGGATAGACTACAAGCTTTTTAACTCTGGTGTCAAGGATGCAAAAGAAAGATCCATTGGAATCAAACAGGCTTTGGGTAATAAGAAGATCATCTTTTCAGTGGACAGATTGGATTACACCAAGGGCATATACAACAGACTATTGGCTTATGAAGATTTTCTGAGCAGACGTCCAGACCTTCATAGCAAAGTTGTACTTATCCTAAATGTGGTGCCCTCGAGGGAAGGTGTAGAGCAGTATCAAAGAATGAAAAAGCAAATAGAAGAAAAGGTTTCAGAAATAAACGGAAGGTTCGGGTCTATTGACTGGGTTCCCGTGCTTTACCACTACAGGTCACTTAACTTGGAAGAGCTTGTGGCTCATTACTTAGCAAGCGATGTAACGTTGGTTACCCCAATAAAGGATGGGATGAACCTTGTAGCAAAAGAATTTGTTGCTTCAAGAAGAGACTTAAAGGGTGTTCTTGTGCTTTCTGAGTTTGCAGGGAGTGCAAAGGAGCTGGGAGAGGCATTGCTAGTAAATCCAAACTCCATTGAAGAGCTATCAAGGAGTATAGAGGTAGCTCTTGAGATGCCATCAGAGGAACAGGAAAGTAGACTGAAAATAATGCAAGAAAGGTTAAGAAGATACAACATCGTAAAGTGGGGAGAGGAGTTTACAGAGGCTCTAAAGCGTGTAAAGAGGGAGAGAAACAAGCTAAAGGCCAAAGAGTTAAACGAGAGGTTGATGAAGAAGATCGTGGATATCTTCAGGTCTGCAAAAAGGAGAGTGCTCTTCATAGACTACGATGGTACACTCGTTCCTCTTGCAAGAAGACCCACCATGGCTGCTCCAACTTTAGAAGTTAAGCAAATTCTAAGGAAACTGTCTTTGGAGGAAAACACTGAGGTAGTGCTAGTATCTGGAAGAAGAAAGGAGGAGTTGAAAGATTGGTTCTCAGATGTACCTGTCAGCTTTATAGCTGAGCATGGATGCTGGGTCAAACATAAAGATACAGAATGGATAGCAAAAGCTAACCTTTCTCCAGATATGAGGGGTAAAATAAAGAATGTGATGGAAACGTATGTGGATAGACTGCCCCAGTCTTTTATTGAAGAGAAAGATTTTACAGTAGCCTTTCATTACAGGAATGCTGACCCAGAGATGGCAGGGTTGAGAGTGACAGAGCTTGTAGAAGAGCTAAGTATGTTAGTTGCCAATACAGACTTAAACGTACTTTTGGGAAGCAAAGTTGTTGAGGTAAGGCCTGCTGGCATAAACAAGGGGAGCGCATCGCTTTCCTTCTGTCAAGACTGCGACTTTGTCATGGCCATAGGTGATGATGTTACCGATGAAGACCTATTTAAGGTCCTACCAGAAAAATCTATAACTGTAAAGGTTGGACCAGCTCCAACCTTTGCTAGATACACACTCAAGTCCTACAGGGAAACTTTGGACTTTCTATGGCAGCTCGTGGAAGGATGAAGGAGAGCTTTCTTTTCAAAACAGAGCTTTGGGTACCTCTATACACAGGCCTAAAGGTTGATAACTTACAGGACTTTATAAGGACTATGAGAACAGTAGATGCCCAGTCCATACTCTACCACCTTTATATAAACTTCTTTAACTATCACAGCCTTCCATCTTATTACGCTAACAGTTTTGCTTACTGGCTTTACATGAATGGCTACAGGACACTGGCAGAAAAGATATCTCTCATAGACCCAACTGACTACTTTGACCTTGAGGAAGTAAGGCAGAGCATGCTGGGGATACTGGAAGATTATAAGGATGAGAAAGTCAAGGGCACCTTGGAACCCTTTTACTTTATGAGTGTTTATCGGAAGGTCCTTGAAACGGGAGATATAGCAAGAGACATTGATGAGTTCATACGGGGATTGAGAAACTCAAGCATAAATTCTATCTTTTACCACCTTATCACTTCAAGGGTTGAGAAAAAAAGACTGATAAACGACTACTCCCAATGGCTCATGAACGAAGGGTATGCAAAGAAGGCGGAAGAGATAAGCAAGCTGAACATATACGCTTTTAACCTTTATGAGCTCAAAGAAGAAATACTCAGGATATTGGAGGAGGGATGATAGAGGCCTATGCACCGTATACGAACGAAGAAACCATCAGAGAGCTTGAACTTCTTGCAAAGGAACTTAAAGATATAAAGGTCTTGCATGTGAACTCAACAAAGGAAGGCGGAGGGGTTGCAGAGATACTAACAAGGCTTGTACCCCTTATGAACGAGCTTGGAATAAAAACAGATTGGAAGGTGATAAAGGGGGATGAAGAGTTCTTCAGAACTACCAAGAAGATCCACAACCTTTTGCACATGCCACAACAGGAAACCTTAGAAAGCTCCGACCTGATAAATTACCTAAGGACCACTTACGAGAATCTGAATCTAATAGATACGGAGAACTACGACGTTGTCTTCATACATGACCCACAACCCATGGGTCTTGTGGTAAAAAAACAAAAGGGTCAGAGGTGGCTCTGGAGGTGCCACATAGATACATCAACGCCAGACCAAAAAGCATGGGAGTTTATAGAAGGCTTTTTGAATGCTTACGATGCTGCCGTCTTTCACATACCTGAGTTTGTCTACAGAGGAGTTAAAATACCAGCCTTTGTAATACCCCCATCCATAGACCCCATTCACCCAAAGAACATGGAGCTTAAAGAGGAGCAAAGCAAAGATATTCTCGAAAGACTTGGAATAGACAGTAGAAAACCCATGCTTTTGCAAGTGTCCCGATTTGATAGGTTGAAGGACCCTTTGGGGTTTTATCAAGCTTACAAGCTTGTGAAGAAAAAGTACGACTGTAGTTTTGTACTGGCTGGATCCTTTGCCCCTGATGACCCAGAGGGTCAAGAGGTGTACACAGAGGTGCTAAACGCTGCTGTTGGGGATAAGGACGTCCATGTTCTAAACCTTCCACCCACAAGTCATGTGGAGATAAACGCCCTACAGAGGTCAGCTACAGTTGTCTTTCAGAAATCTATAAGGGAAGGTTTTGGTCTTGTAGTGTCAGAGGCTATGTGGAAAAGAAAGGCGGTTATAGGGGGAAACACGGGTGGGATAAGAAGGCAGATAGTAGATGGGCTCACTGGTTATTTGGTGAACACTGTTGAAGGTGCTGCTTTTAGAGCCAAACATTTACTTGCCGATAGAAGTCTGAGAGAAGTCCTTGGGGAGAATGCCAAAGAGAGAGTTAGACACAGGTTTTTGATAACAAGGCATCTAAAGGATTGGCTTCTTCTCATGAGCTTCCTTCTTGGGAGTTCACAAATAGGCACGGGCGGACTCGAACCGCCGACCTCCGCCTTGTAAGGGCGGCGCTCTCCCAACTGAGCTACGCGCCTTGAGGTACATTATAGCATGAATTTAATCTCTATAAACTCTCAGTATTTCCTCACAGGTTGTTATACCGTCTACAGCCTTCAGAAGACCATCTCTTAAAAGGGGCACCATTCCATCCTTCATAGCCTGATCCCTTATCCTGTTGGCATCAGACCTCTTTACAATAAGACTCCTTATGCTCTCCCCAACGTTTAGAACCTCACCTATGACAGTCCTACCCAAGTATCCCGTACGATTACATCTATCGCATCCTTCCCCTTTATAAAGTTTCTCGGGTATGTCTATGCCGTTACTTTTTAAGAGTTCTTTCTCAAGGAGTGTAGGCGTATACTCCAGCTTACAGTAAGGACATATCTTCCTAACGAGCCTCTGAGATATAACACCAATAACTGCAGAGGCTAAAAGGAACTCCTCAACACCCATGTCTATAAGTCTTGTAAAGGCACTGGCAGCATCGTTGGTATGCAGTGTGGCAAGAACCAAATGACCCGTTAATGATGCCTGTACAGCTATAGTTGCCGTTTCAATGTCCCTTATCTCACCTATCATTATCACATCTGGGTCTTGTCTGAGTATATTTCTCAAAGCATTAGCAAATGTAAGACCTATCTTTGGCATAACCTGTATCTGTACGACCTCCTTAAGGTTGTACTCAACAGGGTCCTCAACGGTTATTATCTTCTTTTCTCCAGTGTTTATCTCCTTCATACATGCGTAAAGGGTAGTTGTCTTACCAGACCCAGTAGGTCCAGTTACCAATAGCATGCCATACGGTTTTTTTATGAAGGACCTGAGAGCATCCACATCCTTATCCCTAAATCCAAGGGTATCAAGGCTAAGGTTTACTTCCCCCCTTTTTAGTATTCTGAGAACAGCCCCTTCTCCATGCACCGAAGGAACTGTAGACACTCTTATATCGTAATCCAGACCGTTTAGGGAATAGGAGAACTTTCCATCTTGGGGTAACCTTTTCTCTGCGATGTTTAGCCTTGATAGGATCTTTATTCTTGATATAACGGGTGGGGCTATGTATTTGGGATACTCTCTTATTTTGTAAAGTATTCCATCTATCCTGTACCTTATAGTCACAGTGTTTTCAAACTGTTCTATGTGTATGTCCGTTGCTGACTTCATGATGGCATCCTTAAGAACATCGTTGACAAACTTCACTATCGGTGCTTCTTCTGCAATGTTCTCAAGCTTTCTTTCATCCAAAGCATCCTCGGAGAGGGCTTCAAGCTCAAGGCCTATGCTTATAGGGTCTTCCAGAAGGCTCTTTAACTTTTCTTCATCAACAAGCTCAAAAGAGACCCTCTTGCCTAAGGTTTTTTGCAGTATTTCCTTAAGGTACTCATCCTCCTCAATGCATGCGAACTTGACAAAATCTTCCCCTTCTTCCAGCGGAGCTATGTTATTAGCAGCTAAAAACTCGTGGTTTATGGAGCTCTTTACTGTGATATCCATACCTTGTACACTTCTAACTCTATATAGTATGTACTAGGGTTCGTTGGATTGTCAACACCGAGTTTAAGATAGTCTATCATAACCCCCCTTGACTCTACAGATTTTACAAACCTCAGGATGCTTTCTATGCTTGTGGATTCGTAATTTGCCTTTAACTTAACCTTCTTTACCCCTTGAATGTCTTGAGTTGGCGATTGGGATAAGGATTTTTCAACGAGTCCGTACCTTTTTGCCTCTTCTTCTACAGAAGCCTTGAGCTTTTCGAATGCGGATGTCTCATTACCTCCAAGGTATGTCTTATCTTTGAGCCCTTCAAGATTTTTTCTCAGGCTCTCATCATCTTTTAATAAAGCCTTCAGCCCCTCTGCCTTTCTCCTGTAATCCTCTAAGACCTTTTTCCTTTCCTCGTACGCACTCTTTAGCTCTTCTCTCTTTTTCTTGTACGGTATGTAAAGGGCATAGATTAAAGATAAAGTCAAACCAAAAAGTATGACAAAAGGTAGGTACGAGAGAACCCTTTTTGCGTACGAAGACCTAAGAAGATGTGTAAGTAGCCTCATTCTTCCTTTATCAGTTGCTTCAAGTGTTTTAATTTCCTCTCAAAGGAGTCCCTTACGTTTTCCGTTCCCTCAGGAGTTGTTACCACGCTTGCCTTCAAAAGCAGTATGAGCTCAGTATTGGAGGAGGAAGTCTTCTCGTTGCTAAATAGTATACCGATCCCTGGTATATCTGAAAGCACTGGAACCCCAGATTTTTGCCTCTCTTCTCTATTTTGGATTATTCCACCTAACAATCCCACTTGGTCGCTTCTCAATATTAGGGTTGTGGTTGCAGACCTCTTTGTTATAACAGGTGATGTTAGCTCAGGTTGTACAGTATTCTTAACTGCATCGCTCACTTCCTGTGTTATCTTTAGAGTTACAGAGTTATCTGCACTGACGGTTGGCTTTACCTTTAGTATAACACCAGTAGGTCTGTACTGAACCGTGTTCTGAACGTTTATAGTCCCACCTGTTACTGGAACTACCTGCTGCGTTAGTATGGGAACCTCTGCCCCCACTTCAATGCTAGCCTCTTCGTTATCTTTCACGAATATGTGCGGTGCGGAAAGTACTCTCAGAGATGTTTTCGATGCAAGGAAGTTAAGTATACCCCTTATATCGTTGTTTTTATTGAATATTATGGTCTTAAAGCCCTGAAGAGTATCTGCCTGTGGTATGAGACCGAACGATGTCCCTACCGTAAAGCTTGTACTATCTAAGAATCCCTTGAGAAGTCCTTCAATACCGTACTGGAGTCCTTTTCCAAGAGATACCTCAGCTATAACCATCTCTATAAGGACCTGCTTGGGAACAGTATCCAGCTCTCTGAGAAGAGACTTTATAATTTCAAACTCAATGGGAGTTGCCTTTATTATCAATGTATTGGTTGACTTGTCTGCAACTATGTTTCCTACCTTTACTATCTTCTTCTCCTCCTTGGCCTTTTCCTTTGTCTTCTCTTCTACCACGGTTGGAGCTTCTTCTTTCTTCTGAGCTTTTTCTGCCGTTGGCCCTGCACTTGGCTGCTTCGGCTGAGTGGGTTCTGGTGCCTTTGGAGCCTCCTGAATACTTATAGGTTCAGTTACCTGTCTTTGAGTTTGTACCGATACCCCTATCCCAGCCTCAAAGATACCAAGAGCGTTTAAGAGCTGAGCGGTGTTTTCGGCATCAAGGAAGTTAAGCTTGTATATGTAAAGTTCCCTCTTTGTCCCAGCAGCCGTTTCTTCTAGCACATCTATCCATCTTTTTATATCCTCAAAAAGGGTAGCATCCTTTGAAACTACCACAACCATATTCTCTTTCTCGAGGCTATCTATGGCAGAATCTGCATCCGTTTTACCAAGTAGGTTGAGAATTTTCCTTATACTGTTCTTTATCTGTTCCGCATCAACCCTTGTCCTTATAAAAGCTATCCTCTTATCTCTGTAAAAAGGTGTATCTATTTCGGCGAGAAGCCTTCTTAATCTATCAAGCTTTTCTTTGTAATCTATAACCACAAGAAACTTAGGTTGGACTATAACCTTCCCAGATGGGGAGAGAAAAGCAGAGAGAGCCTGAGAAAGGGCAGATGGTGAAGCATTCTCTGGAGAGTAAACGAGAGCTGATACATTTTTCCCAAGGGGTGACTTGCCTGTGGGTAATACACGCACTAAGCCTTTATCTATGGATACGCTGTAACCATAGTAGGACAGTATATCCTGCGTATAGTTTATAACTTCTTCCTTTGTTAGGTTGTTGACATGAATGGAAACCTTTTGGTTTAAACCCTCTGGAGCTATGTAAGATACGTTTAGGATCTTATAAAAAACTTCATTTAAAAGCTCAGAAATGGTTATATCATCAAAATGTATACTAATACTTCCCTTCTTTTCAGGAGCTTTTTCTTGTTCTTTCTCCTCATATGCCTTTTCAAATAAGACTTTATCCTCCTTTTTTACATCTAATATCTCCATATTTTCCTTATTCTTTGTAGTATCTTCTATCTCTTTTTTGTTTGTGATCATATATGTTTCTTCATAACCACTTACTGTTTGAGCACAGGAAGAAATTAAAAAGGAGAATGATAGGTACAGCGATACACTCCTCACTCTCTTTATAAAGTGCATTCAAAAATTATACTATAACTTTGGGCTATAATCAGATATGGTGAAGAGGTTCTTCCTTTCTTTTGGAATAGCGTTGCTCTTTCTCTTTATCTTTCTAAAGTATGTTCCTATAAAAGAGGTACTTAATGAATTTATGTCTCTATCACCCTCAAACCTCATCATGGCTTTTGTTTTTTACACAGCGAGCCAGGTTGTGAGAAGTATAAGATGGTTACCTCTATTAAAAGGCTTTAATCTATATCAGGTTTACCTTATAAACAGTGCTAACATATTTCTTAATAACCTACTTCCTGCAAGAACTGGAGAGCTAAGTTGGTTTTACTATGCCAACAGGCTTGGTATTTCCTTTAAAGCATCTCTATGGGCTTTTTTTGTAGGTAGATTTTTTGACCTATTCGCTATGCTTTTTATGACCATCTTTATATACTATCTCCTTCATATTACCTTATGGTACCTCCTTCTCTTTATTCCGTTACCCTTTTTGCTTCATAAGATGTACCTTCTCTTACCACCCTTTGGAAAGCTAAAGGGTATAAGGGAGTATGCGGAGAAAAACGTTGACTTCTGGCTTTCCCTATACCTATTTTTTTGCTCTGTTACGTCTGTAGTTTTAAAATTCTTTGCTCTAATGTGGTTAATGGGCGGAGCTTTTGGATTCTTAGAGTTTCTGTCCTATGCTTTTGGTGAGCTGAGTAGCATTTTACCAGTCCATAGCTTTATGGGTTATGGCACTTACGAGCTTAGCTTTTCCGTGCCTGCTCATTTTGCAAACGCCGATACAAAAACTTGGATATTGAAAGCTTTCCTCTTCCATAACTTTCTCCTTATATCTTCAGCCCTTTATGGAGTCGTATCCATATACCTTCTACACAGAGGATGAAGACTTTATGACTTTGAGGGTTAGCCCTTTTACTCCTTCAACAACAACCGTGTCCCCTTTCTTTATGCCTTTATCGCCTATCGCATTCCAAAGCTCACCGTGTATGAAAACCTTTCCTTTTCCCCCTTCGAAGTCTGTTAAGGCTTCCCCCTCCTCTCCTATAAGCTCTTCAGTACCGAGCATCTTTTTTCTTCTCTGAGCTTTAAGGCCAAGCCTTCCAGCAAATAGGAAAAAGCCTAAGGTAAGGATAGCCATGGTTGCTATAACAGACAGTGGAATGCTCCCGTAAGGAGAACCAGGACTTATGAGAACAAAGGACCCAAGAGCCAAAGCTATGGCACCAGCTATGGCAAGCCCGCCAAAGGTGGGGGTAATCACTTCAAGAGCAAGGAGCAAAAAGCCAGCAAGGATGAGTAAAAGTCCAAGCCAGTTTATACCGATCAGTCCGAGCCCGTACAGACCAAGTATGAGAGATATTACACCTACAGCACCAGGTACTACAGCACCGGGGTTATAAAGCTCAAAGAATATGCCATAGAAGCCTATGAGCATAAGCATATAGGCCACCGTTGGATTTGTGATTATGCTTAGCAACTCTTCTCTAAGGCTTTTAGAAATTTCCTCTACCTCAACATTCTTTGTTCTTAGAGTTATCTCCTGTTCATGCTTCTTTATCTTCATACCATCTATCTTCTTAAGAAGGTCATCCCTATCAAAGGCTATAAGGTTTATAACACCCTCCTTTAGAGCCTCCTCCGGTGTTAAAGATATACTTTCCTTTACCATCCTTTCTACAACCTTTACGTTTCTGCCCTTTTCTTTTGCCACGCTCCTCGCAAAGGCCATAGCATCCTGTAAAACCTTCTCCTTCATGACATCATCCTGCTTTTCTCCTCCCATGGCAACGGGATGAGCTGCTCCTATATTCGTACCAGGAGCCATAGCTGCCACATCAGCAGATATGGTGATTATAGCTCCAGCCGATGCTGCCCTACCACCCGGTGGATAGACAAAAATAACAACAGCCACTGGTGTTTTTTGAAACTCTTGGACCACATCCCTCATGGACGATTCAAGCCCTCCCGGGGTGTTTAGTTCAAGCAGGAAAAGGCTTCCTTTTTCCTTCTCAGCCTCTTTTAGGCTTCTCTTTATGTAATCAACTGTCAATGGAGTTATTGCATCTTGCCACTGTGCAACGAACACTTTAGCAAGCGAAGCATTAAAAAAAAGCAGTAAAATCAAAAGTATCTTTACCATGCTAAAATTTTAATGCTTGATTCTACAGTTAAAGTATTTATTATATAATTAATACGCCGGGTGAGAAATTAGGCATTCTGCCGTTGTTCCTTCGCCTTATTCTCCTATACCTCTTTATCTTCTGTATCCTTTTCAAGTTAAGCTAATTTCTTGGCACATTTAAGAAGGGTAGGGCGTTTTCAAGGTCTTGAAGGATTTTGTTTTAGATGGACATGT
>JAXSMZ010000006.1:0-61361 GCA_037924335.1 Aquificaceae bacterium
TGAGACCGCTGGCGTCCAGCATTACATAGTTCCTTCTGCTTACACAAGCAGGACTTGTCCTGAGTGTGGATATCAGGACAGGATGAACCGCAAAGGGGAGCATTTCAAGTGTCTACGGTGTGGGTATGAAGGAGATGCGGACATAGTAGGTGCGAGGAATGTTCTTATGCGGTTCACAAGGGAGCTTATAGTCTCCTTGCCTGCTAAACCTCATTCTGTGGAATATTTTTCTATGGGATGAGGAACTATTAGCAGGTTCATATTATTTTGACCCTAACTATATTATTGTAAAGGTTAATGTCCCGGTGGAATTAAAGATCAGAAAAGAGCCAGGGATAACTCCCCATAACATAGTGATTAAAGAGCCTGATGCTGGTATCGATATCAGGGAATCTTTGGATTCAGAGCCCAAGATCATCAGGTTTACGCCAAAGAAGATCGGAAAATATCCATTTTATTGCGACAAGAGGTTACTGTTCTTTAAAAGCCACAGGGAAAGAGGCATGGAGGGCACACTTGAAGTGGTTAAGTAAAAGTGTAATTTGTCCTATCTTTATAATTGCCGCTATAACTCAGGACCCTATATCCATCGCAATAGAAAATTATAAGAATGTCGAGTCCTACAGTGTAACATTGCGGTCAAGGAATGATGAAGACTTCTCGGAGATTATAAAATATTATTACAAAAAGCCAGGTTTTGTGAGGATGGAACTAATAAAGCCACATAAGGGAGCCATCCTTATCTACAGCCCTTTCACAAAGAAGGTAAGTGTAAGGCCATTCAGCTCCTTGAAGTCCTTTGTTCTAACGCTCAGCCCTGATAACAGGTTAGTTAAAAGTTCGAGAGGACACAGGATAGATGCCTCTGATATCGGAGAACTTTTGAGGACAGTAAAAAAATTGCAAGAAAATGGAAAGACAGAGATAATTAGGGAAGAAGTTGTGAATAAGAAGTTGACAATGCTTGTCAGTATTAAGGGGAGGAATGGCTTCACAGTTGATGGCGTGCACAGGTATTTATTGTGGCTTGATAAAACGACCTTTTTGCCATTAAAGGTTTCTTCTTTTGATATCTCTGACAAATTGATTGAAGAGGTTTTAATGGATGACCTCAGAATAAATATAGGGATTGAAGATAGTTTTTTCAGCTTTCCATAAACTCAAAAGGGTCACATATCAAAAGCTTTGTTAAACTTGCATTCAATAATGAACCTGAGAGGCACTAAGATCGGCAATCTGTGCTGTTTGAATCTCATACTTGGCATAGTTGGGTTATGCTATAATTTTTGTGATGCAGATTACAATTCTAAGAATAGTTGGGTTTGTCAGCTTTATCTTGCTTCTGTCCGCTGCTCTTCTGGGATGGAAGTGGTGGGAGGGGAAAAAACTATCAAAGATGTCTTATGAGGAGTTTCTTATAAGAGAATATATAATGTCTGGAGATTATAAGAAGGCAGAGGGTGCGATGGATAATGCTTTAAAATCCAACACACCTTATAAGCCCCTAATCTTATCCTATAAGCTCTATTTAGAGAGGGAGAATGGAAAAGGGAATGATATAAAGTACATTCAGGACATCCTTAACTCTTTGAAAGATAAGGACTTAAGGTCCATCTATCAAGAGAGGCTTGCTTACGCCTATTTCCTTTCTGGGGATTATAAGAAAGCTCTTGAGGCTTTAAAAGGCATAGATGAAAGGAGCTTTAACTACTATTCTGCCATGATCCTTAAGGGGCTGACCCTTGAAAGGGTTGGTAGGAAAGAGGAAGCTGATAAACTTTATGCCCAAGTGTTGTCTCTTGCAAAGGGAACTTACTTTGGAAATCTTGCGGAAGCCATGCTAACAGAGGAGAGGTAATATGGACCTTCTCATAGAGATAGGCACTGAGGAGCTTCCTGCAAGAGTTATAAATCCATTGCTTGAATATCTGAAAGAATCAGTAGGTGAACTGCTCGGAAGAAAGGATGTAAGAGTTTACGGCACACCAAGACGTCTGGCTCTGTACTATGATAACTTTGAGAACGTTAGCGTGGAAGAGGAGGAAGTCCTAATAGGTCCACCTTTGAGCTTGGCTTACGATGAGCAAGGGAAAGCTACAAAGTCCTTGTATGGATTCCTACAGAGGGTTTCTGCATCTGAGGAGGATGTATTTCATATAAAAAGGGGTGATGCCCTCTATGTGGCTGTTAAAAGAGTTCGTACTGGAAGAAAACCCCTTGAGCTTTTAACAGAAAACCTTGAAGGTATCCTTCTTTCAGCCCCACTTCCAAAGAGCATGAGGTGGGATAGCTCTGGAGTTAGGTTTTCAAGGCCAATAAGATGGATATGCTCCCTTTATGGGACAGATGTTGTACCATTGCGCTTTGGTAAGGTGGTTGCAGATAGGAGAACGCAGGGGCATAGGTTTCTATCCAATGGCTGGATAGAACTTAAGTCTGCCTCAGAGTACGAAGAGAAGCTGAAAGACAGTTATGTTATACCAGATTTCAAGGAAAGGCTAAGTCTTATACATTCCTTTCTAAAAGAAGAAAGCTACAGGCTCAGTGGAACCGTAGAGTATCCTGAGGGTTTAGAGGAAGAAGTTGCTAACTTGGTGGAGTTTCCCTTTGCGTTGGTTGGGCAGTTTGACAGTAAATATTTGGACCTTCCCGAGAAGGTGATAGTTACAGTTCTTGCTCATCACCAAAGGTTTTTCTGCGTAAGAAAAGGGGAGAAACTTCTTCCAAACTTTATAGCCATAAGCGGGAACATTCCAAAGGATGGCCTTATAGTGAGAGGGTATGAGAAAGTTATAAAAGCTAGGCTTGAAGATGCTCTATTTTTCTACAGGGAGGATATGAAAAAAAGGCTTGAGGAGCTTGTAAAAGATCTTTCTCATGTTCTTTTCCATCCAAAAGCTGGGAGTATGCTTGAGAAGACAGAGAGGATAGTAAGTCTTTCTGAACATTTTACTGAATATCTTGCATTAGATGAGGGTTTGAGAAAGAAAATAAGAAGAGCAGCTTACCTTTCCAAGGCTGATGTGCTGACTGAAATGGTGAAGGAGTTTGATGAGCTTCAGGGATACATGGGTTATGTTTATGCAAAAAACCAAGGGGAGGACGAAGATGTAGCCCTATCTTTGTACGAATACTACTTTCCTAAATCGCCCAGCGACCCACTCCCATCCAACACCATAGGCCTTGTACTTTCCCTATCGGATAAGCTCGATGACCTCTTCATGCTGATAAAGTATGGAGAGATACCAACTGGTAGCTCCGACCCATACGGTCTTAGAAGATGTGCTTATGGAGTTTTTTCTATACTTGATGCTAAAGGATGGAACGTAGACCTGCGAGACATCATAAAAAAACAGTATGGGGATGTACCATCCCAGCTAGAGAGCTTTCTGAGGAGCAGGCTTGAAGCCTATCTTGAACCTTACGGTTACGATGTGGTCAGGTCTGTCTTGGAAGTTAAGGATGTCCTCAAACCGTTGGAGTGCATAGAACTTGTTAGAGAGGTTGCAAACTTAAAAGAAGAGCAGAAATTTAAAGATATAGTAGGTACTTACAGAAGGGTGGTGAGGATAATGCCAAAGGAATGGGAAGACGATAAGGTAGAAGAGAGTTTGCTAAGTGAAGAGGAAGAGATAAACCTATGGGAAGAGATAAAGAGAAAGAGCATAAAATCTATTCTGGACCTTTATTCTATGAAGGATCCTGTGGATAGATTCTTTGATAGGGTTTTAGTAATGGAAAAGGATGAAAGGGTCAGAAGAAACAGGCTTGCTCTTCTCTTTAACGTAAAAAAAATTTTCAATAGGTTTGCAGACTTTAGTAAGTTAGTTTATGAAGGAATTTAAAGGAGGTATGGAGATGGCTAAGCGTTACCTTGTTTGGCTTGACGAGGTTGGTATAAAGGATATAAGCCTCGTTGGTGGTAAGAATGCTTCCCTCGGTGAGATGATAAAAAATTTATCCTCTCTTGGAATAAATATACCCTATGGCTTTGTTATCACGTCGGAAGCTTACTATGAGTTCATAAAGTACAACAAGCTTGAAGAAGAGATAAAGAAGATACTGAAGGGCCTTGATACAAATAACATAGAGGACCTTTCTAAGAGGGGGCATCAAGTGAGGGAGCTCATAAGGGGTGGAGAGTTTCCAAGCCATATAGAGGAACTCATAAAGGGTTACTACGAAAAACTCTCTGGGATGTACAAGGCTTTTGCCGTTGATGTTGCCGTGCGTTCCTCTGCAACTGCCGAGGACCTACCGCATGCTTCCTTCGCTGGTCAGCAGGAAACATATCTTAACGTAGTGGGTGCTGAGAATGTGCTGACTGCCATAAAGAATGGGTTTGCCTCTCTCTTTACGGACAGGGCTATATCTTACAGGGAATCCCTTGGCTTTGACCATTTCAAAATAGGGATAGCCATGGGTGTACAGAAGATGGTAAGGTCAGATATGGGTGCCTCTGGTGTTATGTTCACGCTGGATACGGAGTCTGGCTTTAAGGATGTTGTGGTCATAAATGCTGCCTATGGCTTAGGAGAGCTCATGGTGCAAGGAGCAATAACACCTGACGAGTAC
This sequence comes from Aquificaceae bacterium, assembly GCA_037924335.1. Taxonomy (GTDB): domain Bacteria; phylum Aquificota; class Aquificia; order Aquificales; family Aquificaceae; genus Hydrogenobacter. Next base: position 4,576 of record JAXSMZ010000006.1, read on the forward strand.
ATGGTTTTTAAGCCTACCCTTCAGGCTGGATACTCTGCCATAATAGAGAAAAAGCTTGGACGCAAAGACAGAAAGATGGTTTATGGTATAGGTGGAGAGAGGACCAAGATAGTAAATGTACCCTTATCTGAACAGAAAGGGTTTGCTCTGACAGACGATGAGATAATCAAACTCGCCAAATGGGGTGTCCTTATAGAAGAGCATTACTCTAGGAAAAACGGAAGATGGACACCTATGGACATAGAATGGGCAAAGGATGGCATACTGAACGAACTCTTTGTAGTTCAGGCAAGGCCAGAGACTGTTCATTCAAGGAAAGAGGAGAGGGTACTAAAGGTCTACAGATTTGTTCAACCTGTGGAGGATAGAAGCAAGAAGAGGATAGTTTACGGTATATCTGTTGGTGATAAGATAGCCACTGGTAAGGTGAGGGTCATACATGACCTTAAGGATGCAGGGCAGTTTAAGGATGGTGAGGTTTTGGTAACAGATATTACAGACCCAGACTGGGAGCCCATAATGAAGAAGGCTTCAGCCATAGTTACAAACAGGGGTGGAAGAACTGCACATGCTGCCATAGTTGCAAGAGAGCTTGGTATTCCAGCCGTTGTAGGTACACATAAGGCAACAGAGATACTCACTACAGGCATGGAAGTTACCATATCATGTGCGGAGGGAGAGATAGGCTACGTATACGAGGGATACGTACCCTTCGAGATAGAAGAGATCAACGTGGAAAACCTACCAAAGCCAAAGACAAAGATTATGATGAACATAGGCAATCCAGAATCAGCTTTCAAATACTCCTTTATACCGAACGATGGCGTTGGCCTAGCAAGGGAGGAGTTTATAATAGCAAACTACATCAAGATACATCCCTTGGCGCTTCTTCACTATGGGGAGCTAAAGGAGTTGCTATCAGAACTTGAGAAGAGAGGGTTTGTTGATGAGAAGGGTTTTTGTCCCATGTCCGCCGTACATAACTATGCAAAAGCACCATTGTCCGAAAGATTGGTCAAAGGTAGAGATAGGAAGCTTTTACCTCTTAGGAGAATTTTGGAGGATATCGATAATCTTACATTTGGTTACGATGACAAAGCGCATTACTTTGTTAAAAAACTTTCCTATGGAATAGCAAAGATATCGGCCGCTTTTTATCCCAATCCAGTCATAGTTAGGTTTTCAGACTTTAAGTCCAACGAATACAGAGGGTTGATAGGTGGAGAGCTTTTTGAACCAGAGGAGGAAAACCCAATGCTCGGATGGAGGGGAGCATCAAGGTACTATTCAGACTTCTACAAGGAAGCTTTTGGTCTCGAATGTCAGGCCATTCTGAGGGTGCGCAACAAGATGGGTCTTACCAACACAAAGGTTATGGTACCCTTCTGTAGAACACCTGAGGAGGGAGAAAAGGTGCTTAAGGTTATGGAAGACTTCAAGCTAAGAAGGGGAGACAACGGTCTAGAGGTGTATGTGATGGCAGAATTGCCAAGCAATATGATTCTTGCAGATAGATTTGCCGAGATCTTTGACGGTTTTTCCATAGGGTCTAACGACCTTACACAGCTTACGCTTGGTCTTGATAGAGATTCTGCCCTTGTGGCTCACCTTTACGATGAGAGGAATGAGGCTATAAAGAGGCTTATCTCTCAACTGATAAGGGTTGCCAAAGAGAAAGGGAAAAAGGTGGGTATATGTGGACAGGGTCCTTCTGATTTTCCAGACTTTGCTTCCTTCCTAGTCGAAGAGGGTATAGATAGCATATCCCTCAATCCAGACTCTGTTCTGAAAACCATGCTGGTTGTTGCAGAATCAGAAAGGAAGCTGAGGGAGGTCTTAAGATGAAGCTTGCCTTACCAAAGATAAGCCTTCCATCCTTTAAAAAGACCAAAGCCTCCTTGGCTGTTCAGATAAATGATAAAGTGCTTAGGATTCTAGAGCTAAACGATGAGAAAAAACCTGTCTTTGAGCCAGTTGAGGTGCTTTGGGGGGAAAAGGATGAAAACCAAAAAGTTGATATTTTGAAAAACTATGTAAACAGGTATAACCTGAGGGGTAAAGAGGTTATCTCCTGCGTACCGGCTAACGATGGGCTTCTTAAGTTGTACAAGTATCCAGCTACTATGAGTTATAAGGACCTGCAACATGCTATAGACTGGGCTATAAAGAGGGAGCTCTCGATGCTTAAAGAGGCAACGGTTTATGACTACTTTACACTTGAAAGGTCCAAAGAGGATAAGAATGTAGTTGTGCTTCTTACGTTAGCAAAAGAGGATTCTATAAATAAAGTCAGAAAGATTTTGGAGCTTGCTGGTCTGAGGCTTGGTATCCTTGATTATGAAGTAATCAGCATCATAAACTATGGGCTTTACAGCAAGCTTTCAGTACCCTTTGTCATACTTTATATTGATTATCATTACTCTTTACTTGCTAGCTACTCGCGTACTAATGTGGTTTATTTTACAGTACCTTGGAGTTTCAAAGAATCATCGGATGAGCACTCTTTGGAAGAGTTCCTTGCCGAGATAAGAAACATAGTAGTTATAAATGACCTATCTAGTCTGTGTCTTGCAGGACCTATTTTAGCAGAAGAGAGGCTGCTTACACGTATACTTGAAACCCTTCCCATATTGACCCTTCTCGATTTAGGGGATGTTAAAGCAAACTTTTTTATTCCTTATATACTAAGCATAAGGGGTATGCAGGGATGATAAGGATAAACTTAGTAAAAAAGAGGGAGAAGGTAGAGGTTGAAAGAATAAGGCTGGGGAAGGAGAAAATTGCTAGGGCAATACCAAAAGTACCAAAAGTTGAGTATGTATTGGCACTAATAGCTTGGCTTGCTGTTGTTCTGATGCTTGCCTATTACTTTAGGCTCTCCTCTGAGAGGAGTAAGCTCAGGGTTGAGGTAGACTCTCTGAACGCACAAAAGATACAACTCCAATCCAGAGCAAAGAAGTTTCTTGAAGAAAAGAAGACTATTGAGGGACGTATAGCATCTCTCGAAAGTAAGGTCAAGGATATAGAGAGAAGCAAGGATATTTTGGTGGGGCTAAAGTCTTACTATCAACCCTTTAACCAGTCCCTCCTCTTTTACACCAAATCAGTACCTTCTGTATCCTGGATCTCTTCTTACAGCCAAAGCCTTGATATTAACGGTGGTAGTATAAAAACGGATATGGAACTCCAATCTCTTGATTATAAAGGTATAAGCGCCTATGGTGAAAGGCTTAGCAGCATGTCAAGGTCTGTGAACCTCACAAGCTTGGAAAGAAAGGTTAACCAATACGGCTTTGAATATTACACCGTTAAGCTTTCAACAGAGAGGAAACTCCCTGGGAGGTAAAAGGATGGAGGTTCTTTATAAGTTGCCATCGTGGCAAAGGATAGTCATAATTTTTGTATTCCCCCTTGCCATTTTGGTGTACGTATGGCTTCTTCTCTTGAGTCCAACGTTGGAAGAGGTGAAAAAGCTGACGGATGAAAGAGACAGAGTTCAGGCTGAAGTCCAGAACATACAACGGTCTATGAATCCCAAGATAATTGAGAACCTGAGAAACAAGGAGGAAGCAACAAAGAAACTCTTAGAGGAGAAGGAAAAGGAGCTCACAGCCATTGTGGGTAATATACCGGGGGAGAAGGACATAGGAATGATATTAAGGCAGGTAGGCGTATTGGCAAGAAAAAGTGGACTTATGATAATAAACGTGCAGATGGGTCCACGGCAAGAGGTTTTTTACACATTGGAAACTTCTGGAAGTGAGAAGTTCGTTAAAGAGGTTCAGGAGCAACAGCAACAGCCAAAGCAGGCAGCAAAAAAAGTTGAGGGCGTTAAGTATCTAAGGTCTGAACTTAAAATGGCGCTTCTTGGAAAGTACGAGAATTTTAAAAAGTTCATGGAATATATGGCTGAAGGCGGGTTAATATCCTACCCATCGAGCATCAATTTTACTCAGGCTGAAGGTGGTAAGCTAAAGGGGGATATAAGTCTTTATCTACTTCTTAGTAAGGAGGGAAGCCAATGAGGGCAAAGTTCTTTGGTCTTTTGTTAGTTTTTTTGGTAGACGTGTCTTTTTCACAGGCATCCTTTGAGAGCATGGAGGGGGCTGTTGGTTATATAGTTATTGAAAAGTCCGGCAAAATAGAAAATTACGTTATCGTGGAAGGAAAAGATGGAAGTGTTAAAACTTTAAAGGTGGAGCAGAACCCAGCCCGCTTTATGAAGAAGACAGAGGAAGGAGGGAAGAAATGAGAAAAATTCTCTTAATGCTTTGTATTCTTCTTAGCCTGTCCTATGCTCAGATGGTCAAAGAGATGAAGTTTGAGAATGTAAAGCTCGAAACAGTTTTAAAAGCCCTTTCTCAGGTATCGGGAATGAACGTAATATTTGACCCACAGGTAGCGCAGGATTTAGCCAAACCAGTAAGCGTAGCCATCTATAAGCCTGTACCAGTAGGGGAAGCCTTTAACATAATACTGAAAGAGTATGGTCTGATAGCCGTCCCCGTTGATAAAAAAGTTTACAAGATAACAAAAGCTGGCGAGATAAACTTAAGCGTTGCCGGTTTGGATGACACACAGATAGATAAGTTTGTCAACTTTTTAAAACCGCGCGTTAGTCCATCTGCAGAGATAGTCATAGATAGAACACTAAAAACGATATACATAAGAGATGAGGAGAAAAACATTAAAAAGCTTGAACCCATGCTGAAAGATTTTACCAAAGTGATAGAGAAGATAGCACCAGCTGAAGAGAGGATAACAAGGGTTTTTTATCTGAAGAACATATCACTTGAGGAGGCAGAAAGACTTATAAGTCCGTACAAAAAGCCAGATACAGTTATTACAAAAGTTTCTAGCTTTTCAGCCCTTGTTATAACAGACAGCCCAAAGCAGATGGACAAGTACCAAGAGGTACTCAAAAACTTCCTCACAGAAACTCCATCAGAGAGAAAACCCATAACGAAGATCTTCTACCTTAAGTATGTCAGTCCAGATGAGTTTATTAAGATGATAGAACCCCTTAGGTCTGAGGCTGGTGTTATAATAAGCGGTGGTGCTATTACAACACAAACTTTTCAAACGGGACAGGCCCAGCCAGGACAGCAGGTTCAAACCCAAACAACGCATACCCCTATACTCAAAGAGTTCAACGCCGTAATGATAACAGACTATCCAGAGGTCATAGATAAGATAAGGGAAAGGTTCAAGGAATACATAAGCGATTCCCCTGTTCAGGTGAAGATAGAGGCAAGGATAATTGAGGCAAGGGAAGAAGCCTTAAGGGAGCTTGGCATAAACTGGAACGTCCTTTTATCTCAGGCAAGAGTTCCCCAGTTCTGGAAAAGTGGAGCGGGTCAGGGTATAGGCGTTGGTCTTTCGCCAAACCCTCTACCAGGACTTAGCACTACACCTGGCGGTATATTTACCTTTACTTTCCAAAAGGGTATGCTAAACGCTCTTAATCTAAGGCTTTCAGCTCTTGAGCGTATAACTTTGATAAGAAACATAGCAAAGCCCACTGTGGTAACTATAAATGCCCAAAAGGCAACCATAAAACAGGGGGTAGAAATACCCTATCAGACAACGATCGTTGCCGGTGGTGGTCAAGCTATTAACATACAGTTCAAAGAGGTTGTTCTTCAGCTTGATGTTACGCCAGTGGTTTCACCAGATGGCAGAATACTTCTTGATATAAACTTAAAGAGGGATACGCCTGGTCAGCAAACACCGCAAGGTCCAGCCATAAACAGAAAAGAGGCTTCTACAAAGGTGGTTGTTAACGATGGGGATGTGCTGGTAATAGGAGGTATAATAGACAATCAAGAGACAAACACCACAGAAGGGGTTCCTGGCGTTGTAAGGGTTCCAGTTCTCAAGTGGCTGTTTGGACAGGAAAGACTGCAAAAGATGAACTCCGAACTTCTCATATTTCTAACGCCCGTTCTTGTGAGGGAATGAGCAGGATAAAGGTTTCTATACATGGTCTCAAAGATGAGGATAATTTAGAGAAGTTGGTGGAAATTTTTGGGGGTCTTGGTGTGAACGTGTCTGATTTCTTCAGAGCCATGAACAGAGGTGGTACGTTTTCTTTCTACACTGAGCTTTCCAAGTATGAATCTGTAAAGGAAAAGTTGGATGAGCTATGCGTTCACAGTGTGGAGGTGGACTCTAAAAAGGTTGTCTCGCCATCCGGTTTTACTTCCTTAGCCCTATTGGACGCTCTTTTTGTTTTTTTTGTATCCAGCTGGTTTGTAAACAACTTAAAAGTTCAAGAGCTTATATCTAACTTCTTCTTAAACCCAACCTTAGCTTGGTCCTTAACAGAGCTTATGAAGGTCCTTTTGGCTTTCCTTATCTACTTGGGATTTTTGGAGAATCTACAAACCACACCCATGGGTTATCTTTTCAGGCTAAGGCTAAAACTCGATGGAGAGCTAAAGGTCTTTGTAGCTTTTATGTTGCTTCCCATCCTTGGCCTTTTGCTTGTAAACTCACCTTTGGGGTCTTTGGTAAAGCTTTTTGGTTTTTTCCTCTTTGTTTTCTTTGTCGTTGGTTCTATGTCTGGCATTTTGATAAAGGTTTACGGAATTGGCTTTGAAAGATCAGAAGATAGAGGATAACAAATATAAGATTAATAGAAAACATGTAAGCCATATAGCTGTAAACACTTTCCAGAGGCACTATTAAAAACCCAAGGTAATAGAGTATAAGATGCGTGTAAAGAAGCCAGAGCATCTTTGTCAAAGCTGTAAAGAGGGATAGGGCAACCATCACAAAGGAAAGAGGGAGTATGGAAACAAGATAAAAGGAAAGAAAAGGATAAGCTGGAAGGAACTTATTGGAGAAGAGAAGGATAAAGAGAGGTTTACCTACAAGAAATAACCCAACTTGAGTAAGTACAGAAAGACTGAGGACAACCAATACTACCCTCGTTATAAGGTTTTTTAATTCTCCGCTCTCTTCCTTAAACTCTACCATCCTTGGGAACAGCGTACCCGTAAGTGTGAGAACAAGCCATAAGAAGGCTTTTCCTACTAAAGATACGGAAGCATAAAGCCCCGCAGTATGTGGGTCAAATACTCTTCTTATGAAGATGTCATCAGCATAGATAAAAAGACCAGAAGGGGAAGCGTACAAGGACGTTTTTATGATCTCCTTGGTCGATACTCTCTTCAATCCACCTATCAGATTCCCATTGATCCTAATAAGAAGAAAGAGTGAGGTCATTATTCCTATAAGTGAGGAAAAGATAGCACCTACTACGTTGAGACCTAACTGCAAGAGAAGAAAAACTGCAAACAATCTAACGGTCTGTTCGAGGATCAAGGATACAGAGAACAAAGGGAACCTTTCAAGGGACTGAAGGTAGGACCTTTCTATCACAAGAAGAGACTGAAATAACCAAACAGAAGCAACCACCCACAAGTAGCCCACGTGTGAGACCTTTAAGAAGGATACTATCAACGGAGAAAGAAAAACACCCGTAAGCATGAGGGATGAGCCTATGAATAAGGAGAGAGCTCTCATATACCGCAAAACTTCAAAAGACCTTTTGCTTTCCACAAGATGTTTGACGGCAGAAACCCCAAAAAGGTTGGCAACGTTACTTACGCTCAACATAAGAGAATAAAGAACCATAAATTCTCCATAGCTCTGTGGTCCAAGCTTTCTGCTCACAAAGAAGTGAAAGACATATCCAACAATGTTAGTGTATAGAAAAGCAAAGCCCACAGAGGAGAAGTTCTTCAGCATCCAGAGATCTCTTTGAGATAGTTCTCATAATCTTGAGCTACCCTGTCCCATGTAAAGTTTCTGGCGTAGTCTATTCCATTCTTCCCCATTTCAACAGCAAGACCTGGATTCTCTAATAACCATAGTATTTTCTCCCGTAGGTCTTTTGCATCTTCCCTCTTAAAGCTGAACCCAAAGCCAGCATCCACCACATACCTTAGCTCCGGGATGTCAGACACAACAAGAGGCTTCCCGTAGGATGCTACTTCAAGAGCTACTATACCCTGAGCTTCAAACCTTGAGGGCATGACAAAGAACATGGCATTTTTTATACAATCCTCTTTGGCTTTCTCCTCCACAAAGCCTGTGTGATCTATGTTTTTTACATCCTTTATCATCTGCTTTAATCTCTCCTCGTCCTTTCCCTTACCGGCTATTATCACCTTCACATCTAAGCCCTTAACCGCTTCTATAAGAAGGTCAAGACCCTTATGGTATATGTCTATCCTTCCTATAAAGCCTATGTACTTACCAGGTTCTTGTGGAATTTCCACAGGTGTGTTTATGCCGTTTGGTATTATCACTGCATCTATTTTAAACTTCTTTTTGCTTATCTCCGAAACAGTAAGCACGTTCCTAAAGAGCTTAGGATAGAATCTCTCTATAAGAAAAAAAGGGATACCTAAAAGATTGTGCCTCTTTATGATGTTTATGCCTTCCTTATGGTGAACCTGTAGAACGGGATTTTTGTACACCAAGAAGGAAAAGATGGGGTTCCAAGGAGCAAAGTCTTCCACCACTATGTGATAATCTTTTGCTATCTTTCTAAGCAGCTTAAAAGACTCAAAAGCATAGGAAAAGGTGCTAAGGATATATCCCTTTGGAATGCCCACAAACCTGTACTCAAAGTCTTCGTTCACTCTGTAATCTTTTGCACCCGGATACTTGCCGCTGACCACCGTTATGCTATGGCCCCTTTGAGAGAGCCTTGAGTATATCTCATAAACCCTTACAGCCCCACCACCGCCTACCCAAGGGTTATTGATATGGTCGTATATAAAGTGAAGTATTTTCATGGCTTTTTAGCTATAATGTGAACAGTCCTTCCTAAGATTTCAAAGGGTATAAAGGAGAAGTTGGATTTTGTAAGCAGGTTTAGAATGGGAATAAAGGGGAAAAGAGGCAAAAACTCCCACCATCTTATTACTCCTACCTTGTAAACCTCAAAACCAGATATCTTAGCAAGCGTTTTTAGACTTTTTTTTGTCCAAGGTCTTATATGGGTTGGGTCAGAGTAAAAATTCCAGTAGTCAGTACAAAAGATAGATGTATAGTATTCAGTGGTTAGATAAAAGTACCCTTTGGGTTTTAAAACTCTGAAGCTTTCCAAAAAGAGTTTTTGAGGATTTTTTAGATGCTCTATTACAAAGTTTGATATTACCAAGTCAAAACTGCCTTCTCCAAAAGGTAGAAGCTCTTCCTCTAAATCGCACCTTTGGAAGTTTATATAATCTGGTAGCTCGGAGTTTTTTTCCAAGTCCACTCCATAAAACTCTGCCTGGGCATTAATAAATCTTTTTACATATTCAAGTAATTCACCAGTACCGCATCCTACATCAAGAATGTCCTTTGCCATCCTTATGTTTGGTATTTGGTTTAGCTTCTTGACGGATATGTTTGTTAACCTGTAGTAGAGCTTTTGTAATATGATACTCTTTTCTGCTATTTTCTTTGTTATGGGCTTTATACCACTATGTTTTATATCTCTTAGGTACTCTTGATATCCCTTATGCTTTTCCAAACCTCAACCTCCAAACCATTATAGCTGCCTCAAGGGCTATCCTCTTGCTCATCTTGGATGATCCACTGTTTCTTTCATAGAATATTATAGGAATCTCCCCAATCTTAAAACCGTGTTTGTAAGCTTTGTAAGCCATCTCTATCTGGAAGGCATATCCGTTTGATTTTATTTTGTCTAAATCTATACTCTCCAATACTTCTCTTTTATAACATCTATAACCGCTGGTGATATCTGATAGGAACTTCAAGTTAAGGATCGTTTTTGCATACCAGTTAGCAAACTTGGAAAGAAGAAGCCTTTTAAAGTCCCATCCTACCACGCTTATTGTCCCCTTTATGTACCTTGAGCCTACAACCATATGGTGGCTCTCTTCTATCTTCTGTATGAACCTTGGAATGTCTTTGGGGTCGTGGGAAAGGTCTGCATCCATTTCAAAAAAGAGCTTGTAATCTCTCTCTAAACCCTTTTTGAAACCCATCACGTAAGCGGTACCCAAGCCAAGCTTTTTGGGTCTCTGTAAAAGGTTTACTCTGCTGTCCCTTTTCATCCATCCCTTTACCCTTTCTGAAGTTCCATCCTGGGAGTTATCGTCCACTACCAGTACATCCAAAAAGTCGTACATCAGGAGCTTTTCTATAACCGTATCTATGTTCTGAGCCTCGTTGTATGTAGGAAGAACTACAAGGGACCTCATCTTATCCTCTCTAAAAATTCCAAAAACTCCCTTCTTGTCCTTTCCCAACTGAAGCTTTTTGAAAACTCAAAGGCGTTCTTTGAAAGCTGTCTGTAAAGATCCTTGTCCTGCCAGACTTTAAGCACCTTCTGAGCCATTTCTCTGTAATCCTTTACCAAAAAACCCGTGATGCCATCCCTTATGCTGTCTTTTAAGCCTTGTACTCTGTAGCCTATAGCTACCGTTCCCATAGCGTTTGCTTGCAGAACCACCTGTCCCCATCCTTCTCTTACGCTTGGAACTAAAAGAAAGTGGGACTTTTTTAGTATGTTGTACTTTTCAACCACCTTTAAATATCCAGTAAATACAACACCTTGAAGTTTACTGTATTTGCTCCTAAGGTAATGCTCCAGCGGTCCATTCCCTATTATAAAGAGCCTGGTGTCTTTTATCTGCTTTTTGACCTCTAAGAATGTTCTTAAGGCATCCTCTGGGTTCTTGGTCTTCTTTAGCCTTCCTAAATAAACGAGTGTAAGAGTTTTCTCTTTCTCTGATGGGTATTCCAAAGGTTTTATGTCTAAGCCATTGTAAATAACAGTTATGTTCTCAAAGCCAAGGCTCCTTAGGTCTTCCTCTGTGGAAGGTGATACTGTTATAGTTGGCTTTCCCCTGTAAAGGAGGAGAAAGAGCTTTTCTACAGGGTAGAGAGTGTATCCCAAAGGTCCAAACTCTTTTACCCAGTACTCCTGGTAAAGCTGATGCACCAAGAGTATGGAGTTTTTAAGGAGGAAGGTGAAAAAACCCAAACCGTTGAAAACATCCAACACTGTCCAATCTCTTGTTTTTTTGAGAGAGTATAAAAAGCCGTAAAAGTGCGTGGTAAGCTCGTTACCCCTTCTTATGAACCTAACACCCTCTATGAGCTCTTCTTCTTTTAGTCCTCTTGGTCTGGAGCAGAACCACTCCACACAACCACCAGATTCAACAACAGCCTTAGCTAGCTCCATAGCGTAAAACTCAGCTCCACCTTTTTCTGGATGTTTTATGCATCTTCTGTTTAGTATCAAAAGCTTCATGCCATATAAAGACCCAAAAGCCAAAGCGTGAAGAAAGACAGATAAAACACAACCCCAGTCAATATAGCTTTTTTGTCTGTTGGCTTCTTAAAACCTTTCCATATGACGAAGGTTAAGGAGAGTATCCAACCGAGTAAAGAAAAAACAACTGCAGAGCTCCAAAGCACGGAAGGATAGGGATCATAGTCCATAAAGCTTTTTAGGTCCTTGTATATTGTCTGGTACTTATTCTGAGGTGGCATGTTCTTCTCTATGTAAAGCTCAAGCTTTGTAAGAAGGGTCTTCTGTTCCAAGTATTTTATTTTTTCTCCGTAGGGTATGTAAAACCCTCTGAGTTGGTACAGGTCGGACCTAAGTGTTTCATAGCAAAAGAGTTTGTGTTCCTTTTCTTTTAGCTTTGGGCATAGCTTTTGTATCTTCTCCACAGCTTCCGCATTGTAAGGGCTAAAAGGCACATAGTTAAGAAGAGCTCTCTCGTACATGGATATTGCTATAAGGGACTCTCCCGATACCAAAAGCATGTCCCCTTCTCTTATGAGCCTTTTTTGGTTTCCCAAAAGCACGTATACAGAGCTTACCGAAAGAACCAAAACAAGCACAAGCCATCTCATTTCTTTGCTCTCCTATACTCGCTTGTATATTTGTAATATTTGAACCTCTCCAAGGAATTGTTGTTAAAAACAGCCTTGTACAGATCCCATAAAGGCTGATTTTCTACACCTATTTTTATAATAAAGGATTCTCCTGGAAAGTTTGATTTTTTAGGAAGATCTTTCCCTATGTACACTATGTATGTGTTAGGTCCGGTGTACCTTAAATCGTAATAGATGCTTCCGTTTGGTTTTTCCACTTCAACATTTCCTATCAGATAGGCAAAAAAGGGTAAAGAGTAATTACAAAGTATTATAGAGAATAGATCATCGGTGATGTATGTAGAACAGTCAAGCATAGTAAGTTTTTCCAGTTCTTGCCACTTTAAAAGCATATTTGACCATTTTTCTTCTGATATATTGGCGTTGACAGGCAAAAGGGCGAAAGAAAAGATCCAAAAGTGATTTTTGAGGAATGGTAGTAAAGGATTGGGATCTCTCAGGTATATTACGCTGTACAATCTGCCAGATGACGCAAAGACAGAAAAGTTTCCCTTAAAGAAGTTAGAGAATATGTAGCTATCTTTGTAAAGCTTGGTTGGGTAGCATCCTCTCTGAACAATGATGGAGCTATCTGGAGAAAAGTAATCGCCAGAGCATATATCCTGCCTATAGAGAGCTATGTACCTATGGTACCAAGAGCTAAAGATATGGTTGTCTCCATAGGTTAAATAAATACTTCCCACAGGAAGGGAAGAAAGAATAGCTTTAGACACTGAGTAAGCTACATAGTTATCGTTGAAGTTTTGGTCTATGAGCCTATCAAAGAAGGCAAGGAATACTGCAAAAGAAGCGGACAATGGGACGGCTACTTTTAAAAGCTCTGTTCTTTGAAGGTATTTAACCAAGCCATGAAGACCAAGACCACACAACAAAGAAAAGCCAAAGAGAGCAGGTAAAAAGTACTGATGAGCTCCCATGTACCAGCTATCAACTTTTATGGAAGGGGAAGAGAAGGTTAGCTTTGCCAATATAAGGGAGTATGTCAAGAAAAATGTAGTAAGGAAAAGCCCAATTCTCTTAGAAAACTTAAAAGCTTGCCAAATACCAATCAAGAACAGTGGGAAGGCATAAATGGGAAAGTTGTTCTGAAGGATTATAAGTATGTTTTTAGTAGCATAATAAAAGCCAAAAGGGTCAAAAAAAGCATTCTTTACTATGCTAAGAGAGGATCCATCCTTATAAACTCTTCTTAGAAAAACATCCCAAAAGCTATTCCAATTATAAACAGGAACCATCACAAATATTTTGTTCCCCCTTAGCCACATATGAAGATTGGCAAGTGCTCCAAACAGGAAAAACAGAAAACTCAAAGGAAGATTTTTTAGAGCCTCCCTCAGATAGAACAGGGACAAAACCAACAATGGAACCACCATCATAAAACCAGTATGATGGTTGGTGAGGGTAAGACCAAGAAGAAAGCTTACAAACAGCTGGTATCTTCTGTCGTAGCCACGAATAGCTGTCAAAACACCAAAGAGAAGCATGAGGGATATGATAAACAGGTTTAGCGTGTAAAACTTTACTACCACACTCTGACCCCAAAAGGAGTAAGCAACACCAAGAAGAGCTACAGGAAAAAGGGATACGTACCTGTCCTTTGTAAGCTCTAAGGTTATCCTGTAAAGCACATACAAAGAGAGAAGAGAAAAGACAACAGAAACAAGAACCATCCTAAAGGATACGTTTCCCAAGGGCAAAAAGCTAAAGAGCTTAAGAACTTCCATGTACAAAGGATAGCCAGAGGGATGAGCAAGCCCAAGCGTCGCTCCAGAAGTTATTAGCTCACCTGCATCCCCAGAATTAAAAGCTTTGGTGGATGAAAGGATATAAAGAAAGGCAAGCAGGGAAAGAAAAAGAAGGGTCATCTAACAGAACACCTCATGCTGTTCTCAGAAAACTCGCAGACAGCAGTATAGTTTTCAACTCCAGCAAGCACAGCTCTTACAGTACCGCTTGGAATTCCACCGGGAGAGCATGTGTATGTGCCATCCAATAGCACCTGAACATTCCCCATGGCAGTGCTCACGTTGGAGCAGTTAGGAAGTGAGCTAATATCAAAAGGAGTAGGAATTTCAACAAACTGGGATACACAGTCCGACATGGCATCCTTGGCACATGCTGATGCTAAGCTCAGGGCAAAGTTACTCACCTTAGACTTTTCCACGTACATGAGGTAAGAAGGAATAGCCATAGAAGCCAGTATAACCACTATAGCAATAACAAGCAAAAGCTCTATAAGAGTGAAACCCTTCCTCATAAAAAGCCCCCACAGAGGGGGACCTCGGCTAAATTAACCTTTTATTGTACACCTGACGCTTGTAGCTGTGTAGTTACAAACCGCTGTATATTCCATTACGGAACCACTGGGAGGAGTAAGGGTTGCACTTACAGATGCATTATTATCGGGCTGACCATCGCTTTGACACGTACCACCATTTACTGTTAGATTCACACTCCCACCGGCAGTGGTTACAGTAGCATTACTGCAATTAGCCAAGCTAGCAGCTACTACTGCTGCACTTGGATTTTCCGTACAATAAGCTGCTATGTCCAGCATGCAGCCCCTTGCTATGGGTTCTGCGTAAGAGCTTACCTTTGCTTTCCTTTGATACTTAATATATTGCGGTATGGCAAGCGATGCTAATATGGCTATGATGGCTATGACGATGAGGAGCTCAATTAGGGTAAAACCCTTTGAGCTGTTGAGCCTTGTGGCTCTGCTTGTTGCTCTGTAGACCTTTCTCATGACTGAACCCTCCTTTAAAGATTTTACTTGTAATTTATTACTATCCTCTTGAGATGTCAAGCATCTTCACGAAAACTTCACGAAGCTCAATGATACATATCACCTTGCCAAAGGTCTATGCCCTGCTTATCTTAAAAGCAACAAACTTTAAAAGGAGGTATGCTATGCAAACAGCCGTGAACTTTTTTGTTACGGAGAAGGCATCCCAAGAGGTTCTAAGGATAGCCCAGGAGAACAGCATAACAGAGCCCATACTAAGGATAAGGGTTGTGCCTGGTGGTTGCTCTGGCTTCCAGTACGCTATGGGTTTTGATGACACTGTGGAAGAAGGGGACCATGTTTTTGAATACGGTGGCATAAAGGTTGTAATAGACCAGTTTTCTATGCCTTACGTTAACAATGCAGAGCTTGACTATGTTATGGACTTTATGGGTGGTGGTTTTACCATAAAGAACCCAAACGTATCTGGCTCTTGTGGATGTGGAAACTCTTTCTCCTGCGGGTAAGTCCTTACCGCCCTTGAGGCGGTTTTTTCCTTATATAAACCTTTACAGATTGAGGTTCAACCTCTGTTGGGTATGCTAAGAATTTAAAGGGTGTTTCTACGTTGACCTTAAGAGCATAATCCCCCTCACTGAGCCCTCTCACGTCAACCGTAGCCCACACATCTTCTAAGAACTCGTTTATACTGAGTCTTTCAATAACTAAGAGCCTTATCCTTACCTTTTTCCTGTCTAACTTGTAAGTGTAATTGGGGTCCTCGTTTATTATCTTTATGTTTCTTTCTACTATAAGGGGGACTCTTACGCCTATGTTGACTACAAACCATAGGGAAAATCCTATGAGAAGGGCTACTACCTTGTACTGCCAATCGTGAAGAAAGACTTTTCTAAAGGTTTCCAATTCCAAACTCCTTCAAAAGAAGATTCTTTAGCATCTCTGGGTCTAAGTTCCTATGAAGTTTACCATCAACTGCCAAAGATATCTCGCCAGTTTCTTCAGAAACAACTATTGCTACAGCATCGCTCTCTTCTGCTATTCCAAGGGCAGCCCTGTGCCTTGTGCCATACTTTTTTGGAAGTTCAGATTTGGAAAGAGGGAGTATACAGGAGGCAAAGGCTATCCTATCGTTTCTTATTATAAGAGCTCCATCGTGAAGGGGAGTAAGTGGGTCAAAGATGGTTATTATAAGCTCAACAGATACATGGCTGTCTATGGCTACGCATCCTTCCACAAGGCCTTCTATGTTCTGCCCCCTCTCCATGACTATGAGAGCTCCTATCTGCCTTTCTGAAAGGAAGCTGCACGCTCTTACTATTCTCTCTATGACCCTTTCCTCAACTAGCCT
The DNA here is from genome assembly GCA_037924335.1 of Aquificaceae bacterium. Lineage (GTDB taxonomy): Bacteria > Aquificota > Aquificia > Aquificales > Aquificaceae > Hydrogenobacter. Next base: position 20,607 of record JAXSMZ010000006.1, read on the forward strand.
TACGCTTGCTACATGTGTTCTTTGCCCTATCCTTGAAAGGGCTTTCCTTATCTCTGGTTGGAATATGACCACAAGGGAGAAAAGACCCACAGCCCAAAGCTTGTCAAAGACCCAAGAGAGGGTTTTCAGACCAAACACTTCGGCAACTATCCAGAAAGAGCTCAGTATAAGTATCCCTTTTAATATCTGAAATCCTTTTGTTATCTTAAGAAAGTAAAGGACAAAATAAACAAACACAGAGACGGTCAATATATCTAAAACATCTTTAAGAGTGAATATCCTAAAAAGGTCAAAATTCGTCATAGGTTCTTACCGTATCCAATAAAGCTAAAAATTCTTTTGTTTCTTTAACATCGTGCACCCTTACTATGTTGGCACCCTCTATTACAGGGTAAGATAGGGCACCTAAGCTTCCATAAAGTCTTTCCACTGGCTCAAGCTCCTTCCCTAACAATCCTTTTATTACAAGCCCTACAAAGGACTTCCTTGAGACCCCAATCATCAAAGGAAGTCCAAGTACCCTAAACTCCCTGAACCTTTTAAGTATCTCTATGTTATGCTCTGGTAACTTTCCAAACCCAATGCACGGGTCTAATATTATATCACCCTTGAAACCTTCCTGACTTAGCTTTTCTTTTCTCCCTTTGAACCAAAGGATGACTTCCTCAACCACATCCTCATAAATGATGGGCGTACTCTTCCATGTCTCTGGTCTTCCCTTTGTATGCCCTAAAACATAGGGACAGTTATACCCAGAAATCGTACGAAACATACTCTCATCAAAACTGCCCCCGCTTATGTCGTTTATCATGTCAGCACCCTCTTCCAAGCAAACCTTTGCAGTTTTTGCTTTGTACGTATCTATGGATATCCAAGTTTTAGGAAGCTCCTTTCTGAGATCTCTAAGGACTGGGAGTATCCTCTTTATCTCTTCTTCGTGGCTTATTCTCTCTGACCCTGGTCTTGTGGATTCTCCACCTATGTCTATGATTTCTGCTCCTTCTTCTGCCATTTTTACACCCCTCTTTACAGCCCTTGAAGATTCAAGGTACATTCCACCATCGGAGAAGGAATCTGGTGTTACGTTAAGCACACCCATAACTGCTGTCTTTATCCCCAAAGGGAGTATCTTATAGTTGTACTGGAGCTTAAAAGATTTTCTCCTGTAGTTCATCAGCGTTTTTATCATCTCCATGGCTAGTTCCTTGTGTTCTTTTGCAATGCAAGAGCAGAAGTCCCTTATCCTTGCCTCGCTTCCACACAGAGCATACTTACCGCTGTTGGAAAAGAAAGATAGACACGAAGCTTCTGCACATCTTTTTATAGATTCCTCTTTTATTTCCTCCCTTTCGAAGTATATCACATGGCTCACTCCCTCAAAGGAAAGCTTCTCTGCATCTTTGAAAAAAACACCCATTCTATCCTTCAAGAACCTGTAAAAGGAATCCTTGTCCCTGAAACTCTTTACAAGCATGATAAAAGTTTAAAGCATCTTCAAAAACTTGACAATAGTAGACTAAAGTTTAAATATAAATATAATGTAAAGGAGGATAAGATGGCACAGTCCACAAAGAAGGATTACTATGAGGTTTTAGGTGTTCAAAGGAACGCAACGCAAGAAGAGATAAAGAAGGCATACAGAAAGCTTGCCAGAAAATACCATCCAGATTTTAACAAGGATCCATCAGCACAGGAAAGGTTTAAAGAGATAAATGAAGCGTATCAAGTCCTTTCAGACCCAGAGAAAAGGAAGCTTTACGACCAGTATGGACATGCAGCCTTTACAGCTCAGGCTGGAGAGGGTTTCACCCAAGATGTGTTCACCACAAACATAGGTGATATATTTGAGGAAGTATTCAGAGGATTTGGTTTTGAGGATATATTCCAAAGGGCAACAAGGGAAAGGAGAAGGGTTTACAGAAAACCAACAAAGGGTGAGGATGTTTATTACACCGTTGATGTAAGTCTTGAGGAAGCGTACAGGGGAACAACCACAAAGGTCTCTTACAATAGGGAGGTTCTCTGCGACCTCTGCCACGGTAGCGGTTTTGACTCATCCAAAAAGGAAAGGATTTGTCCTACATGCGGTGGAAAGGGAGAAATCTACCAGAGGCAGTTTTTTATAACCATATCCCAGACTTGTCCCACATGCGGTGGTGAAGGTTTGATAAGGGAGCCTTGTCCCAAGTGTTATGGAAGGGGGAGCACATCAACCAAGGAAGAGCTTACCATACGCATACCAGCTGGTGTGGACAACGGTTCAAAGATACTTTTTGAAGGTAAAGGACATGCTGGTAAGAACGGTGGACCTTATGGGGACCTCTATGTTGTCGTTAGAATAAAACCCCACAGAGTCTTTGAAAGGAAAGGGGACAACCTCTATACGGACGTTAATATAAAGCTCACGGAAGCTGTCCTTGGTGCAGAGGTTGAAGTACCAACTCTGTCTGGAGATAAGGTTAGTGTAAAAGTTCCCCCCGGTACAAAGTACGGTGATGTGATAAGGGTTGAGGGCAAAGGCATGCCAAAGTTAAGGGGAAATGGTATGGGGGACCTTTTCGTAAGGGTTCATATAGATGTTCCAAAGGTTGGTTTTATGGATAAGGTCTTTGGTGATGGGAAGAAGGTAGTAAGTTTACTTGAAGAGCTTGACAAGCTTCTACCAGAGCCAAAAAGGATAAAGGAAAGGGAAGCATGAAGGAGAGGAAAAGGTACTACACAATAGGCGTTGTTGCCAAGATGTACAACATACATCCTCAGACGCTCAGGCTCTATGAAAAGGAGGGGCTTTTGAAACCCTCAAGAACGGAAGGTAAAACAAGACATTATGCCGATGAGGACCTTCAGACACTTGAGTTTATACTAACCCTTACAAGGGACCTAGGTGTTAACTTGGCTGGTGTGGACGTTATTTTAAGAATGAAAAGACAGATGGAGGAGATGGAAAAGCAGATAGAGAAGCTTATAGATTTTATACAGAAGGAGATGTCTAAGGTTTACCAGGAGGATGAAAAGGTAAGCTCTATCGTGCTCTCCGAGAGAAAGAAGGTAGCAAGAATACAGGATATAATAGGTATAAATGAAGATAAGGGAGACTGACCTTCCCGGTATAGGAAAGAAGTATGCTGTTACTTTGGAGGAGGGAAGGGACTTGATGATAATCATACATAACACTGGAAAGAGAGAGGTTTATCTTATGGAAGATGAAGAACCCCAATGCTTTTTTGAACTAACGGATGAAGAAGCAAAGGAGCTTGGTTTTTTGGTGGCCGGTGCTCTCTATCAGCCTATAAAGGCAGAAAAGATGGAGCTCATACTAAAAGAGATGGTTATGGAGTGGGTCAAAGTGGAAAAGGATTCCAACTTTGTAAACAAAACAATAGCTGAGCTTCAGATAAGAAAGATAACTGGAGCTTCTGTCATAGCTATGATGAGGGGGGACAAAATAATACCGAGCCCAGACCCTTATAAGGAAAACATACTACCAAACGATACTTTAGTTGTTATTGGGACAAGAAAGCAGATAAACCACCTTTTAGAACTGTGCGGAAGGTGTAGCACATAAGATGGAAAGCAACCATCTTATTGGTTTGGGACTTTTCCTCTTTTCCATGTTCGCCATCTCTTACGTACTTAAAAGCTTAAAAGTTCCCTTTATAGTCTCCTTCATGCTGTTTGGCCTTGTCGGAAGGGGCTTTTTGGATAAGGAGGCTCTGGAGTATTTCTCTCCTTTTGAGAGCGTGGCCATCATTTTACTTTTTTTCTTCTTGGGACTTGAGTATTCTTTTGAAAGACTATCTGGTATGACCCAAGTTTGGAAACCAGGCATTGTTGATTTTCTTTTGAACTTTTTCCCCATTCTTGCCGTTGCTTATATACTCACAAAGGACCCAATCCTCTCAGTCTTTTTATCTGCTGCCCTTTATCCTAGCAGTACTGCCATAGTTGCCAAACTGCTTGTGGATTATAGAAGGCTCATAAACCCAGAAGCAGACCTACTTCTTGGACTTTTGATCTTTGAAGACCTTGTATGCATAATCCTTCTGTCTGTCCTCGTACCCATATCCCTTGGTTCTGACTTAAACCCTCTTGCGTTGCTCAGAAGCTTCCTTTACCTGATAGGTTTTTTCACTCTTTTCTACCTCTTTGATAGGTTTGGTAAGCCTAAGGTCCTCCCAGCCGTTGAGAGGCTGTCTAAGGAAACTGTGTTCATCTTTTTTATTCTTGGGCTTCTTTTTCTCTCCGTTGGTTTTTCCAAGAAGGTGGGTATTTCAGAGGTCCTTGTTGCCTTCCTGTTGGGTGTTCTTGTGCCTGAAAACACAAACTTCTATAGGGCTATAGAGAGGGAGCTCGGCGGACTAAAAGAACTGTCCTTAGGTATATTCTTTTTCTTCTTTACTTACAAAACCAATGTAGATATAAAGGTTAACTTGCTAAACCTCGTCCCTTTGCTTATCCTTGCTCTTTTCCTAAAGGGGTCATCTACTTTTCTGAGCGGGCTTTTGTACGGTCTGAGCGGTAGAGTATCTTTTAGAGCTGCCCTTTCTTTCTTATCAAGAGGTGAGTTCTCTCTGGTCTTTGCGGCTTACTATGTCCCCATGCAGTCTTATGTGTTCTTTGTTGTTCTCTTTACTTCAATCCTCGGGAGCTTCAGCTTTGTTCTGTCTCCTTGGCTTGTCCAAAAACTCTTTCCGAGGAAAGTCTCAAAAGCTCCTCCTCAAGCTCCTTAACCTTTAGTTCAATACTGTCCTTTTCCTTCACGTATATTGTTCTCCCCACGTGTACTCTCCCCCTTGTAAAAGGCATAGGTACCACAAATCTATCCCATGAACTGAGTACTATGAACCTGTCAAACTCTGCAAAAGCTGGTACTATTGGTGAAGATGTTTTTTTTGCGAGGAAGACTATCCCATCTTTGACTTTGAAAGCTGGACCCTTTGGTCCATCTACGGTTATAGCAACGTTGCCATTCTCCCTTATTATATCTATAAGTCTTCTTATGGCTGTACGTCCACCCTTTTCGGCTCTTCCTTCCTCCGTTGAACCCCTCACAACCTTATAACCTAATCTTCTTAGTATATGGTCTGCCAGATCCCCATCCCTAAACCTGCTCACAAGCGTGTATATGCCTTTGTCCATACCAAAGAAGGCTATACCGAGAGAGTTTCCATGCCATATGGCGTATATCTTTCCTATGTCCAGTTCAAAGGGATAGCTCTTCTCCCACCTTATGGTCTTTCCCCAGAGTCGCACCAGAGAGGCAAAGATGGGAAGAAGGGTTTTTATCAAAAGGTACTTTAATTTTCTCATCTCTGGGCTAAAACTTTATCTACCCTGCTTGCTACCCATCCTCCGTCTAACCACTCTATGGGGTTTACCTCGACACCGTGGACAAGTATGCCAAAGTGAAGGTGGTCTCCAAGGGCAAGACCTGTCCTGCCTGTGTACCCTATTACTTCTCCCTTTCTTACAAACTGCCTATCTTTAACGTTTATCTGGGACATATGCCCATAGAGGCTCATGAGTCCAAAACCATGGTCTATGACTACGATGTTTCCGTAAATTCCTAAGCTTCCTGTAAAAACAACCATTCCGTCGTTGCTCACTTGAACGGGTGAGTTCTCTGTGGATGCAAAGTCGTATCCCATATGCCTGCTGTTGCTCACCTCTTGACCGTTATACAGGTAGTATCTTATATCTCCAAAGGTGGATATTACTTTGCTGTTTTTTAGCTGAACAAATGCACCGTTCCATAGCTTTTTAGCAACGCTTTTAGAACCTATGCTTTTAAGTTTTTCTACATCCTTCTTCCTCCACGTTTCGTTTACTCTTTTGAAAGCCTCTATAGGTGTTAAACTTTTACCTTCCTCACCTAACAATGGATATATGACGTTGCTTATAAACTCATCGTTCAACCTTATCCTATCAACCCTGAACCTTACTTCCCTTATCCTGCAGTTTATGTGCGTGCTGTAGGAATTCCCAGCTTCATCAAAAGCCACCACCTTTATGGTATTGTATGGTCCTTGGTCCACCCTTATGGGGAAAAGGGTAAACCACTCACCGTTCCCCAAAGGATACATGGGATACTTATCATCACCCACGTATACGTAAGCTCTTGAGCCTTCTTTTATCTTTACCTTTACCGCACCAGTCCCTCCTTGAATTACTACTGGAGTATAGCCCAACGTATGAACCTCAGGTGGAACAGTATCTATCAAAGTATCTACTCTATAAGTTCTCTTTCCTATCAATCCATACCTTACATCCACTAAAACTTCTGCCTTTCCATCCTTTAGACCCATACTCTTTGTATCTACCAGCAGAGAGATGGTATCGCTTTTGGGTTTTGAACTGTAGATGGTCAGCTCTTTTCCATCCTGAAGTACCTTTATGCTCACATTCTTTACACTTTCTGAGTTATGGAGCATCAAGTTTATGCTCTTCTGTGCTGGAAAGTACGAAAGTTCTTTTAAGTTTTCCACCTCTGGCCTTTCAACCAAGGAAGATACAGTAAAATAAAGCACGAACCCAACGAAAGCAACAGCTATAAAAAGCTTTATGAGTTTCCCCCTTTTTCTATCCTTTCCTCCTCTCTTTAGCTTGTACTTTGTGTATTTCATGCTTTGACCACCATACCGTACCAGTCTTTCAACTTTTTTATTTTAACAACTTTGAATTCTGGAATAAGATTTAGAAGATCATTGAGATCCCTCTTTTTGTAAAGACCGGAGAAGATGGCATACTCTCTAAAGAGGGGTTTTATATGGGTGATAACTTCCTTAAATATATCTATCTCTAGATTTGCCACAAGAAAATCGAAAGTTTCTTTTATTTCCTCCGGTTTAGCTAAAACACAGTCTATATCAACTGAGTTCAGCTGGGCGTTCTTTTTACACTCTTGGATGGCTACCTCATCTTTATCTATTGCAAGGACTCTTTTTGCTGAAAGCTTTTTTAGAGCTATGGAAAGTATACCACTACCACAACCCACATCTATAGCATTCCATCCTTCTCTGAAAAACTCCTCTATGAGAAGCAAGCTCACTTGAGTCGATGGGTGAAGCCCAGTACCAAAGGCCATGGCTGGATTTACAATCAGTGTTTTTATCCATGGTGGAGTGATAAGAAAGCTTCCAACCTGAAAAGGTTTAAAGTTCATCTGCATAGGTTTTACGTTGACTTCTTCCACCTTCAGCGGCTTTAGACTCTTTATATCTTCGTACGTTGCAAAGATTATGCTGTTATCAGAGTCGCTTAAGACCTCAACTCCTCTGTCAAAGGTGAAAAGAAGATCATAAAAATTATCTTTTTTTAAGCTGTAGATATATTTTTTATAGATCATGCTTGTTTTTATTTTATCTTTTTGATTATAGTTTTGAACTCTTCAGTACCTGCAGTTTTTAGATTTTGAAAGAGAACCGTCTCTGTACACGTTATCACGGCACCGGCATCCCTCATGAATTCTAATCCAACCTTCCAGTTGTCCTCTGACCTTGAGCATACAGCATCAGATATTACATGCACATGATAACCTTTTTCCATGAGTCCAATGGCTGTTTGAAGAACACAGATGTGTGTTTCCATGCCTGTAAGGATGACCTTTCTTTTACCATAGCCCTTTACAACGTTTATAAAGTTTTCGTCATCGCAACAGTTAAAGCTCATCTTCTCTATGGGTTTATACTCGGGAAGAGAAGAAATTATCTCTTCAACAGTGATCCCAAGCCCCTTTGGATACTGCTCTGTTAAAACTATGGGAATACTTAAAAGCTTTGACATTTCTATAAGGTGTGAAATATTACTGATCACGCTTTGTCTTCTTTTCATAACTTTTGCAAGCTTATCCTGGACATCTATGATTACAAGGAGGGAATCATCTTTACTGAGAAAAAATTTGTCCAAGTTCATGTTCCCATCTCCCAAGAAGAGAGGTAGGTTATCTGCTGCTGTGTCAGTCTATCTATCTCTATCCCCATGCTTTTTAGCTTAAGCCATGCTATCTCCTCATCTATTTCCTTTGGTACGCTGTAGACTCTTCTGTCTAACCTCTTATGGTTTTTGATCAGATATTTTGCAGAAAGAGCTTGGTTTGCAAAGGACATATCCATTACAGAAGCTGGATGGCCCTCTGCGCTTGCGAGATTTACAAGCCTCCCCTGAGCTAAGAGGTATATGACCCTCCCATCTCTAAGCTCGTACTCTTCTACAAACCTTCTTATCTCCCTCTTTTTTACGCTCATCCTTTCCAGAGCTTCTATGTCTATCTCCACGTTGAAGTGTCCAGCATTGGAGATTACAGCACCATCCTTCATAACCTCAAAGTGATCCTCCCTAATGACAGATGTGTTTCCTGTCACAGTAACAAAGAAATCTCCTATCTTTGAAGCTTCTATCATGGGAAGGACCAAAAAACCATCCATCCTTGCCTCAAGTGCTTTTATTGGGTTTACCTCTGTGACTATGACTGTTGCACCCATCCCCTTTGCCCTCTGAGCTATACCCTTACCACACCAGCCGTAGCCTGAAACCACAAAGTTAGAACCAGCTATTAGCTTGTTGGTAGCCCTCATTATGGCATCAATGGTGGATTGACCGGTTCCGTATCTGTTATCGAACATATGCTTTGTGTAAGCATCGTTGACTGCTATTATGGGGAACTTTAGAACACCTTGTTCACTCATAGCCCTTAACCTTATAACACCCGTCGTTGTCTCCTCCATACCACCTATCACCTTTGGGACAAGGCTTGGATATTCCTTATGCAACGTTGAAATAAGGTCAGCCCCATCATCTATGACTATGTTGGGTTCTTTTTTTATAACAGAGCGGAGGTGTTCATAGTAGGTAGAGGTATCCTCCCCCTTTATGGCAAACACTCTGATATCATAGTAGCGTACCAAAGCAGCGGCTACATCATCCTGTGTAGAAAGAGGGTTGGAAGCAGTAAGGTAAACCTCTGCACCGCCTTCTTTTAGAGTTATAACCAAGTTTGCAGTTTCTGTAGTCACATGAAGGCATGAACTTATCTTAATCCCTTTCAGTGGTTTTTCTTTGGAAAATCTTTCCCTTATGGTTCTCAAAACGGGCATATCCCTTTCAGCCCATTCGATTCTCCTCTTTCCTTCCTCAGCAAGCGAAAGGTCCTTGACATGAAAATCTTGCATGTTAATCCTCCTTATCCTTTCTTTTCTTCTTTTCCAACTTCTCTATGTGTGGGTTTATCCTTCTGTATATAAAGTTGGAGATGAGAGCTATGACTATGAACATAGGAATGCCTATGATCAACATAACGAACAGAAGCTTAAGGATAGAAAAAAGCAGTGCTATAATGTTTTCCATATCATACCACCAGATTCAACAACCTGTTCTTTACGTATATGATTTTCTTTATCTCTTTACCGTTTACCAGTTGCCTTATCCTCTCGTTCTTTAGTGCTGTTTCCTTTGCCAAATCCTCGTCAGCATCCACCGGCAGCTTTACTGTAGCTCTATGCTTTCCATTTATTTGAACGGGTATCTCTATTTGCTCAACCTTTAAGGCTTCCTCATCTGGCTTTGGAAAGGTATAGAAAACAATAGACTCAGTATAACCCAGCTTGCTCCATAGCTCCTCGCATAAGTGGGGTGTGATGGGGTAAAGCATAAAGACAATAGTCTCTGTAGCTTCTCTTAAAACTTGGTAGTCCTTGCTTTCTTTAGGCTGGAACTCCTGCAGTGTGTTTAAAAGCTCCATTATGGATGCTATGCTGGTGTTAAAAGATAAGTCTTGCATAGACCTTAGGTACTTTTTCAATGTTTCGTGCGTTTTTTGCCTTACATGCTTGGCATCTTCCCGGAGGTCCCTCATCTCCTCTCTTGATACGGATACGTTTTTGATGTTATCCATGTGCTGATGGAAAAAGTTCCAAAACCTCCTTAAAAATCTGTAAGCTCCTTGAACTCCTTCATCTGTCCATTCAAAATCTTTCTCAACGGGGGCTGAAAATAGAATATACAACCTAACAGTATCCGCTCCGTACTTTCTTATGGCTTCCTCTGGGTCAACGGTGTTTCCCTTTGATTTAGACATCTTTGCAGGCTCGCCCAACCTTGACTCTATCCTTTTGATGTACTCTTCGCTGCCTATGTTCAACTTCTCCAGAAGAAGCCTAAAGTTATCACCTATGGAAAGGTTATTTTCCTTAAGAAAGTCTGCAACCTTCATCTAGAATTATTATACCTTAGCCTTGCCTTTTCCACGGATAGATGTTAATTTAATCTCAAATATAATAGGAGGTGGAATATGGTAGTTAGGAAAGCTGTGCTTCCAGTGGCAGGATGGGGGACAAGGTTCTTACCTGCAACAAAGGCTATGCCAAAGGAGATGTTCCCAATAATAGACAAACCTGTTATTCAGTTTATCGTTGAAGAATGCTTATCTGCTAACATTGAGAACATTATATTTGTTACTGGAAGGCATAAAAGACCCATTGAGCATCATTTTGATATAAACACTGATTTAGAAAAGCATTTAGAACAGTGTGGGAAGTTGGTGTTGCTGAAAAATATAGTGGAAATAAGCAGGCTTATAAACCCTATATATGTTAGGCAGAAGGAGCAGCTTGGGCTTGGTCATGCCGTGCTTGTAGCAGAGCCTGTTGTGGGTTTTGAACCTTTTTTGGTAGCTCTCGGTGACATAATAATAAGGGAAGATAGGAACGTATTAAAGAGGATGATGGAGGTTTACAACCGTTTTGGTAAGAGCGTCATAGCTGTTTTTGAAGTAGAGTACAAAGATATACACAAGTATGGAATCATAGATGGTAGGTACATAGAGGATGGTATATACATGGTGGATGACCTTGTGGAAAAACCAAAACCGGGGGATGCACCTTCAAACCTTGCCATAGTTGGGAGGTATCTCTTTACGCCTAAGCTGTTTGAAAAGCTCAAAGTCACTCCACCTGGAAAGGGTGGAGAGCTGCAGCTGACGGATGCTATAAAGCTTTTGCTTGAAGATGAAGCTGTCTATGCCATAAAGATAGAAGCAAAGGTTTACGACACTGGTACACCTCTTGGATACATACAAACTGTTCTCGACTTTGCTCTGCAGAGGGAGGAGCTAAAGGATGAGCTTCTCAAATACCTTAGAGAAATTCTCAATAGTAGTATCCTACGGATAGATAAAACTTAAGCTTTTTAAAAGCATCCTTTTCCAATGGCAGGGCTAAATCTAACCTTATAGGTCCTATGGGTGTCTTGATCCCCACGGCTCCTCCTGCATCCTTTTTGGGATTTTTCAGTGTTTGGTAGAGTTTATTCCCCACGTTTCCAGCATCAAAAAAAACTATTCCCACAAAGGGACCCTTTAGTGGAAATTCAAGATCAAGCCTTCCAAAGGTGTAATATTTCCCTCCCTGTGGTTGTCCTATACTCTCAAAGTCGTACCCTCTCATGTCCTTTATCCCACCAAGGAAGAATCTTTCAAATATGGGTGCTTTCTCACTTACATAACCACCAGCCACCTTAAAGCTAAGATTCATGGTGTTTCTTATAGGTATTAAATAGAAGGTAGAGAGCTCAAACTTTTTATATTTCCTATCACCATAGGACCTTGTGATGCTTATACTATCGTAATGAAGTCTTCTTGGGGAAAAGATATCGTCTTTGTACTCCCTAAGGAGAAAAATACCGTACTTGTTTATGTCTATGAGCTTTCCGAGTGCCGAGTTGGAAGTTCTTGAGATGACTGGTCCTATGGATATATTGTCCGTTATTCTGTAGCCAATGCTCAGAGTACCACCCCTTGATGTTAAAGTGTAGCTCCTATGCTCTTCGTAGTTTTTGAATATGGAAGATTTAAACCAAAGCCTTCTTGTAAAAAGAAAGTCATCGGAGAACTCAAGGTTGTAAAGCTCTCTTTTACCAGTCTTTCTGTACCTTAAGCCAGCATTTAAACCTATACCGAACAAGTTTTTCCATCCTAGAAAGGTATCAAAAGCTATCTTCTCCTCCGTGTTATAACCCAAAGACAGGTCAAACATTCCCCTTTTGTCCTCAGAGACCTGTATGAGTCTGTGAACTGCCTTGTTATCTTTGTCTAAAAAAGTATCCACTTTCACACCGCTGAACAAACCGCTCATTATCATATTTTTTAACGTCTTATCGTTTAGGTCTTCTGAATAGTATCTACCCTTTAGGGTCATGTAGGACATCTCTCTGTGTGTGGTGTGCCTAAAGCCATAGTAAACATCGTCTCCAAGCCTGTACCTTGGCCCTTCATCAACCGTATAGATATATGTGTAAAAGGTTGTATCCTGTGAATCCTCCAAAGAGACATCCGCGCGAAAGTCTCCTTCCATAAACCCCTTCTTTAGTAGGTACTTTTTTATATCAATGTTTAGGCTCTCTATTATGCTCGTGTCGTAAAAGGTTGGTAGCTTACTGTTGTAGTTCTTGAACATTTTAATTAGCTCCCTATCTTCCCCTTTGTAGATAAACTCTTTAAGGATCTGCCTTTTACCTCTTTTTATAATAACCTCTACGGTTGCTGTCTTTTTCTCCCTGTCCAACTTTAAGGAGTGAGACCCTTCGGCAAGCATGTATCCATCTCTCTTGAGCTTTTTTATTTCCTCATCGATGTATCTATCTATAAGGTCATAGTCGTAAGGGAAGGTTTTCCCTTCCATAATGGCTGTGTACCTTTGCCCTTCATCTATTTGAAAAGTTACCCTCTGACCGTGGAGTTCATAATTTACTCTTACATCAAAAAAACCCTTCCTTCTGTATTCCATCTCTATATTAACCTTTGCTTCTTCCAAGGAGAATGGGTCTATACCTTTCTCCTCCAATCCTGACCTTTCAACTAAGTACTGTGGCTTGAAGAAGGTTGCTCCTACCAAGTCTATCTGATACCTCTTTCCTTCTATGATGCTAAAGACTGGATATGCTATATGACCTTTTCCTATCAGTGCTTTCCATGTTCCAATGGGATGAGAGAAAAAATTAGAAAGCCCTTCCGATAAAGAACCTATGACCCTTAAAGGTCTCTTTTCAACTCTTTCATCTTTAGGAAACAAAACATCAAAGAAGGGTTTTTCAGCTCTTTCAAGTCTTGTCCCCTTGAAGTAAACAAGGCTATCAAAAAAACCTTTACCTATGTAAACATCCTGAAGCTTGAATACCATATCTTCAAACTCACTCTCCTTTGCCACTCTCCCTTTAACAATTCCAAGCTCCCTATTTAGTTCTTCACCATTTATGCTTGTTCCTTCGTATATTCCACCCCCTGTGAAGTACACATCCCCTTCATCCACGCCTATGTAAAGGTCCACAAAGCCTTCTTCATCCATTTTTGATGTGACTGCAACATGAGCATCAAAGAACCCCTCATCCATATAAATCCTTTTCAATCTTTCTTGTAGCTCTTCCTCTCTGATGTCCTTAAAAGGCATGCCCTCATAAAGTCCTAAACGGTCCCTTATGGAGCTGTTCCATAGAGCTACGTTCCCCTTTATTATAACCCTCCTGAGTATTGGATACCTTTCAACGTATACGTAAACATTCCCATCCTCTTCCATTAGGTACACATCTCTAACACCATCTATTTTTTTTATAACTTCAACCATATCCTTGTAGTTTTTGTCATTTATAACACTTTCCAAGTTGTTTCCAAGTAATGGAAAGTTGGATATTATATAAACTTTGCCCATCGTGACCATTGGATACAGAAGGACTAAAAGATAGAGCATTATCATATTACATGATATTTTAAGCTGTACTACTTGGACTCTTCCAGTAGCTCCCTTTCTATTTCTAAATAAACGTAATAGGCATTAACTGGGTTGACTTCAAAGAAGGCTCCCAGCTGTCCATACTCTGGGTCTATCTTGAGCATCTCATCGTTAGCTTTGTTTTTAACCTTCTCTATATCAAAACCCTCTTCGTACATCTTTTTTACAGTACGTCTTAGGTTTTCAATGTACGACTCTGTCCACGTTACCTGCTTCCTTATGTTTTCTTTTCCTTTCAGGTAGGGGCCATGCCCAGGTAGTAAGACTTCTGGCTCCATCTTTATAATTCTGTCAAGGCAGTCTATCCAGGTCTTTGAGTTCCCTGAGCCAAGGAAGGGAACCCTTCCGCCAAAGACCAGGTCTCCAGCAAAGAGTATTTTTCTGGATGGCATGTACATGACTGTATCTCCGTTGGTGTGAGCTCTGCACCAGTGGTAAACCTCAAATCTCTCATCTCCCAAATGTAGTGTCAAGGAAGTGGAAGTGGTGATGTCTGGCTTTATCAGCTCTGTGCCTTGAAGCTCTTTTCCTAACAGGTTTTTTCTTGCCATGAACATCCTCTGAGCTTCCTCGCTAGAAAGGTACTCGTAAGCCCAAGGATGGGCTATGACTATGGCACCCGTTTGCTTGAGAGCTCTCAGACCATAAAAGTGGTCCGTATGGTAGTGTGATACTACAATGAACCTTATGGATTTTTTAGTTTTGCTCCTTATAGTTTGATAAAGCTCTTTACCAAGCCTATAAGTGCTGAGAGCATCAAAGACAACCACTCCATCATCTGTTATGACAAAGTAAGCGTTGGATATGAAACCTCTGTTTTCTTTGTTTACCTGTTCGTAAGTGCCAAAAACACCGTAGACGTTGGGTGCTATCTCTTTTAATGTCTCTTTTACATGCTTTGGATAATCCTTAGAGAAAGCCAAAAAAGCGGAAAGGAGCAAAAGAACCAGGAGCCTCATTCCCCACTCACCTCTTTTATTGCAGCTTTTATGTCCTTGTCTGCCTTCTCAAAGACCTCTATGGCTTCCTTTGGGAGATGTCTTCTGTAAAGTTTTATGAGCGTCTGTATGTTCACGTATCCAACTCCCACTGTACCATCCGGTTTCTCATAAAGATAGATCCTGCATGGTGCTAAAGTTCCAAACTGGGGAAAGTCTCTGAGAATTCTTTCACCGTACGTTAGATTGCATGCAAGCATAAAGGAGTATTTGGGAGTCTGCATCCTTATGTCTTCAACGCTCAGGATGTTCATGTTGACACCATCGAGGGATGTCTTTAGAAACATCTTTGCATCGTCAAAGCTTAATCCTTTGAGCGTGTAAGAAGTTTCAAAGGATGCCTTTTTTAGATCGGTCATAAGCTTTTTAGCCTGTACTTTGCTAATGCCCTTTGGTCTTCCTAAGTTTCTCAGCACAGCTCTCAGGTCCCTGTAGACGTTTCTCATTAACCTTTTCTCTTCCTTTGATAGATCTTTTGAATACTTCATAATGTAAGGTCTTTCGTTTACTATGGTCATAGACACGCTTCCATCCTTGTTCTGATATATGGCTATAGAACAGGGGATGAGGTTGCTCATAAAGGGTACTCTGATGAGGATGTCTTCTTTACCTTTTACATCACAGGCGAGAAGGACTGTGTAGTTGGGAAAGTCTTTAGAACCCCTTGCCTTTATAGCCTCGGATATGGTAAGGGTTCGCAAGACAGGAAGACCCTTTTTGTTTAGCTTCTCCTTTAGCTCTTCAACAACGGATGAGAAGTCCTTTCCTTTTACTGTATAGGTGTAAAACATAAAGCTTGTGATGTCATGCGCTTTGGATACAAGGGGGAGGATAAGGAAGAATGCTATCAGAAGCTTCTTCATGTTCTCCTCCTTAACATAGCTTTTGTGTATCCTACCAATGGTGGTATATACTTGGCATCAAGCACCTTTACGTTGGGTGTTGGGTCTACGTAAATATGCTTCTTCTTCCTTATGTATTCTATAAGTATGTCGTACACTGGGATCGGCTTGACGTCGGGAAGGAGCGTCTCTGGTGGAGGTGTGGGTCCACCGTAGACGGCTACAAGGTACTCTTTCTTTGGGTCTAATTCCCTGCCCTTTATCCAAGCCTTCTTTATCCTATGGCCTTGTTTGGCGTTTATCTCTATCTCATACTCAACGCCGTATAGCCTGGACATGTCCCCACCTTGCTGATAGAAGGGGTCTGGGTTAAAAACGTTATCTGCCACATCTTCCCAAACGGCCTTCAACTGCTCACCTGTTCTCTTCATAAGGTATACGTTGGGATAGGTTATGGCTGTAAAATCGTAAACATGCTCGACAGTTATCTTCTGACCTGGCAGCACGGTAGTCCCCCATCTGTAGCCTGGAGATGTCACCACATCAACACCATGGTAGTAGTCGGACAGGGCCATTCCTACGAGTCTGTCAAAGGTGCTGAAGAAGGTGTCCCTCTTGTAAAGCATGACCTCTGCGATGCCTATTTCTTCAGAGAGTTTTTTCTCGTAGGGTTTATACCACCTGTCTATGAGTTCCTGCGCTCCCTTATCGGAAGGTATTAAGTTGGAAGCTACGGGTATAAGCTTGAAGTTGTAGTTGACTATCTTACCGTTCCTTATATCTAAGTCCAGTCTGCCCACGTACTTGCCATGGGAGCCAGCTATGACTATCATTGTGTTCCCAACTAGATAAGGTTTTGGAGTTATATCATGGGTGTGCCCTGAGATGATGATGTCTATACCTTTTACCTTCTTTGCTAAAGCTACGTCAAGAGGTAGTCCATCATGGGAGAGCAGTATAACTGCATCTACCTTATGCTTGTTCCTTAGTTCATCGACAAACTTCTGCATCTGGTCTTCTCTTACTCCAAAGCTCCAACCCTCCACAAACTCCCTTGGGTTTGCTATGGGTGTGTAAGGGAAGGAGTTTCCTATGATGCCAAGCTTTACCCCACCAACTTCCCTTATGGAGTAGGGTTTGAATATGAGGTCTCCAAAGTCTGCATCTACAACGTTTTGGGATATGAACTCGGCTTTTAGCTCTTTTAGCCTTTCAAGGAACTTCTCTTTTCCAAGGGTAAAATCCCAGTGGGCCACCATGAGGTCATAGCCAGTATGGTTCATCCAATAAACTACCGCTTTACCATCTGTAAAGAGCCCTATGGCTGTTGTCACCCATGTGTCTCCGCCATCCAAAACGAGGACCTTATCTTTTCCCCTCTCGTCTACTATCTGCTTTATTATCCATGTTATGTGCTCACCGCCCCCCATCTTGCCAAACTTCCTTGCCAGCTCTGGGAAGCTCACGCTGGAGCTAAAGTAAGCCTCAAGGGTGTTGGGAGCTATTCTGTACATCTTCAGAAAATCCTCACCAGTAATGTATCCGGGTATTCCCTTCAGACCCTCAGGTGGAACTAGGTTTACAGGCTCGGCAAAGTAAAGGGGTCTCAGGTGGGCGTGTAAGTCTGTAGTAAAAACAAGGGTCACGTTTCCAACGCTTTTAAAAGATAGAAGGTCCTGTGCTCTTAACTTGGCAAGAGCGGAGACTGGGTCAAGGGCCGCAAAGGCCCCAGTTGCTATGGCAAGCTCTAAAAAGTCCCTTCTTGTAAGATGCATACCATACCCCCTTTACCTGTTTATGGGTGATTCGGGGCTTTGTAGATAAGCCACTATATCGGCTACCTCTTCTGGTGTTAGGATGCCGTGAACTCCAGCTCTGTACATAACGCTGCATGGCACAAGAGCCCAAGAGTTGTATATCTTATCGTAGGTGTACTTAGCATCGTTCTGTTTTTTGCCATAAAACCTAAGAGTTGGTCCTATGTTACCGCATGCGAGCTCCTTTGGGTCTGCGCAGTGGCATGCGTAGCAGTTTCCTTTTCTGGTGTTAGAAAAGAGCTGCTCTCCCTTTTTCCAATCTCCCACAAGCTTTCCATTGGCTGGGTACCTTATGAGCTTTTTCTGCTCCTCAAAGAACTTCTGGACAAGGTCTGCTGACACTGTAGCCTGTGGGTTTGAGCAGAGCTTCTGTCCAAAGTCCTGCTTTATATCATCTTCAAAGGTTGGCTTTTTCTCTTCTACCTTAGCCTGAGGCTTTGGTACCTCTGACGGCTTTTCCTTCTTAACTGGTGCACACGCAAAGAGTATTACACTTCCAAAAAGTATCATGTTTTTCTTCATCTTTTATCCCTCCTTATCTGACAAATCCAGGAGTCTCTATGATGCCACCGTTAGACTCGTAAGCCATATAGAGGCTAAGAGCTGTCTGAGCCCAGTGGAAGAAAGGCGGTGGTGTCACCCTTATCTGGTTATAGCATCCCCTTATCCTGTCTTCCATGGTCCAGAGCTGGTCGTTGGAGAACCTGTAAGCTGGCCAATGGACGGCTACCTTATCTTGCTTGACCCTTGCCAAAGACTGGAGTCTTATTCTCTGACCACCGAAGGTATCATGACATATAGCGCATGAAAAGTCCATTTTTCCAACTCTTGCGTACCAAAGTTCTTTCCCCTTTTGGTACATCTCCTTCTCCTTAGGATTTTCCAATTTTACGTCCATCTTCATACCGTTGGAGAGAGTAGCCACGTATGTTGCTATGCTCTTAAAGTTGATGTCATGCTTGACACCTTGAACTCCCATATACTTTTCCATGCAGAACTTCATCCTTGTGTCTAGGTCGGCAACGCCATCCATGTCTTTGTAGTATCTTGGCATGTGGGCATAAGCTCCTTTTAAATACCTTCCATCTTGACCATGACAGGATGCACAGGACTTGCCTTGAGTTCCCATGGGTTTGTTAAACATATCTCTTCCCTGTTCAGCGTAAACTTCACCTGGAAGTACTCCCATCTCTTTTAGAAGGAGCTCCTTCTGCTTCTTTACCTCTTCTGCTGGATTTACCTCTTGCTGGGCAATAGCATAAACACCTATTCCAGCCAAAGCTAAAGGTATAAACCAGAGCTTTCTCATTTTTCACCCCCTCTCTTAAACAACGCTTATCTCAGCAGTCTTTTCCCATTTCCCACCTTTGTTGTCTTCGTAAACTATCTTAACTGTACCAGATTCTTCTACCTTTAGAGTCAATCCTATAAAGGGGTTTGCGCTTATCCCACCACCCATGTCTATGACTGAGACGGTCTTACTGTTAAAAAGAACCTCCAGCTTTGTAAGGTAATGGGCAGGGATCAGCTGTCCTGTCTGCGGGTCTTTTCTTGTTCCAGGCTCCATAGGATGGGTTATGACCATCTGCACCTTGACTATCTCTCCTTTCTTGGCTTCCTTTGGTACTCTCAGTATACCTGCACCTATAGCCATAATAAACCTCCTTTATAAAGATTTTTAGGGGTTTTTATCCACAACCACCTACTGTAACCTTTACTTCTTTCGTAGCCATAATATACGAACCATCCTTTAGCCTTAAGATAGCCCTCACGTTGGAGGTTTGTCCCATCTTTATCCTTGTTGCAAAGTAAACCTTACCACTTATGGGTGTGAATTTTACGTCTGCGATCCAAGGGCTTGGATTGTTATCTACGAATATCCACAGGCTGTCTACCTTTTCTATGGGTATGTCAGACTCTACGGATATGGGGACGTTGGCACCAGATTCAGCTATAGTTGGAGCTTGAAGCTTGATATCCGCAGATTCCTTGACCTGGGACAGAGAAACACCAAGCCTTTTTTGGATGTCTTCCTCCAGCTTGGATGCTGCAAAGGACTCTTTTACCAGTCCAGGGGCAAGCACAAAGCTTGCAATACCTACAACTGACAGTGTTAAAAACTGCCTCCTGTTCATATCTACACCTCCTAAAAAGTTTTTACTTGCCTAAAGCCCTACTTACCTCTCCCTTTTTGTATGTCAGCACTTCTTTATATTTGACTTTTCGCATGCGTGTAATATCAATTTTATAAAGTCATCTTTATTTCTACTACCAAAGATAATACTAACTGGTTTGGCTTGCTTAGGGTCGTAAATCACAAAGGTGGGAGTTCCAAATACGCCAAATTGTCTTGCCCATTTTCTACTTATGCTTGAGTCAGTGCTAAGAGATATTACAATAAAATTCTCCATATGTTTTGAAACGTCTTCATCCCCAAGAACAAAGGTTTCCATCTGTGTACAATAAGGACAGTGCCCCGAGTGGAAATAGAACATAACCAATTTGCCTTCCCTTTGAGCTTCTTTTAAGCCTTCATCTGGGTCGGATGTCCAAAGGGCAAAAGAAAGGAGATTAAAAAATAAAAAGACATAAAAAAGTAATCTCTTCATACGGAAAGATAATAGTATAAAGCTTAGCTCTTTGCAATAAATTTTTCTTATATGGTTATTAAAACGGCTTATTTTTCTTTTTCTCAATATTATTATATAATGAACTTGCCTTTGATGTTTTATGTTATTCGGATATTTTATAGTTTATGATTGTTAAAAAACCTAATGTGGCTGGAGTTTTTTACCCTTCTGAGGCTCAAAGTCTGAGGGGCACAGTTAGCAGTTTTATAAAACATTCCCCCCTTTATACTTTAAAGCCAGTAGGATTTGTGGTGCCTCATGCTGGTTATGTATATTCTGGTTCAGTGGCCGGTGTGGTTTACAGACAGTTGGAGAACCTTGACCTTTCCAAAAGGTTTAGGGTTCTTTTGATAGGTCCTTCTCATTACTTCACTTTTGAAGGTGTCTCCTTTGGGAGCTACACACATTTTGAAACCCCATTAGGTACGGTGGAAGTTGATAGAGAGAGTGTAGAGAAGTTTGTTATAAGTAAAAGTCATGTTGTGACAAGCACAAGCAACGTAGCTTTTATGAAGGAGCACTCTCTTGAGGTTCATATTCCCTTCCTCCAGTTCATGCTCAAAGACTTCCTTTTGGTTCCTGTTATATACGGAGATATTTTAGCTAATCACATCAAGGAAGTTATAGAGTTCTTTTTAAGCTACGATGATACGATCTTTATAGTAAGCTCAGACCTTAGCCACTACCATCCTTACCATGTTGCAAAGGAAGTGGACAAGTTCTGTCATATAGGGGTTGAAAACTTGGATGAGGATACACTAAGAAGATGTGAGGCATGCGGTATAGTTGGCATAACTGGTGCTGTCTTGTACGCTAAGGAACAAAGACTTAAGGGAAAGCTTCTTGCCTACAAAACATCGGCGAATGCATCCGGTGAAAAGAGCAGTGTGGTTGGCTATGGTGGCTATGTTTTCACTTCATAATGTAAAAGGTCATGGTTGTGTACTTGTAAAGTTCTATATCGTTTCCTAAAAGTTTCCTGAGAAGCCCTCTCTTCTCCTCCATGTAAAAGACCCTTGCCTCTTTTACCTTGGACAGTTCTTTTGCCTTTTCTATAGCGTCCTCAAGGTTTCCCAACCCATCCACGAGTCCTACCTCCTTTGCCATAAGGCCCGTCATTATTCTCCCATCGGCTATGCTTTTTAGCTTTTCCTCGCTTATCTTTCCAGACCTATACTTGAGTATGGCAGATAGAAACTGATTGTAAGAGTCTTCTATAATACCTCCTATGTACTTCTTTTCCTCCTCTGTGAGCTCTCTAAAGGGTGATAGGATATCTTTAAACTTACCCGTCTTTATGGCCGTTGTCCTTATACCTATGCGGTTTAAAAGTTCTCTGAGGTCTGCGTGCTGCACTACAACGCCTATGCTTCCAGTTATAGTTCCTGGATTGGCAAATATGTAATCTGCTGGTGCTGATATGTAGTACCCTCCAGATGCAGCCACATTACCCATGGATACTACAACTGGTTTTTTGCTCTCTTTGAACCTCTCTACTGCTCTGTATATCTCCTGGGAGGCACCCACAGAACCTCCAGGGCTATCAACTCTTAAGACTAAAGCCTTTATGCTTTTATCTTCCCTCGCTTTTTCTATTTTCTCCACTATGGGGTCTGCGTCTATTATGGCTCCTCCCACCTTTATGACAGCTATCCTATTCCCTACAGGAATTCTGGCTATCAGATTGCCTATCATAACAGCACCTAAAAGGAGTATTATAAGAAGTATTAACCTCTTCATCTTAGTATCTAATTATAATCCTTAAAGGAAAAGGCCTATCAGTAAAGATGGGAGAAGGTTTAAAACCTTCACTTTCTCTAATAGCCCGTATATCTTTAGACCTGTTAGGACCATAAGCCCTCCACCTACAAAAAGAGTATTGGACATGGAGCTTCTGTCTAGAAAATCTCCAAAGTAAAAGGCAAAGGCTGTTACTGTACCCTGAAAGAAGAGTACAAATAGGGAGGAAAAAAGGACTCCCTTTCCGAGGGATGAAGAAAGGATAAGGGAGGAAAAGCCATCCATCATAGCCTTAGAGAGTATCAGTGAGCTGTCTCCTTTTGTACCTTCAAGTATGCAGCCCAAAAGGGTTATAGGCCCAACTGTAAAGAGTAAGGAAGCCGTAATAAAACCCCTTAAAAAGCTCCCCCCCTTTGCTATTGTATGGATTTTTTCCTCAATGTCCAAAAGATGGCCTACCAATGAACCAACAAGAAGGATAAAAAACACTTTCAGAGTTTCTGGCTTGTTCTCATACATTAGCCTAACACCCAGCATGATAGTGAACAAGGCTATAGCATGCATGATACCGCTTTTTAAGTTTTCTGGAATGTATCTGCTTCCTTTTATTCCCATAGATGAGCCCAATATCACAAGCAGTGTGTTCACTAAGGTTCCAAAGCCTGGAAACATGTATAATATCTTAAGCATGAAGGCCATTTTACTTAAAGGTTTTGGTGGCGTTGAGAATTTAGAACTTGTGAGCCATTTCCCCAACCCAAACATAGAAGAGAATGAAGTTCTAATAAGAGTCAAGGCTGTTGCCTTAAACCATCTCGATGTTTGGGTTAGGATGGGAGCTCTTGCGGTAAAGCCTGAGCTACCACACATCCTTGGCTCAGACGTGAGCGGCATAGTTGAAAAGGTTGGTAAGTTAGTGAGAAGCGTAAAGGAAGGGGATGAAGTTATCCTCTCTCCTGGTCTGTCATGCACTGTTTGCTACGATTGTCTCTCAGGAAGGGATAACCTTTGCAAGCATTACGATATACTTGGGCTAAAAACAAAGGGAGGGTACGCCGAGTATGTAAAGGTTCCAGAGAGTAACGTGGTTCCAAAGCCCAAAAACTTAAGCTTCGAGGAAGCTTCAAGCTTCCCTTTAACCTATCTTACCGTCTGGAATGCCCTTGTAAGAAAAGGTAGTATAAAACCTAACAGCAGGGTTTTCATATGGGCTGGTTCTTCTGGGGTTGGGGTTGCAGCAGTCCAACTGGCAAAACTTATGGGAGCTTTTGTTATAGCTACGGCTGGAAATGAGGAAAAGGCTAAAAAGTGCAAGGAGCTTGGAGCTGATATGGTGATAGACCACTACAGGGATGATGTTGTAAAAAGGGTCAGAGATGTTTTCAGGGATGGTGTGGACATAGTTGTTGACCATGTGGGGGAAAAGACCTTTTGGAGGAGCATAGAGTGCCTAAGAAAGGGTGGTAAACTTGTATTTTTTGGAACAACTACAGGAAGCAGTGCCAGTATAGATATAAGGTACTTGTTTGTTAGGGAGATTGAGCTTTTGGGAGTTTATATGGGTCCAAAGTCAGACCTTATAAAGATAGCTGAGCTTTTTGAGAGGGGTGTATTAAAGCCCGTTGTGGATAGAGTTTTTAGGCTTGAAGATGCTGCAAGCGCTCATCAGTACCTTGAAAGTTCTAAGCATTTTGGCAAGGTTGTTCTAAGGGTTTTGTGAAAGGAATTCCTTTATCTTTCTCATGTCTTCTGTGAACTCTCTCTCTGCGGCTGGATTCCTAAGTATGTAAGCTGGATGGTATGTGAGGAGTACCTTTATGCTTCTGTCATAAGGGTATTCAAAGAACTTTCCCCTATACTTTGTGATGGGCAGGCTTTTGCCCAGCAAGCCTTCCAATGCGGTAGCTCCAAGACAGACTATGAGCTTTGGCCTTACTATCTCTATTTCTTTTGTTAGATAGGGTGCGCAGCTTGCCATCTCCTCCTTTGTTGGTTTCCTGTTACCAGGTGGTCTGGATTTTACCACGTTGGTTATGTAAACATCCTCCCTCCTCAGTCCTATCTCCTCTATCTTAGAATTCAGATACCTTCCAGCCCTGCCTACAAAAGGCTTCTTTTGCTTGTCTTCTTCCTCTCCGGGTGCTTCTCCAACAAAAACAACTGGTGAATTTGGATTTCCATCGCTGAAGACATATCCACTTGAACCACTGTAAAGGATACATCTCTTCTCTTCTTGGAGTCTCTTAAAGAGATTCTGCAGTAGCTCCTGCTTTGTTTTCCCTTCTTTCTTGACGTAAAGTTCAGTTATACCTATAGTCTCAAGAGCTTTTACTGTAGCAATAACTTTTCTATCCATGACTTTTCCTCAAAGCATGCGTACCCCTTTTCATAATCTTGGCTCTTTTCCACGCACTCCCTTATTCTGTCCAGCTTATGGAGGATGAACTTTTTGCATGCAGGCCATGTCCATCCATGGTTGCACAGAAGCTTAGCATCTTCTAATGGGTTTGTCTTGCAAGCCCTCTCCTGAGCGTAGGATGAGAGGGTAAAGCTGAAAAGGATAGCAAAAAGCACTATCATATGATAGTGGACAGTACCTTTCTGTACCTTTCCCACTCTTGGGGAAACTTTTTCATAGTCTGCCTTATGAGCCTTCCAGCGACAGCACCGAGTCCGCAGATGGATGTAGGTTGTATAAACCTGTTTACAAAGTCAAAGGCTTCCCAGTCTTTTTCTGTAGCTTTGCCCTCTACTATCTTTTTAAGGAGCTCCTTCTGTTCGTAAGTTCCTACTCTGCATGGTGTACATTGTCCACAGCTCTCATGGGAGTAAAACTCTGCAACCTTCAGACACATCCTGACTATATCAT
This sequence comes from Aquificaceae bacterium, assembly GCA_037924335.1. GTDB lineage: Bacteria > Aquificota > Aquificia > Aquificales > Aquificaceae > Hydrogenobacter. The sequence goes on from JAXSMZ010000006.1 coordinate 45,278, forward strand.
CCTCCTCCGTTAACACTATGACGGTTCCAGTCCCGCCGAATCCAAGGGGTGAGTAGTCCATGGGTGTGTCAAGCTCGTCGGCAGAAAAGCAGTCAAGGGCTCCAGAGAAAACAGCCTTCACCCTTTGTTTGTTTGATGTTCCCCCCGCATACTTGAAAACTACCTCTCTCAAAGTTGTGTTCATAGGAAGCTCGTAAACGCCTGGCTTTTTTACCTTTCCACTCACCGGGAAGAGCTTGGGACCAGGATAGTCGCTTGGACCTATGTATCTGTAGTTTTCCCATCCGAGGCCCACTATGAAAGGTATGTTACAAAGTGTTTCTACGTTGTTGACTACAGTAGGCCTTCCAAAAAGCCCGTACTGGACTGGGAAGGGTGGCTTTGTTCTTGGGAAGCCCCTCTTGCCTTCCAAGGATTCTATGAGAGCACTCTCCTCACCGCATATGTAGGCGCCTGCTCCCCTTGCAACGTAAACCTCAAGGTCAAACCCACTTCCCATTATGTTTTTACCAAGAAAACCTTTCTTCTTGGTCTCTTCTATGGCATCTCTGAGTATGTAGTAAGCTGCCGCATACTCCCCCCTTATGTATATGAAAGCTTCGTTGACACCCAAGGCATATGCGGATATTGCAATGCCTTCAAGTAGAAGATGAGGGTCTCTTTCTAAGATTATCCTGTCTTTGAAAGTTCCAGGTTCTGACTCGTCTGCGTTGCATATTAGATACCTCGGTTGGGGGTTTTGCAGTGCAAACTTCCACTTTTTACCGGTCGGGAAGCCAGCTCCACCACGGCCTCTTAACTCGCTTTTCTCCACCCAATCCACTATCTCCCCCGGTTCCATATTGAGAGACTTCTCTAAGGCTTGATAGCCACCATCTTTGAGGTAGTCTTCCAGAAAATGAACCCTTCCCTTTTTGGCTCTTCTCAGGAGCATATCGAGGGATGTCTCCGTGTATATTTTAGGCATAACGGGATAGGACTTCATTTAACTTCTCCTTGCTTTCAAATCTGTAAGAGTCTTGGTCTATCATAAAAAAGGGGGCTTCTGAGCATGCACCGAGACATTGAACTGGTATGAGCTTAAACCTTCCATCCTTTGTAACCTGATAAAAATCTATTCCCAATAGTTCCTTTAAAGCCTTCAAAAGTTTATCCTTGTCCATAAGATCACAGACAATGCTCATGCATACATAGACCCTGTGTTTGGCTACTTGCCCTCTGTCAAACATATCGTAAAAGGAAACCACATTCTCCACATGGTTTAGGGGTACGTCCAATATCCTTGCAATACCTTCAAGGGCAAAGTCTGGTATATACCCATAGTGCTTTTGAACTTCATGAAGGCAGAGAAGAAGGGCTTGTTCCTTTTTGGGAAAGTAATTGGCATGCTCTTCTAACTTCTTCTGGAGATCAACGTCAAACATAGTTATATTATATCCTCTTTGCTCCAAGGTCATAACCGCCTATTTGCGTTATTTTCACCTTTATCCACTGACCTGGCTTTAAGCTCTCCTCGCTCTCTATGTAAGTAATGCCATCAACCTCTGGCGCCTGAAAGTAAACCCTCCCTGCTGGAACATACTGCACCTCCTCATCATACCCATCCACTACAAGGTCTAACTCTCTTCCTAAAAACTCCTGGTTCTTCCTCTTTGTCTCTTCCTCTTGAAGAGCCAAAACCTCTTGTCTTCTCCTTTCCTTCTCTTCCTCTGGCAGTCTATCTTTCAGTTGGTAAGCATAAGTATCCTCCTCATGAGAGTAAGAGAAAACACCAACCCAATGAAAATGTCCCTCAGAGATGAACTCTTTTAAGGTCTTAAAATCTTCCTCGCCTTCTTCTGGATAACCAACTATTAGGGTGGTTCTGAGCACAGCGTTGGGAATGTGTTCCCTTATGTTTTTTATAAGCTTCCTAACAAACTTCCCATCGTATCCTCTTCTCATGTTTCTCAGAACTCTATCCGATATATGCTGTATAGGTATGTCAAAGTAAGGAAGCGTTTTTTCTGAGTTTCCTATGTGCTTTATTAGTCTTTCTTCTATTTCTGTTGGGTAGAGATAGAGAAGTCTTATCCATTTTATACCTTCTACCTTTTCCAGCCTTTCTATAAGCTCTATTATCTTATTTTCCCCGTAAAGGTCCCTTCCGTAGTAGGTGGTATCTTGGGAGACTATGCATATCTCGGAGATGCCTTGGTCTGCTATGTACCTTGCTTCTTCCAATAGTTCCTCCATGGGTCTAGACCTGTGTCTCCCCCTTATCTTGGGAATGGCGCAGAAAGAGCAGAGCCTGTTGCAACCTTCCGCTATCTTCAGGTAAGCGTAAGACTTGGGAGTGGTTATCAGCCTTTTACTCTCTCCTATGAACTTTAGCCCAAGGAAATCAACCACCTGGTTCCAGCTTTCCGTACCAAAATAGGCAGTAACTTCTGGGATTTCCTTTTGAAGCTCTTCCTTGTACCTCTGGACTAAACATCCCATGACTATTACCTTCTTCCCCTTTGCATGCTCCAGTATTGTGTTTATGGACTCTTCTTTGGCTGGATTTATAAAACCGCAGGTGTTTATAATGATGATATCAGCCTTATGTAAGTCTTTTACAAACTTCACGTTGTTTGCTTTTAACTTTCCTAAGAGTACTTCAGTGTCCACAAGGTTTTTTGAACATCCAAGGCTTATTACACCTACTTTCATCACTCTTCCACATCAAGCTCGTTAAATACTCGGTACACGTTGGCATTGTGAAATTGCTGGTACATAACATCTTTCTTATAAGGATTCTCAGACATCCTTTCCTTTATATCGTCTACAAAAAGACCTTCCTCCTTTAGTTTCTTTATCTCATTCCTTAAAAAGTTTATGTATTCCAAGGTGTAGTCTATGGCTTCTTTGTTCATGGGCTCGTTGTGTCCTCCCAGCAATAGCTTTAGGTCCATGGTTCTTAGCTTCTCCAAAGCATCAAGCCAACCCTTTGAGCTTGCGTTCCTATCTCCCATGAAAGGTATCCTTTTATAATAGACCAGATCCCCTACAAAGATTACCTTCTCCTCTGGCATGTAGACTACAATATCTGAATTTGTGTGAGCCGGAGTCATGCCTATTATCTCAAACCTCTTGCCACCCACATGCAGAGTTATCTTATCCTTTACTTTCACATCTGGTGGTAGAAGCTCTACGTCCTTGTAAAGGCTACCTGTAGTTTCCTTCATCGCCTGCAGAGCCTGAAGAGCCTCACCAGATATGTAGAACTGGTACAAGCCCTCATGGGCTATAACCTTTGCCCCTGAACTCTTGAAGGTCTTTACACCGTACCAATGGTCCGGGTGGTAGTGGGTGATTATGACGTATTTGATGGATGCCCTTTTCACCCTCATAAGGTTCTCTACAAACTCCTTAGAAAGCTCGGGAGTTGAAAGGGTGTCAATGACAACCCATCCTTCTTTTGTTAACACTGCAAAGGCATTGGACATAAAGCCTCTGTTCTCCAAGGTAGGTATCTGGTCCCTTCCTCTGACCATGTATATGTCTCTTTCTACCTTGCGTAGTTTTAAATCTTCAGCCTTCACTGAGTAAAAAAGGAAAAGGATAAAAAACACTATCCATCCCATATTTACACTCTCTCCTTCTTAATCCAGTCTTCAAATTTAAAACCCATCCTTATGCTGTCAACCATCTCCTTCTCTAATGGGGTTAGGTCCTTAGGGATCATGTCTGGTCTGTACCTGATGGTCCTCTCTATGGAATGCCAGAGCTTCCAAAGCTCTATAAGTCTGTGATTTCCAGAGAGTAAAACATCTGGAACTTTTAATCCGCCAAATTCCTCAGGTCTTGTATAGACAGGGTAGCCAAGCCATCTGCCAAAGGAGTCTGCTCTTAGGCTCTCTGGCTCACCTATGGCACCGGGAAGAAGCCTGGTTATACCATCTACAAGGACAAGGGCAAGAAGCTCTCCGCCGGAGATCACAAAGTCTCCCAAAGATAGCTCCTCATCTGCAAGAATAGAAACCCTCTCATCTATCCCCTCGTACCTCCCGCATATTATGAGAATTTTCTCTTTTTCCTTAAGCTTCTGGAAAGTCCACTGGTCTATCCTTTTGCCCCATGGTTGGGGAATTATGGTATAGGGCTTTTCATATTCTTTTACAACATGTTCATAAGCTTTGAATATGGGCTCTGGTTTTAAAACCATTCCAGGAAGCCCTCCGTAAGCCTCATCGTCTACTCTACCTTTGTGTGCGTAATCCCTAAGGTCTATTGGTAGGACATCTATCAGCCCCTTCCTTCTTGCCTGTTTGACAATTCCATAGTTGCAGTACTCTTCTACGATTTTTGGAAAAACTGTCAGTATAAAAAATTGCATCACCTCAGAAACTTCTCCACAAGCTCGTAAGCTCTGTTTTGGGAGAATTTATAGTATATGTCTATGGTGGTTTTTACGTTGGAGTGTCCAGCAAACTCTTTGACCACCTCCGCAGGAAAGTTGTTGTTTACAAGGTTTGTTATGTAGGTGTGTCTAAAGCTATGTATGGAAAAGGGTATACGGAGCTTATGAGACAGCCTATTAGTAAAGACCTGAAGGGACCCTCTATTTACCGAAAAGTTCTCTTCATAATTTTCTATCCAATGGAGAAGTTTTTCTGTAATGTCGAAGGTTTCTTCTTTTGTACTTCCCAGGATAGGCACAAGCCTCTCTTTTCTTCTTTTAGTAATTTCTGGTGGAAGCCTTATCCATAAGAGTTTACTCTTGTCCTGATAGAATTTATCCTTAGTGAGTCCCATGTACTCGGAAAGCCTTATCCCGCTTGACAAGAACAGTATATAAACTTTCTCATACTTTGTGTTTGCCACAAAAGTGAGTATCTTCCTGACATCCTCTTTCGAAAGAGCTTTTGGGTATCTAACATGGCTTGGTCCAAGCTCTTCCCTTATATCATATATGGCAGATTCCACTTCAGAGTATAGGTCTTTCCCTATGTACCCTCTCCTTAGCATAAACTTGTAAAAGTGCTTTATCGCAGATAGGTGCGTAAGGAGGGAAGATGTATTCAAGGAAGATGAGTAAACATAGCTGTATATTTCCTTAGGGTCCGGTGTTATGATGTTGCTGTCTCCAGCGTGTTTTATGAAGGATTGTAAACTCCTTATATAGGTGATGACAGTTCTTGCGCTTTTTGTTCTTTCAAGACCCTTCTTCCAGAGTTCCAGAAGCTCTATCTGCCCCATATCTAAATTCTAATCCCTTTGCCCCCTTAGCTCAATCTATCTTTAGCTTTTCTATATGCATATCTTTTGTTAACAGCTCTTTCTTGCCTTGTCCAAGATATAATCTTCTATAAAGTAAGAGGTAAAACCATAGAGAGTCGCAAGGATCAGAGACTATAACAATAAGCTGGTAAAAAGAGGAAGAATGTTCGTTTATCCATCTGGTATAGAACAGTGTATTTTGTCAAGGTCCTCAACTTTTAGAACTTTATAAAAAATTTATAGGAGCTGACTAAACTTGTAGGTATGAACGCCGTCGAGGTAAACATGTTTCTGATTATATGGCTTGCAATCGTGAGCATTTGCTATGCGGAGGAGAGGGTAAACCTAAAGCAGGCTATACAGATTATAAAGGAGAAGAACTACGATGTAAAAATATCAAAACTTGAAATAAAAAAAGCAGAAGGGTCATTCATACAAGCTGGTCTTTTACAAAACCCAAACGTGTATTTAAATTACACAGGTCTGGATTTTGGTAAAAATATCCTTTATGATACGAGCAATACACTACTTTCTATAGGTGTAAGTCAACCGATAGAGCTCGGTGGAAAGAGAAAATACAGAAAACTTTCTGCAAAGTATGCGTTGGAATCAACAAAATACCAATGGAAGGACTCCACACGGTCAGTAATAAGAGACTTCGTGTCCTTGTACTTCCAAAGCTTGGCAGATAGAGCCTATGTAGACTACTTAGAACAAGATCTAAAGGATTTCGACCAAATGCTTTTAATTCAATCCAAAAGGCAGGAGCTAGGATTTTTGAGCCTTATTGACCTACTAAAGCTAAAGCTATACAAGGGAGAACTTGAGGACGCCATAAGAGTAGCAAGAGGAACATATCAAAAGGACTTGCAGGATATGTCCTTTTACTTGGGTGGTGTATATGAACCTGAGGAAGTTCAGGAGAATATGTCCGAGGCCAATATCAATGAGTTATTAGAACTTTCTCTTAAGAACCGAGAAAACATAAAAGCGATAGAAAAACAAATAGACTCTATAAACTATCAGATAAAACTTTTGAAAAGTTATACCATACCAGATATAACTGTAAATGTTGAATACGATGCCTTTGGAGTTCAATACAAGCCTGGTTTGGGGTTCGGTTTTTCTATAAACCTTCCTGTGTTTGACAGAAGACAAGGTGACCTTCTTACCGCTGTAGCCACAAAAGAACAACTTAGGGTGTCCCTTGATAGGGCTATAGCATCGGTAAAGACAGAGGTATTAAAAGCCTATGAAGACTACGAGACAAATCTAAGGATCTACAAGGCTATGCTTGAAAGGAAGAAGGTAATGGACGATATATTAGAAAGAACAAAAAAGGCTTATTCTATGGGTGGCATATCAACCTTAGATTTCTTAGATACCTTAAGAACATACCGCTCCTTTATGCAGTCCTTTATTCAAGCTAAATACAATACCTTAAAAAGTCTTCACTATTTACTAATCACATCAGGGAGTGAGCTATGAAAAGGATAGTCCTATTGCTTTTAGCATTAGCACTTGTACAATCCTGTCATACTTCCCACGAAGAAAAGGAACAAAAGCAGGCCATTCAGAACCCGAAAACGGTTGAGGTTAAATATGAGGAGATACCCTCTGTTATCGAGGCTACTGGTTCTGTGGAGCCAGACAAGGATGGCATAGTAAGAATAAGTCCTAGAGCTCAAGGTGTAATCCAAAGTATAAATGTAAATGTGGGAGATAGGGTAAGTGTAGGTGAAGTTTTGGCAGTTGTGAAGGCACCAGATATTACGGATATATACGCACAAAAGGTATCCATAGCCGCTCAGATTGCCAATGCGGAAAAGTTATACAAACTCAAGCAAGAACTCTACAATATAGGAGCCATACCTAAGAGCGAAGTTATGGATGCAGAGACCAACTACAAGGTACTAAAAGCACAACTGCAGGGCTTGGAGGAGAAGTTAAGACTCTTGGGTGGTAAAGGTGGTATTTCAGAGGTTAGGTCTCCTGTAAGCGGGATAGTCTATCAGATAAAAGCCCATATAGGCGACAGTGTGGACACATCCACAGAGATTCTAAACATAGCAAGACCGTCAAGGGTTCTTGTATCTGCTTTAGTTCAGGATAAAGATGCCAGCAAAATAAAGGTAGGAGATAGTGTGGAGTTTTCCATAAGCACTTTTCCAGACAAGAAATACACTGGTAAGGTTAAATATGTAAGCGATGTGGTAGACCCAGAAACAAGGACAGTAAAGGTTTACATAGTCCCCGACAATGTAGAAGACTTTAGGATAAACATGTTTTTTAACATAAGGATATACACGGGCAAGGCTAAATATGCAGTAATACCAGAGAGTGCAATCTTATACAAGGACGGAAGGTTTTATGTGTATGTTTTAGAAAATAACAAACCAATCTTAAAAGAAGTGAGTTTCATAAAGGAGCTCGAAGGTAAACGCGTTGCAGTTATCGGTTTAGAAGAAGGTCAAAAGGTGATTACCACTCCCATGCTTGAGGAAAAGCCATGAAAAGGTGGATAAACTTTGTATTGGACAACTCTATTCTTTTCATACTTGCGAGCATAATGGTGGGATTGGTTTCTCTTATATTTATAAAAAATCTCAATATAGAAGCCTTTCCAGACCCATCCCCACCCATAATAGAGATAGTTAGCATATATCCCGGGAGGTCTGCAGAGGAGGTAGAAAGACAGATAACCACACCTCTTGAGACTACCCTTGCAGGTATGAGAGGTTTAGAAAGGATCAATTCCATATCCCTATATGGCTTGTCTGATATAAAGTGTAAGTTTTCTTATAATGTAACCTACCGTGAAGCGAGACAGGAGGTTATAAACAGACTTTCAACTGTTAATCTTCCTGATGGAGTATCACCGCAGATAATACCTAACCCGTTGGGTGAGGTAATGCGTTATGTGGTCGTTGGAGACAAGAACCTAATGGACCTTCGCACCTTACAGGATTGGGTTATAGCCAGATATCTAAAGACTGCAGAAGGTGTAGAAGACGTGGCAAGCTATGGCGGATTCATAAAGGCTTATATGGTGGAAATTCATCCAGAGGATTTGGTAAAGTACAAGATATCGCTTTCAGACATAGTTAACGCCCTCTCAAGGTCAAACGTAAACACAGGAGGTAGACCAATAGATTTCGGCTCTCAATATCTACTAATACGCGGTGTAGGTCTTATAAAGAACTTAAAAGATATAGAAAATACGGTTGTAGCCTATAGAAAGAACACACCTATACTTATTAAGGATATAGCTACAGTTAAGCTAGGCAACATTCCTAGGACAGGGATAGTTGGTCTAAACAAACAGGATGACGTAGTTATGGGTGTTGTGATCCTGCGTAGAGATGCCCAAAGCATTCCCTCCATAAGGTCTATAAACCAAAAAATTCAGGATCTAAACTCCCATATACTACCAGAGGGTGTTAAGGTGGTGCCCTTCTACGAAAGGGGCAGACTTATTGATACTGTTGTGCACAAGGTTAGTGAAATAGCGATAATAGGAATACTTCTGGTGGCTTTTTCCATACTTGTATTCATAGGAAACTTTTTAGTAGCCATAATTTTAGCTTCTATTGTGCCTCTATCTTTGATCATTGCTCTTGGCGTTTTAGCCATATCTGGAAAATCCGCTAACTTCCTGTCAATAGCTGCCATAGACTTTGGTATAATAGCAGACATTCCCATTCTTTTTCTGGAAAACTATTTCAGGCTCCTAAAAGATGAAGAACCCAGCAGGAGAACTCTTATCCAATCTGCGCAAGAAGTAGGAAGACCGCTAATCCTTTCCATACTCCTTATCGCTATAGCCTTTATACCCGTCTTCCTTATGGAAGGCGCAGAGAAAAGGATCTTCTCACCCATGGTAGAAACTTATCTTTATGCCATATCCGCATCGGTTATACTAACCTTCACTCTTTTGATAGCCCTTTTGGGTTTTATAAAAAAACCTTCGCACAAGGACACTCTTTTGGTGAGATTCTTTGAGAACTTGTACCTACGCTTTATTGATTTGATTGTATCTATTAAGGGTAAAACACTTTTTATTATACTTTCCATCATTACAGTTATAACCTTGTTGTTAATTAAAAGTTTAGGCCTTGAGTTTATACCAAAGATGGATGAGGGAAATATTTACATGCGTATAATATTCCCATACTCCATATCATTAAAACAAACTTATGAAAATGCAAAAAGGGTAAGAGATGCTGTTTTAGAATTTCCTGAGGTAAAAACCGTGGAATTTCAGGTTGGTAGGCCAGAAGATGGAACAGACCCTACGGGTCCCTTTAATTCAGAATACTTCATTGACCTAAAACCCTATTCTGAGTGGAAATCCTTCAAAACAAAGGAGGAGCTCGAAGAGGCTCTGAGGAACAAAATAAAAAGTCTATTCCCAAAAGCGGATATAAATCTTTCCCAATATATAGAAGACAATCTCGAAGAGGTTACAACTGGTGTAAAGGGAGAGAATGCAGTAAAAATATTTGGTGATGACCTTGAAAAGCTGGACGAACTTGCAAGAGAGGTGGTAGAAAGACTTAAAAAAGTAAAAGGCATAGAAGATGTGGGTATTTTCAGAGAGATAGGACAACCAAACTTGGTGATAAGGGCTGATAGAAGTCGCCTGTCTGCCTATGGGCTTACAGTTCAAGACCTTATGGATGTTATATCCACAAGTCTCGGAGATAAGGAAGCTACTCAGGTAATAGAGGGTGAAAAGAGATTTTCTCTCATTGTTTCTTTCCCAGATAAATACAGAGAGGACCCATCGAAGATAGCAAGCATACCCATTGTATTACCCGATGGTAGTTTCATACCGCTTTCTGCAGTGGCGGACATATCCTTTGGGACTGGAGCATCCTTTATATACAGAGAACAATACAAAAGATACATACCTATAAAGTTTAGCATTACATCAAAGGACATGGCAGGCACTGTTTTAAAAGCTCAGGATGCGGTAAAGGACATAAAATTGCCAGAAGGATACTACACGGATTGGGCTGGACAGTTCAAGAGCTTAGTAGAAGCCCTTAGGAGGTTTACTCTATCTGGAAGTCTTGCAATTCTGTCTCTCTTAGTCTTTCTTTATATTATTACAAAATCTGTTAGAAACACTCTCATAGCAGGTTCAGGATTACTTTTTGCACTCTTTGGTGGTTCAATAAGCCTATTTATAACTGGTCATCCTATGAGCCTTTCTGCCATAGTAGGCTTTGTTTCCATACTTGGCATATCAATACTTAACATACTGCTCTTGATGAGAAGCTATGCTTACCATTATAGAAATGGAATGGAGAAGATAGATGCCATTAAAAAGTCTGCGGTGGAAAAGCTCAGGGCTGTATTGATGAGCACTTTCACCGCATCTCTTGGGCTACTACCTACCGCACTTTCCAAAGGAGTAGGAAGCCAAATACAGAAGCCTCTTGCCATAGTTGTCGTGGGTGGTATGCTCATATCTGGAATGCTTATAGTTATCTTTATACCCCCACTTTTGAGGTATATGCGTGTGGAAGAGTCTTAGTCTTTTAACAAGTACCCTATTGGTCTTTACATTAACCTTTGAAGACGAATACATTCCAAAGAATATGTCCACAGACTTTAAGCTGAGTTATGGTCTTGACAAGTCTACAGAGATAAACTTTGGTGTAAGAACCTATGACGACCTTGAGTATATGCTAAACAGGAGAAAAAATAATAACTACTTAGATAAGTTTGTAATATGGCTAACCATAAACTTTTAGAACTTTATAAAAAATTTATAGGGGGCAACTACATTTGTATTTATGGAGGCTGTTGAGGTAAATGCACCTTACCTCTTTGAAAGGTTAAAGGAGCTTGAGTTAAAAACATGGAAGGGCCTTAGCGAAATAAAGAGCATAGAGATCCTCAAGAATAAAAAGGCATACATATTCTATGAGAATAATGAAGAAGCTGGATATCTTATATTCCGCATGCGCAGAAAAGGAGAAGTTTACATAGAAGACCTTGTGGTAAGTAATCCAGAGTATTTTATAGGTGTGATGCTTAGAATTGTAAAACTCCTTTCTCCAAATACGCTCGTAGCCTTGGTAGAACCACATTTTGAATGGCTGTTTTCAGAAAATTTTAGAAAGATAATTAAAAGAGTAGGATACACAACAATAGTAAAAAGACAATTTTATATAAACGGAGACATAATGACTTATATAAGGCTTATCCATGAAGGTAATATTGGTAGAAGATGAAATTGATATGGCTATATCAGTAAGTAAGTTCTTGGGTAAACTGGGCTGGCAAGTGTCAATAGCAAGAGGTATTTATGACGCCATACAGCTTATTGAAAATGAAGTTTTTGATGTCTGCCTTTTAGACTTGCTTTTAAGCGATGGTTATGGTGAAGAATTGTTGAAATATCTAAACGCCGAAAAAATACCAGTTATTATGCTTACGGTCATAGAGGATGTAGGACAAAAGGTAAGGTGTTTAAAATCGGGAGCGGACGATTACATCACAAAGCCTTTCAGCCCAGAAGAGCTCGTGGCAAGAATTGAGGCGGTATTAAGAAGATATAAGCAATCTGGAAACGATAATACACTAATTTACAAAGATATTCAGATAGACATTTTTAGCATGAGTGCAAGAATAAAAAATACCTATATTCAAATGCCAAGAAAACAGCTCATGCTACTTATAAAACTTGTAGAACATGCGGAAAAAGTTGTTACATATAACACATTAATGTCCTATTCATGGGGAGTTTATGAAGATGCATGCATGGAGTCCCTGAGAACCCATGTGTATAAATTAAGAAAATTGCTTAAATTTTATAATTATGATATAATAAGCTATCCTGGTATAGGCTATATGTTAAAATACATTGATGAACCTTAATCTTTACAGACTATACATAGTAGGCTTTTTCAAGTTCTTTATCCCAATAAGTGTATTCTTTACTCTTACATTTGTCAGCTTTAGAAGTTATCTTACAGAACTTGAATCAGAACATCTGCTAGGCGTTAGCAAACAGATGGTTTCTCTGCTTGAGGAGGATGAAAATATAAACGACAATCAGTATATAACCAGTGATTATGTGATACTTCTTCTGGATAACCACAACAGAATAATAAGTTTGAATAGAAGCACTCCAGGATTAGACAAATTGTTAAGATATGTTGATGTTGAGAATAGGGTTCTAAATACGGACGACTACCTCATTTACGCGGAGAGATTTCGTTGTGGAACAAAATCGTGTAAATTAGTGGTTGCAATGCCAAAGGTGCGTATAAACAAAAAAATAAATTTACTTTTACTATCTTCACTCCTTTCCGCTTTTGTAGTTAGCGTGCTTATTACTGCCATGGCTGTTCTTGATGCCAGAAGGTATGTTCAAGAGCATAAAAGCTATGTTCAAAGATTGCGTGAAGTAGCAGTTTATCTATCTCATGAAATAAAGACGCCTCTGGGAGTGATTCTGACAAACCTCTACAATATAAATATAGAAGAGGATATAAGAAAATCCATTGAACGTTCAATAAGGCGAATTATAAAGCTGATGAGAAATCTTAAGATACTATCCGAAATGGATTTAGAAAGTGAAAACCAAATATACATAAACATTATGGTACTTATAAGGGATATAGTTGAATTCTATAAAGGTGGTCTATATAACAAAAATATAATTCTAATGCTTGACGATATAAAAAATGTGGAAATCCTATCAGATTATGAGCTTATTTTTACTCTTTTTTTGAACCTCATAGATAATGCGGTAAAATACTCAGAAGATTGTTCAGAAGTTGTTATAAAAGGTGAAATAAAAGAAGGTAAAGTTGTGGTTAATATAACTAACAGTGTGGCTAAAATAGGATGGAAACAATACAAGGAATCATCTTACGGCATAGGCTTAATGATAGTTGAAAGAATTGCGTCTATTCTAGGAGTAAATGTAATTATGAAAAGGGATGAAGACAAGTCCATAGCCACGGTAGAATTATGTTGTCCATATTAGTTTACATTTTAATTGAGTTTTTTGACACCATATATGCCTCGTATATCGTCTATTTAAAAATGCCAGCAGAAAGCTATACAATATTTAAAGCAAACGAATACGGATATATTTTTACCTTGGCAAATCTGCTAGGGCTTGTAGTTCTTTGGCTAAGTTTTTATAAGAAACTTCTCATATCCTATAGAACATACATTATTATGCTTGTATTGCTATCTTCAATGCTTGTTTTTATAAATAAAGGAATTTATTCAATTATAATCATGTTTTGCTTCGTTGTTTTTCATACAATCTTTACATTTTACTACGAAATAATGGCTTTAAAATTTGAGAAGTTTGAAACAGTAATAGGGCTTTCTTACTCTGCTGGCTTTATTGCTCTTGGTTTGTTGTTATTGTTTTCTGAATTAAACTTGCTGTTGGTAGCATTCATCTATTCCTTTTTCCTTATACTTGTTATGAAACTTATAAAAATAGATAGAGATATAAAAATCAAGCCCTTAATAATAAAAGAGCTGTTTGATCCCAAATTCTTGGCAGAAGTCTTGGTTATGTATTTACTTGGAGAGTATGTGGAGGTTCTAACATCTATGGGGTATTATATACTTAGGGACATATCATATAATAGTGCTGAAGTTGAAAAGGCTATTGGAATAGCCCTAATAAGTGCTTTTGGCATCGCATTGCTCTCAGGATATCTGTTAGACCTTTTGAGTCTGAGGCTTTACGGTCTACTTACAACACTGATTTTGTTTTCTATTCCTTTGCTATTGTTCGTACAAGCTATAGTGGAGATAATTGCAGTTTTTGTGGGTGTATCTATAGCTTTCTACTGGGTATACTTTAGAACATACCTATACCATAGGTATCTTAAAGAAGAATATGTCTATAGGTTTCTTTTGTTCTACCTATCCTCCAACTTGGGTGGGGTTCTGCTATATGCGCTCCTTTTTGAAGTTTTTAAGGAACATAAGATAAGCCTTTTTATACTCTCGCTTTTTTTAGTGCCAGTACTTCTGATCCAACTGAAACAAAAAGGGCAGAAGGTAAGTTAACATAATTGCTATTATGTTAACAATCGTAAGCCCTTATCCTATTCCTGACACATGTTGACATTTGACATCAAAAGATATAAAATACTGTCATATAAATGAAAGGAGGGCATCATGAAAGATGGCAAGGACGTTGTCAAAATAAAAGCGTCAGAATATGCACTTTTAACAGACCTTTCGCTGAACACGGTAAAGAACCGTATAAGGGCTGGTGTTTTGAGGGGTGGTAAGGAAGAAGACGGCATATGGTATGTTTACCTCACGCAGGAAGAATTAGAGCACATAAGGGGCTTCAAAGAAGCCCAGGAGGAAAAGAACAAAAGCCTTCAGTCTAACATTGAGGGGCTAAAGTCAAGCCTTGAAGGAAGTCTTATAGCCACCTATATGTCCGCCCTCATGCAAAAGGAGCAACAAAAGGAACAGCTCCTTCATGAGCTATCAAGCCTTTATACGCTCCTTGCCATAAGGGAGAAGGAGATGGAGTTTCTCACAAAGGAACTGGGAAGTGTCAAAGAAAGATCTATGGAAAAGGAAGCTGATAACCAAAAGTTAAAGGAGATAATCCAAGAGAAGGACAACGCGATGAAAAGACTTCAAGAGGAACTTAGGGAAAAGGATCATCTTCTCAACCAGAAAGAGTTGGAGCTTCAAAGGATTATGTTGGATAAGGACAGAGAAATACTAAACAAAGAGATGGAGCTGTCTACTCTTCGCATGGAACTGGAGAAGAAGAGGAAGAAGGAATAAAATTATTAAAAGCCTTAGCAGGACAAAGAGTCAGAGGACTATAACTCCCTACAGTATGTGTCTTGCGTCCCTTCAGAGGTATTTAGGTGAGGGCAAACCTTCTTGAAATTGAACCCAGAAAGGCTGTTTTCTTACGTTGACTCCTCTGATCTTTCTACCTCCTCTCTCCTTACTCATCTTTCTGCCATAAAGCACTTTACAAGTTTACCTTTAGAAGGGGTTGGCTAAGCGAGGAACATTACTCGGAACTGGAGGCGGTCTTGGAAGAGATAAGGGAGGACCTTTCTGGCTCAAAACCTCAGAGAAGTCCAAAGGCTCTCAGTAGGGAGGAGCTCGACAGGATTTTTCAGACGGTAAGGGATACTTGTTCTCATCCCTTTTCTTAAACCAAAAGATAAAGTCTGGATAAAACCTTCTCAACTTTCCATCGTAATATGGGATGTATATATTGTCTAAACTCTCATCTATTTTTGAAAAATACTACCAGTCAAGATATTCAAAATCATGGTTATCTTCAAGGTATTCTTCAAGATGTTTTATAAAATCACTTTCACGATATAATACCGCAGGAGGCTCTCCTTTTCAAAGGAGAGAGGAATGCGGGACTTAACAAATATACATTTTTAGTCTATATTATTCTTATGGTTCAGTTAACAGCAAGGGGGAAGCTAATTGTGGGTTAGGAACAAAAGAAGACATTGCTTGAGACTATTGAATTAGTTAATCAAGTCAGGAACTATCTTTCTGAGGTAGCTTTCAGAGAGAAGATAGCAAACAAAGTGAAACTTCAAAAAATAAGCTATAGAGAAGTGCGGGAGAGGTTTTCTGTGCCAGCACAATATGTAGTTAGGGCAATAGCAAGTGTGTGTAATGCCTATAAGAGCAAGAAAAAAGACATAGACCACATGCAAGCATAGATTTAGACCAGAGGTTAGTATCTTTCAAGGGAATAGACAGAGTATCTATCAACACAGTCAGAGGGAGATTAACCATTCCAGTGGTTTGGGGTGAGTATTTCAGAGAAAGGGTAGCTTTC
>JAXSMZ010000007.1:0-22397 GCA_037924335.1 Aquificaceae bacterium
CCTGAATGTGGATATCAGGACAAGATAAACCGCGTAGGTGCGCGGTTCACAAGGGAGCTTATAGTCCCCTTGCCTGCTAAACCTCATTCTGTGGAATATTTTTCTATGGGATGAGGAACTATAGTTCCTAGATTGACCTTTCTCTGAACCACTCTATAGTAAAGGTTAAACCATCTTTCAGGCTTACCTTTGGACTCCAGCCCAGTATCTTTTTAGCTTTGGTTATGTCTGGACATCTCCTCATGGGGTCATCTTGGGGGAGGGGCTTAAAGACTATTGATGAGTTGCTTCCTGTTAGCTCTATCACCAGATTGGCAAGGTCTAATACCTTTATCTCTTCTGGATTGCCTAAGTTTATAACCTCACCCGCTAGCCCATCCTTTACAGATGTTCTGAACACACCTTCTACTAAGTCATCTATGAAGCAAAAACTCCTTGTCTGTTCTCCTCTTCCATACACAGTAATGGGTTCGTTTTTTAGAGCTTGCGTTATGAAGTTTGGTATAACTCTCCCGTCTGCAGTTCTCATACGGGGTCCATAAGTGTTGAATATCCTCAAAACTCTAACATCAACACCATGCTCTCTGTAATAGGCCATACACATAGCCTCAGAGAATCTTTTGGCTTCATCGTACACGCTTCTTGGCCCTATAGGGTTCACGTTTCCCCAGTAGGTTTCTGGTTGGGGGTGTACCTGAGGGTTGCCGTAAACCTCAGATGTAGAAGCAAATACGTACCTTGCCCTCTTTAGTCTGGCAAAACCTAAAGTGTTCATTGTTCCAAGAGAATCAACCTTCATGGTATGTATGGGATGGGTTAGATAATCTACGGGGGATGCAGGGCATGCAAAGTGCAAAACCATATCAAAGGAACCTTCCAGAAAAACGTAATTTACCACGTTGTAATGGACAAACTTAAACCTTTTGTGTTCAAGGAGATGCTGTATATTGTCTGGTGAACCCGTCAAGAAGTTATCTATACCAACAACATCAAAACCTTCTTTGATAAACCTGTCGCAAAGATGGGAGCCTATAAATCCAGCAGCTCCAGTTATTAGAACACGCATGTTTTAATTATATTTGCAAAACACCAAAAAATTTTGTATAATAAATAGCTTGTTACAGTGGAGAGGTGAAGAGCTATGATACAGAGGCAAGGTTATGCAAACGTGGCTGATAACTCTGGTGCAAAGAGAGTACAGCTCATAGGTATACCTTACGCACCGAGAAAGTATGCTACCTTGGGCGATGTTGTTACGGTTACTGTTAAAGAAGCTGCACCCAACAGCCCAGCCAAAAAAGGTAAGGTTTACAGAGCAGTTATAGTCAGGACTAAGAAAGAGGTGAAACGCCCCGATGGTAGCTGCATAAAGTTTGATGATAACGCAGTGGTGCTTTTGAATCAGTATGGAGAACCGTTGGGAACTCGTATACTTGGCCCCATAGCTAGAGAGGTAAGAAACAGAGGATTTACAAAGATAGCATCCTTGGCTCCGGAGGTAGTTTAACATGGCATCGAGGATAAAGAAAGGAGACACTGTTGTTGTAGTTAGAGGAAAGGAGAGAGGAAAGACTGGGGAAGTTATCAAAGTCTTGAAGGACGAAGACAGGTTGGTGGTCAAAGACATAAACATAGTAAAAAAGCATGTTAAGGGTGTACCCAACGTTAGGGAGAGCGGTATATACGAAATGGAGGCTCCTATTCATATAAGCAACGTTATGCTTGTGTGCCCAAAATGTGGGAAGCCCACAAGGGTGGGTTTTAGGATGGAGGAAGAGGGAAAGACCTTTAGAAAGTACAGGTATTGCAAAAAGTGCAATGAAAGTTTAGACTTAGTAACATCAAAAGAGAGGGCAAAGGTATGAGTGTAGAGACTAGGTACATTCCAAGGCTTTATGTGAAGTACAAGAACGAGGTGGTCCCAAAGCTTGTAAACAAGTTTGGTTACAAGAACCCAATGGAAGTTCCCAAGATAGTGAAGATAGTTGTGAACATGGGTGTAGGAGAGGCTGTGCAGGATATAAAATATTTGGAAAGGGCTATAGAAGATATAAAAGCCATAACGGGACAACATCCTGCTGTAAGAAGGGCAAAAAAATCGGAAGCTGGCTTCAAGCTTAGGAAAGGTATGCCAGTTGGTATAAAGGTTACCTTAAGGAAAGAGAGGATGTGGGACTTTTTGGACAAGCTCATATCTGTAGCTCTTCCGAGGGTAAAGGATTTTAAAGGACTAAATCCAAGGTCCTTCGATGGAAGGGGAAACTATGCTTTTGGTATCTCAGAGCAGATAGTCTTTCCCGAGATAGATTACGAAAAGGTCGATGCCATTAGAGGTATGGACGTAATCATAAACACTACAGCCGAAACAGATGAAGAAGCTTTCTGGCTTTTGTCCCTTCTTGGGCTACCCATTAGAAGTATGTGAAGGAGGAAATAATGGCAAGGAAGGCGAAGGTTGCTAAGGATATTAAACATTTCCCCAAGTACGATGTGAGGAAGAAAAACAGGTGTCCTCTTTGCGGAAGGCCAAGGGGCTTTGTAAGGTATTTTGGGATGTGCAGACTCTGTTTTAGAGAGCTTGCTCTAAAGGGTGAGATCCCAGGTATGAGGAAAGCAAGCTGGTAAGGAGGTAATAGATGGATACTGTAGCAGATATGTTTTCGGCCATCAAGAACGCCATAAACAGGAGGAAGGATTATGTTGATGTTCCCTCCTCAAAGTTAAAGGAGTCTATCCTTAACATACTGAAGGAAGAGGGTTATATAAAAGGATGGGAAAGGTTAGAAGATAAAGCTCATAGAAAAGGGACCCAGTATACTCTCCGAGTACATCTCAAATACTTAGACCAAAGAAAGCAAAGCAACGCCATAAAGGAGCTTGTAAAGGTTTCCAAACCAGGAAGGAGAGTCTATGTTCCAAGACATAGAATGCCTCACGTTCAAAAGGGTCTTGGTATAGCCATACTTTCGACGGATGCTGGTATAGTGACAGACCATAAAGCGAGAAGCTTGGGGAAGGGTGGAGAGGTGATAGCTTATGTTTGGTGAGGTGAGACATGTCAAGAGTAGGTAAGAACCCTATCAAAGTACCAGATAAGGTAAAGGTGAGCATTGAGGGCAACCTTATAACGGCTGAGGGGCCAAAGGGAAAGCTTTCCATGAACTTCCATCCGGACATGAAGGTATACATGGATGGAGGATACATAAAAGTAGAAAGGCCAAGGGATGAACCTTTTTACAGGGCTATACATGGAACCACGGCTGCCTTGATAAGGAATATGATAAAGGGAGTAACGGAAGGCTTCACCGTTGTTTTAGAGATATTTGGCTTGGGATACAGGGGAGCCGTAAAAGGTGGAAACTTGGAGCTAAGTCTGGGGTATTCACATCCAGTGGTCTATCCCATCCCTCCAGATGTAAAGATAGAGGTAAAGGAGAACAAGATATACGTGAGCGGTATAGACAAACAGAGAGTAGGTCAGGTGGCAGCCCATATTAGGTCTTTCAGAAAGCCAGACATATACAAAGGAAAGGGTATAAGGTACGAAGGGGAAGTTTTAAAGCTTAAAGCTGGTAAAGCAGCAGTAAAGGGCAAAAAGTGAGGTGGTGAGACATGGCAAGATTAAAAAGCAGTGAGAGAAGAGAAAGAAGGCATAAAAGGTTAAGAAAGAAGATGTTTGGAACAGCGGAAAGACCAAGGTTATGCGTGTACAGGAGCTTACATAACTTCTATGCACAGGTCATAGATGATACAAGGGGGCACACTTTAGTCTCTGCCTCTTCTATAGACCCAGAGTTTGTAAAGCTGACTGGCAAGAGGGGAGGAAAATCCATAGATGACGTGTGTAAGGTAGCGGAGACATTGGTAAACAGGATGAAAGAGAAGGGTATAACCAAAGTGATTTTTGATAGAGGTGGCTTTCTTTACCATGGAAAGATAAAAGCTTTTGCCGAAAAGTGCAGAGAACTTGGGCTTGAATTCTAAAGGAGGTTATTATGGGTGGTGTAGACCTAGAGAAGCTTATTGATGAAAGGAGAAAAGTGCAAGGCATATCTGGTATAAGCGATGAGCTTCAGATTGAGGAAAGACTGATATACGCCAAAAGGACAACAAGGGTGACAAAGGGTGGTAAAAGGTTTTCCTTTGGTGCATTGGTCATAGTAGGCGACAAAAGAGGTTACGTAGGCTTTGGTCTTGGAAAAGCAAGAGAGGTTCCCATCGCAATAGCCAAGGCCATAGAGGATGGGAAAAAGCACATCATCAGAGTTCCAATAGTGGAGGGGACAGTTCCCCACGATGTGGTTGGCAAATACGGACCAACGCAGATAAGAGTACTGCCGGCAAGAAGAGGAACTGGTATAGTTGCCGGGGGTGCTGCAAAGCCAATATTTGAACTTGCCGGGTACACAGACGTTCTTACAAAGCTTCAGGGAAGTACCAATCCCAATAACGTTGTTAGGGCTGTTTTTGATGCTCTTTTGAAGCTCAGGTCCATGGAGGAAGTGGCGAGGGAAAGGGGTATAGACCTTGAGGAGTTAAAGCGGAGATACCATACATATGCGAGGTGAAAAGAGATGTTAAAGGTCACGCTTTTAAGAGGACTTGCTGGAAAGCCTGAGGCTCAGGTGCAAGCTGTGAAGAGCCTTGGGCTTAAAAAGGTCGGTCAGACTAGAGTGTTGCAGGATAATCCAATGGTAAGGGGGAACATAAAAAAGGCCTGGAGCCTTATAAAAGTCGAGGAGGTAAAGGATGAAACTGCATGAGCTTGCACCCAACGAAGGAGCTACAAAGGAGAGAAAAAGGGTAGGAAGGGGTATAGGTTCAGGTCTTGGGAAGACATGCGGAAAAGGTCATAAGGGGCAGAAAACAAGGTCTGGAGACAGAAGACTTCCTTCTTGGTTTGAGGGTGGGCAAACGCCACTCCACAAAAGGGTACCCAAAAGAGGCTTTAGAAGCTTAAACAGGGTAGAGTATTCTGTGGTAAACTTGAAAACCCTTGAGCAATATTTCCAGGATGGTCAGGAGGTAAACCTTGAAACCCTTTATGAAAATGGTCTAGTTAAAAAGGGTATGCCCGTAAAGGTCCTTGGAGATGGAGAGCTTACCAAAAAGCTAAAGGTAAAGGCTCATGCTTTTTCATCCTCGGCCAAGCAGAAGATAGAATCTGCTGGTGGTTCCTGCGAGGTCCTAACGTGATAGAGTACATAAAACAGATATTTACCCTGGAGGATTTCAGGAAAAGATTTGTATACACGTTGCTTATGTTCTCCATATACAGAATGGGAAGCCATATACCCCTTCCTGGTATAGACACAATGGCCCTTGAAGACTTCTTCAGAAGCTTTCAGGGAACCATATTCTACCTCTATGATATATTCTCCGGTGGAAATTTAGGGCGTATGACTCTGTTTGCTCTTGGTGTGATGCCCTACATATCTGCATCTATAATGATGCAGCTTCTGACGGTGGCTGTTCCAGAGCTTCAGAGATTGGCAAAAGAAGAGGGCGATTATGGAAGGTATAAGATAAATCAGTACACAAGGTATTTGACAGTCTTCGTTGCTTTTGTACAGTCCATAGGTATATCTGTGTGGCTTCAGAATCAAGTTTCCCCTAGGGGTATGCCCATAGTTCCGGATGGGGGCTTTGTTTTCACTTTTACCACTGTAATAGCTCTTGTCTCTTCAACCATGTTCCTTGTGTGGGTAGGGGATAGGATAACAGAGAAAGGAATAGGGAACGGAATGTCGCTCCTAATATTTGCCGGTATAGTGGCTGGCTTCCCAAACGCTTCTATAAGAGTAGTAGAGATGTTAAGGAACGGTGACCTATCCCCCTTTGCCTTTGTGGGAGCCATAATATTTGTCATAGCTGTTATAGTAGGCATAGTGTTTATGCAGGAGGCGGAGAGAAGGGTACCCATCCAGTACCCAAGAAGACAGGTAGGAAAGCACGAGATGGCCGGAGGTTCTACCTATCTCCCCATAAAGATAAACCCTGCCGGCGTCATACCTATAATATTCGCCCAATCCCTTCTCATAATACCATCAACGGTGATAGGTTTTATAAACCATCCCATAGCTCGTATACTTCATGATGCTTTTAACCCAACTACCATCTTTTATAACTTTCTCTATGTGCTTTTCATAGTGTTCTTCACATACTTTTACACTGCAGTGCTTATAAATCCAGTTGATGTGGCAGACAATCTAAAGAAGGGGGGAGCTTTCATCCCTGGAGTTAGACCTGGACAAGATACACAAAAGCTCATGGAGAGCATAATAAACAAGCTGGCTTTCATCGGTGCCATATTCTTGAGCGTCGTGGCTACCATCCCTATATTCATAAGCTTGTGGCTAAAGGTACCCTTTTACTTTGGTGGAACAACGGCTTTGATAGTTGTTGGCGTTGCTCTCGATACTCTCAACAAGATAGAAGCTCAGATGATACAGAAAAGGTACACTGGTTATATGAGGAGGAGGGTAAGATGATACTTGTCTTCCTTGGACCACCGGGTGCGGGGAAGGGAACACAGGCAAAGCTCTTATCCCAGGACCTAAAATTCAAGCATATTTCCACGGGTGACCTTCTCAGAGAATCTGTAAAAGAGGGGACTCTGTTGGGTCTGAAGGCTAAGAGCTACATGGATAGAGGAGAGCTTGTCCCCGATGAGCTTATAATAGCCATGATAGAGGAGGTTATGCCAAAGGACAGCGGTGTTATCCTGGATGGATTTCCCAGGACAATGAAGCAAGCGCAGGCTCTCCAAGATATGCTGAATAAACACGGTAAGTATCTTTGCAGGGTCTTCTTCTTTGACCTGGATGATGATACGATAGTGAAAAGACTCTCTGGAAGAAGGGTCTGTCCCAACTGTGGCGCTCTTTATCATATGGATTTCAAGCCACCTAAAAAGGATGAAGTGTGCGACCTGTGCGGTACAAAGATTATTCAGAGGGAGGATGATAGGGAAGAAGTGGTCAGAAAAAGGTTGGATGTTTACAGAAGACAGACTGCAGAAGTCGTTGACTTTTACAAGAAAGAGAATAAATTAATTCACTTGGACGCTGGACAAGACATTGAAAGGGTGTATCAGGAGCTTAGAAAGGCTTTAAAGGATGGCTGTTGAACTGTACTCTTTTAAGGAAATAGATAAAATAAAAAGGGCGTGCGATGTTGTAACCCAAGTTCTCCAAGTTGTATCTGAGCATGTAAAGCCCGGTGTATCCACTTGGGAACTGGACATTATCGCAAGGGAGGAGACAAAAAAAAGAGGAGCTCGTCCTGCCTTTCTTAATTACAAACCCCCATTTAGCAGAAGAGCTTATCCAGCAGCCATATGTGTATCTCTAAACTCGGCTATAGTTCACGGTCTTCCAAAGAAAGAGCAGATTATAAGGAAAGAAGATTTGGTAAGTTTGGACTTTGGTGCTATAATAGATGGATACGCTGGGGATTCTGCTTTAACTCTGTCGGTGGGAAAAGTTGATGAGAAGAAGGAGACTCTTTTGAAAGCTACAAAGGAGGCATTGGAAGAAGCAGTGAAGATGTGCGTTGTGGGCAATTGGTTGAGCGATGTGGTAGAAGCCATCCATAAAACTGCGGAGAAGTATGGTGTTTATCCTGTGAGAGGGCTTGGTGGTCATGGCATAGGCAGAAAGATACATGAGGAGCCCTTCATACCCAATAACAGGAAGGACATGGAGAAAAGAAACGTAAAATTAAGGCAAGGTATGGTAATTGCGATAGAGCCCATGTTTGCTCTTGGGACGGAAGAGACAAGAAACGATAGTGATGGATGGACAGTGCTTACAGCTGATGGGGGTCCATCTGCCCACTTTGAGTACACTGTAGCCATAACTAAGGAAGGTCCTATAGTTCTCACGGAGTTTAAAGATGGGTAAGAAAAAGGAGGAAAAGCAGCACAAAGAAAAGGGTATAGTGCTTGAAGGGACTATTGTAGAAGCTCTCCCCAACGCTATGTTCAGAGTAAAGCTGGATACAGACCATGAGGTGCTTGCTCACGTATCTGGCAAGATGAGAGTCCATTTCATAAGAATACTTCCAGGAGATAGGGTAAAGGTGGAGCTTTCCCCCTATGATCTGACAAGGGGGCGGATAATCTACAGAGCATGAGAATTATTAACTTGTTAGGAGGTTAGAGTATGAAGGTAAGGCCATCTGTAAAGCCTATATGTGCTAAATGTAAAGTTATAAGAAGGAAAGGAAGAGTTATGGTCATATGTGAAAACCCCAAGCATAAACAGAGGCAAGGAAGCTAAGGAGGTAAGAGATGGCAA
The DNA here is from genome assembly GCA_037924335.1 of Aquificaceae bacterium. Classification (GTDB taxonomy): domain Bacteria; phylum Aquificota; class Aquificia; order Aquificales; family Aquificaceae; genus Hydrogenobacter. The sequence goes on from JAXSMZ010000007.1 coordinate 8,301, forward strand.
GGATAGCTGGTGTTGACCTTCCAGACCATAAGAGATTGGAGGTGGTTTTAACATATCTGTACGGTGTAGGTTGGTCTAGGGCAAGGGAGATATGCAACGCTGCGGGCATTCCATATACAAAGAAACTTGGAGAGTTAACCCCAGATGAGCTGAACACAATAAGGAAGTACATAGAACAGAACTACAGGGTGGAAGGAGACCTAAGAAGAGAAGTGCAGATGAATATAAAGAAGCTCATAGACATGGGATGCTACAGAGGTATAAGACATGCAAGGGGGCTTCCCGTTAGAGGTCAGCAGACCAAAACCAATTCAAGAACCAGGAAGGGTAAAAAGAAAACAGTTGGTGGTACAAAGAAGAAGATAGTTAAGTAAGGAGGTTATAAATGGCCAACAGAAAGGGACAATCTAAAAGGTCAAAGAGGACGGTAAGCAGCGGTATTGTAAACATACTAAGCACATTTAACAACACTATAATAAACATAACAGATCAGCAGGGGAACACTCTCTCATGGGAAAGCGGTGGTACCGTTGGTTTTAAAGGTACAAGAAAGAGCACTCCTTATGCAGCACAGCTTGCCGCACAAAAGGCTGCCAAAAGAGCGATGCAGGAGTTTGGTTTGCAGGAAGTAGAGGTAAGGATAAAGGGTGCTGGAGCTGGCAGAGAGTCTGCTTTAAGGGCTATACATGCATCTGGGCTGAAAATAAAGCTCATAAGGGATGTGACTCCAATACCCCATAACGGATGCAGACCACCAGCAAGGAGGAGGGTATGAAATGAGCAGGTACATAGGTCCATGGTCAAAGGTAGATAGGAGATTTGGTGTTGCTGTCTCTAACAAGAGAGGCGGTAGTAAGACTTTAGCAAGAAGGAACTTCCCACCAGGACAGCATGGAAGATTAAAAGGAAGGAGGAAAAAGCTCACAGAGTTTGGCATACGCCTGATGGAAAAGCAAAAGTTAAAGTTCCTTTATGGCGGCATTAGGGAAAAGCAGTTTAGGAGATACTTTGAAGAGGCATCAAAGGCAAAGGGAGATACAGGACAGGTTCTTATACAACTTCTTGAGAGAAGGCTTGATAACGTAGTCTACAGGCTTGGAATGGCATCCACAAGGAGACAAGCCAGACAGCTGATCTCCCATGGTCATATACTCTTGAATGGAAAGACTATGGATATACCATCTTACAGGGTTAAGCCAGGGGAGATAATAGAGATAAAACCATCCTCAAGGGATATACCTCAGATAAGAGAGAACATCGAAAGCATAGACCCAAGGAGTATTCCATCCTGGCTCGAGCTGGATAAAGAAAACTTTAGGGGCAAGGTCATCGATGTTCCTAAGGATGTGCAGATTGAGATTCCTGTTAACGTTCAGTACATCATTGAGTTTTATTCAAGAGTTTAAGGAGGTTTATTATGCAAAGAGAGTTTCTTTTTCCCTCAAAGGTTTATTGGGAAGAGAAGAATAAAAAGTATGGTAGGTTTGTTGTGGAGCCTTTGGAGAGGGGGTTTGGCATAACATTAGGAAACTCACTAAGAAGGACTCTCCTATCTTCCATAGAGGGAGTGGCTGTTACTGGTGTAAAGATATACGGAGTTCATCATGAGTTTTCCGCCATAGAAGGTGTTATGGAAGATGTACTTGAAGTTATAGCAAACATAAAGAAGATAAGGTTTAATCTAAAGAACAGCGACGTGGAGATTCTGTATTTAAAGAAGGGTGGTGAAGGCGTAGTCACGGCTAAAGACCTTACATTACCACCAAGCGTACAGGTTATAAATCCAGACCAGAAGATAGCCACCATAACAGACCCGCAGAAAGAGCTTAACATGGAAATAAGAATTGAAAGGGGATTTGGATACATGCCTACTGAAGAGATGGAAGTTCTCGGCGAAGTAGGATGGATATTGGTTGATGCAGATTTCTCACCAGTTCGTCAGGTAAGTTTTAAGGTTGAAAAGACAAGGGTGGGTAAAAGAAGCGATTATGACAGATTGACCATGGAAGTACACACTGATGGGACCAAGGGTCCAGAAGAAGTTATAAAGGAAGCCATCTCTATACTAGTTAAGTACTTTTCAAGCTTAGAGCATATCTCCTACGAGCTACCAACTGTAGAGGAACACATTGTTGTAGATGAGCTTGCTGAAAAGCTCAGTCTTCCTATAGAGGAGCTTGACGTATCTCAAAGGTCTCTTAACTCTATTAAAAGAATAGGCATAAGTACCATAGGCGACCTTGTGAGGCTCTCCGAAGAGGACCTGAAAAGCACAAAAAACGTAGGAAGGAAAGCTATAAATGAGATAAAGGAAGCTCTCAAACAGATGGGTTTATACTTAGGTATGGATGTAGAAAGCAGGAGGTAAACATGAGACATAGAGTGAAGAAAAAGCACTTTGATAGAACTAGAGAACAAAGGATAGCTCTCTACAGGTCTCTTGCCTCTTCTCTTATAAGAGAAGAGAGGATAGAAACTTCTCTCCAGAGAGCAAAGGCGGTTAAACCCTTCGTTGAGAGGCTCATAACCCTTGCCAAGAAGGGAGACCTTTCTTCAAGAAGAAGGGCTCTTGCTCTTCTGTCTGACAAAGACACAGTAAAGAAGCTCTTTGAGGATATAGCTGCAAGGTTTGAAAACAGGAACGGTGGGTACACAAGGATAGTTAAGCTTTCAGAAAGACGTGCAGGCGATGGATGTGAGCTTGCCTTGCTTGAGTTCGTAGAGTGAAGGGTATACTGTCTCTAATAATAAACCTACTTACCTTGGCTGTGCTTTTTCATGCTATAGGTTCCTGGTTTCCATCCATAAGAAGGAGCAGTTTTTACCAAAATGTGGACAAACTGATACATCCGATGCTTGAGCCCATAAGGGCAGTTGTGAAACCCATAAATGGGATTGACTTCTCACCGATGGTTCTCCTTTTTCTTCTTTACCTTATAAGGTATCTGCTTAGACTCTGATGCACCATGAAAGGCTTGATAAAAAGCTGATACAGCTCGGTCTTGCACCTACAAGGGAAAAAGCTCAGGCCCTTATAATGGCTGGGCTTGTCTTTGTTGATGGTAAACTTGCAGACAAACCAGGCCTTTTGGTAAAGGAGGGGCAAAAGGTTGAAGTAAAGGAGAGAATGAAGTACGTATCAAGGGGAGGATACAAGCTTGAGAACGCTCTTATACACTTTGGCGTGGACGTGAGGGGTTATACAGCTCTTGACGTTGGCTCTTCAACGGGAGGATTTACAGACTGCCTTCTTCAAGCTGGTGCAAGTAAGGTTTACGCAGTTGATGTGGGAAAGTCCCAAATGGACATAAAACTGAGGTCTGACCCAAGGGTGGTACTCTACGAGGAGACGGACGCCAGAGAAATAACGCAAGAACATATACCAGATAAGGTAGACCTTATAACTGTGGATGTTTCCTTCATATCAGCTACAAAGGTCATTGATAATATAGTGAAGTTTTTGAAAGAAGAAGGCATGCTCCTAGTACTCGTAAAACCCCAGTTTGAGCTTACACCAGACAAAGTGAGGAAAGGTATAGTTAGAAAGGACCAGTACAAGGAAGAAGCCGTTCTTAAGGTATCGCAACATCTTATGAACTTGGGTTTTAACATATGCGGTATTGTCAAAGCCAAACCAAAAGGGACAAAGGGGAATGAGGAGTTTTTTATACTCTCGGGCAGGCATGTTACTGGAATAAAAAACCTTAAAGAAGCTGTAAAGGAAGCCGTTAAGCAAAACAGTTTTTGATATACTATATTTATGATTATGGATAAAAAGGGGGAAGCTTTAAACCTTGCAAAGGAGCTACAGCGTAAATTGCTTGAGCTTGGGACAGAGGTAGATGAGTACTACAGGAGCTTCAGGGAGATTAGGTTGGGAGTTGATGACCTATCCTTTCAAGGAGCTCTCATAAATGTGGAGCATGCTTTTTTTATGCTGGTTCAGTCTTTAAACATACTCAAGGAACAGCTAAAGTTCCTTGAAGTTGCATCAAAGAAAAAGGAGATATACTAACATGGGGATAAAGTTTTTACTTTTGGATGAGGAGAGGAGATTTTTCCCTTTGATAAGTGACATTTTTGATGTCACTGGCCACAAGCTTATGGTTTCCTTAGATGAGACAAAGGCTAAGGAGCTCATAAATGCGGTTCAATTTGATGTTCTCTTGTTAGAGAAAAAACATTTCAACTTTTGGATGAACCTGATAAGAGATGGCAAGTATACATTGCCCATATTTCTTATTGAGGATTATGAATACGCTCAAGAGCTTAAAAATATGGGTTTTGTAGACCTTAACTACATCCTGTTACCTTTCAACCCCCTTGACCTTCTCACGAAGGCTGTCTGGCTAAACAGATTAGAAAAAGAACCAAAAACACTATCATCTTTAGGTCCTATAAATACACTTATTCATCTTTTCAGGCTGAGCATTTCAGCTATCACGAAGCTCTATAATGATTCTACAGCTTGCAGTTTGTACATAAAGGAAGGTACAGTTTTGGGTTCTTCCTGTGATATATCCGCTTTAAAGTCTCTCTTTGTCTCCGGTGATATAAGCATAGAGCTTCTGCCTTATGCCAACGAAGAGCATCTTGAGGAGCTCTTTGATGGAAATTGGGACTTTTTCACAAAAGTGGTTCTCACAAAGGAAGCCTTTACCATTCCAACTACCACAAAGGAAGCCACTACCTTAAAAGAAGTTGACTTAACCCAGCCTGTTGAACTACACAGGGGTGTATTCTGGGTTGGTGTGCCAGATAAAAAGTCCATGCTCCAACCTAACTCTTACCTTCGGATATACGAAAGGGGAGACATTAAGGTTTTATTCCTTATCCACGCTGGTGGACCTAACGAGTATGCAAGGATAAGGGCTAAGGTAGAGGAAATCATAAGCAGTATGGAATTGATAAAAGCTGTTGTTGTTATGGGCTCTAATTCCTATGACTACATGAACGCCATTACGATGCTTCAGAGCAATCCAAGGCTTCAGCTGATCACTTCCTTTGATATTGCATCCATCTTAGTTCAGGCAGGTATACCCCTTTCTAGGGTCAGGCTTATTGAAAGTTTGCCAAACATGAGGCTAAAACTTGCCACTGGCAACACTCTTACACTAATACCTACTCCTTTCCTACCGGAGAAAGGGAGTTATATGCTCTACGAGGAGGACACCGGCTTCCTTTTCAGCTCGCACCTTTTTAGTTCCTTTTCAACCCCAGAAGATTTCTCTTTGTATGAGAACCCTGACATAGAAGATGTTGTCATGTATGCATCCTTGAACATGCCTTGCTCAAAGGCTCTTCACCAAGCTCTGAACGTGCTATCCAAGCTTGATATAAGCGCTGTGCTTCCACTTTATGGAAACCCTATAAAGGGAGAACTCTTCAGGGAATTAATTCAAATAATACAAAAAATCAACGTGGGTGTAGACATGGTGTCAACTGTCAACAAAGAACTTTACATAAAGAAAGTGAATGATATTCTCGATGACTTAAGAATGGACGTTGGTGAAGGTACCTTTTTAAATCTAAAAGAGGAGCTTGAAAATTACGCTTACTTTGAGGACAATGGTATAAAGGATATACTAACCTTCCCTAGTTCTTTTTCCAAACTGCTGCTGAACTGTATGAAGTCTGTGGGCATAGAGCCATCCTTTACAAAGAAGGTACTCAAAGAACTATTCCGCAATGAGCTTTTCCTTTTACCATATGATGGGTTTACCGAGCCTTTCTAACCTCGGATGAAGCAGAGCTAAAAAGAGTTGCCTAAATCCTGTTAGAATGTTGACATCCGTACTTTCTAAGGGTGGTATGTCTCCGGAGAAATAGACAACAAAGGCCTTACCTACAATGTTCTCCCTTGGCAGAAAGCCCCAATACCTACTGTCTTCGCTGTTATCCCTGTTATCTCCCATTACAAAGTAGTAGCCATCTGGTATAACAGTTTGGGGAACGTCTTTTCTGAGCATTATGGGGTCTTCGTAAAGGGCTATTTTATGCTTTACACCGTTGGGAAGAGTCTCTTCAAAGATGAGTTTCTTATTCCCATCTTCGTAAACTTCACCAACCTTTTTGAGCGGTAAGGGTTTACCATTTATGTAGACCTGATAATCCTTGACTTCTATCACATCACCCGGCATGCCTATGATCCTTTTTATAAAGTCTATTTTAGGGTTTACAGGCCACTTAAAAACCACTATGTCCCCCCTTTTTGGTTCTGAAAGGTCGTAAACCAGCTTGTTCACAAGTATGAAATCCCCAACGAGAAGCGTGGGCTTCATAGAGCCAGATGGTATATTGTAAGCTTGCACCACATAAGCTCTCAGAAGAAGAACTACCAAAACTACTGATATAAATTCAATAATCCAGCTTTTTCTTCCCATCTTTTTAATTTTATCATACTTTCTTTACTTCTCAGCTGTCCGCATGCTCCAAAGATCTCAAACCCTTTGCTTATCCTTACAAAGGCAGATACACCCTCATCCAAAAGTACCCTTTGAAACTTATAAACTCTATCTATGGTGGGTCTTTCGTACGCTATGCCAAGGGATGGGTTGTAGGGTATTAGGTTGACTTTGAATTTTTTCTTGTGCTTACCTATCAGACTTAAAAGCGCCTGAGCGTGCTTTACAGAATCGTTAACATCCTTTATCATAACATACTCGAGCATTATCTTCCTACCTTTTGGATAGGGGTAGCTCTTTAAAACCTCCATAAGCTCCCCAAGTGTGTTTGTCTTTGATATGGGCATGAGCGACTCTCTTAGGAACTCAAAGGGTGCATTTATGGAAACAGCTAAATTTATATCTTTCATAACTTGGTCTTTTGCCATCCTATTTATCTGAGAGATGAGTCCGCTTGTGGATACGCTCACTCTTCTTTTTGATATGTCCAATCCCCAAGGGCTTATAAGAATCTCAATAGCTTTTCTTACATTTTCATAATTGGCAAGGGGCTCTCCCATACCCATAAATACCACGTTCCTTATTCTTTCTGGGAGAATTCTCAGTTGAACTTGGAAAAGCTGGTCTAAAATCTCTTCCACTCTTAGATTTCTGATGAGTCCATCCATAGCTGTAGCGCAGAACTTACACCCTACCGCACACCCAATTTGGGAAGATAAGCAGAGAGTCAGATGGTCCCTTTCTCTTATCAAAACAGTCTCTACAGCGTGTCCATCTCGTGTCCTGAAGATGTACTTTATGGAATCTTCCGCTTCTACTTGGGTTTCAAGCTCAAGAGAGTGAACCAGAAAGTTCTCTTTTAAAAGCTTTCTGTGCTCTTTTGATATATCTGTCATAGCCTCAAAGTCTGTTTGAAACTTTTTGTAAACCCATTTGAAGACCTGAGAAGCTCTTAACCTCCCCATCCCGAGCTTTTCCACTTCCTTTATGAACTCATCGATGGTGTACGAAGCCAAAACCTTCATAGGTAAGAATATATACTCTTACTGCTTCGTTGCTTCTGGTTTTACATCCACTTTTATATCAACAGAAACTTCTGCGTGCAACTTTACATGTACAGTGTGTATGCCCACGTTCTTTATGGGAGCCGTTATTATTATACGCTTTCTATCTATATCAAAGCCTTTCTCTTTTAATAGGTTTGATATATCTGCTGGAGTAACAGACCCAAAGAGTTTGCCTTTCTCCCCCACTGGCCTTATGACCTCCAACACAAGACCATCCAGTTTCTTAGCAATGCTCATGGCTATTTCTTTTTCTTTCTGTAATCTTCTCGCTTTCTGTTGTATTATGTCCTGCACATGCTTTATGTTACCATCAGTAGCAGGAAGGGCTATCCCCCTTGGTATTAGGTAATTGTTGGCAAAACCATCCTTTACGTTTATGACCTCGCCAAAAAGACCGTAACCTTCCAGATCCTGAATAAGGACAACCTTCATACATATACCTCCTCAAGCTACAAGGTATGGCAAAAGAGCCAACTGTCTTGCTCTTTTTATCTCCCTTGATAGCATTCTTTGATGTTTAGAGCAAACACCCGTCTGCCTTCTGCTTACTATCTTGCCTCTCTCGCTTATGAAACGTTCAAGCTCTACATAGTTTTTATAGCTTGGGTCTTTTTTCTCTTCACAGAAAAAGCAAGCCTTTTTTGCAGTTTTCTTTATCTCCATGTTTTACCTCCTTAAAAGGGCATCTCATCATCCTGTGAACCCCATGGTGCATCCTGAGTCTCATCCGATTCAAAGGTATTATTTATAACTTCTTCCTCTGGAACCTCTTCCATCTTTGGCTTGTTTATTATCCTTACAGCTTCCGCCAATATTCTTACCTTGCTCTGAGCCTTCCCTTCTTTATCTGTCCATCTATCCTGTACAAGCCTGCCTTCTATAACTACAGTGTAGCCTTTTGATATTCTTGCAGTCAGGTTTTCTGCTAATTTTCCGTACGCCTTTACATCGAAGAAGTGACTTTCTTCTCTCCAATCTTCACCAACCTTGTACCTTCTGTTATAAGCTATGGAGAATTCGGCAACTGAATTCCCCGATGGAAGGTATCTAACCACTGGGTCTCTTGTCAACCTACCTATTAGAAGAACTTTGTTAAGCAACCCTTGAAACCTCCTTTTCAGTAATCCGAAAATTCAACCACCTTATAATATCATCGCTTATCTTGTAATAAAAGTCAAGCTCGTTAGGAAGCTGTGGATTGTCAGACTTTATCTGCATTATAAAGTATCTACCATGATTGAAGTTTCCTATACTGTAAACAAGCTTTTTGGTCCCCCAATCTTCAATGTGGATTATCTCTCCTCCCTTCTTTTGAACAGTATCTTTTATCTCCTCAAGCCTTCTTTGAACCTCCTCCTCTGTCAGCGTGGGCTTGAGGACAAAGACACTCTCATAGTACCTTGTAGTTGCATAGTACCTCTTTGCCATCTTTACCTCCTGGACTTTTCTCAGGTCCCCACCTTTTTGGTAGGAACGAGGTTGAAAATATTTTAATACATGTTGACACCTCTTGCAAGTGAATCTAGATTTAGGATCACTGGGAAAGGTACATGAAAGTGAGGAAGGCACTTCTAAGGGATTCTGCGAGCATATACGCTCTGATAAATGATTATGCTAAGGATGGCATGCTTCTTCCAAGGAGTTTAAACTCCATATACGAAAACATAAGGGATTTTTGGGTTTGTGAAAGAGATGGTGAAATTGTGGGATGCTGTGCTCTCCATGTGGTATGGGAGGACCTAGCTGAGATAAAAAGCCTTAGTGTTCATAAAGACATGAGAGAGATGGGTATTGGTTCTTTGCTCGTTGAAAGATGCATCGAAGAAGCCAAAAATTTGGGTGTTGGGAAGGTTTTTGTTCTGACATACGCCACTGGATTTTTTGAAAAATTTGGTTTTCATGAGGTAAAGAAGGAGAGTCTACCCCACAAGGTATGGGGAGATTGCATAAACTGTGTGAAGTTCCCATCGTGCGATGAGACAGCAATGGTTTTAAACGTCAAAAGCTTTGAATCTTCTTTGAAAAGCCAAGTTCACAGCGATGAAGTATAGCTACGTAACAGCGGAGGAGAGCATTGAAAGGGTCAAGAGGAAACTAAGCGGAGAGAGGTATTTGTTTCTTGATACAGAAACTGTAAACGACAGTATAAGGCTCGTGCAGTTGGGCAATGCTCAGGAGATCTTTATCATTGATCTTTTTGATTTAAAGCAGGAGGGTGTGGAATTTTTGAGAGGTCTGTTAGCGAACAAAGGTATAGTAGGACACAATCTAAAATACGACCTTAAATACCTTTATAGGTACGGCATAGAACCATACGCAGTGTTCGATACTATGATAGCCAGTCAGCTTTTGGGAGAGGTCGACAGACATTCTCTGCAAAAGGTTGCCATGCACTATTTAGGAGAGGTTCTTGATAAGAGTTTCCAGCTCTCTAACTGGGGAAAGACTGTTTTATCAAAAGAACAGTTAGATTATGCGGCTTTGGACGTAAAGGTAGTAAGGGACCTCTTTTATACTCTCATTGAGAGGTTAAACGATACATATCACGAGGAGGAGATTCTTTTAAAAACTAGAACTTCCAAAGTTTTTGGTATAAAGAACCCAGTGGCTATAATAGAGATGGCTTTTGTGCAAGAGGTGGCAAAGCTTGAGCTAAACGGTATGCACGTGGATGTTGAAGAGCTAGAAAGGTTGATAAAGGAGAGTAGGAGGACTCTCCAGAAGAAGGTCATGGATTTTATGGTGCATTATAGGATAGACCCTATGTCTCCAAAACAACTAGGGGACCTTCTCACAAAAAGGATGGGTCTGGACCTTCCAAGAACGGAGAAGGGGAACATATCCACAGATGACAAGGTTCTTTCCCAGTTTATCGAAAACCAAGCTGTTAGAGAGGTCCTTGACTTACGCGCTATAAAGAAGTACATAGACAAATTGGAGGAGATAAAAGAGAACCTCAGGGATGGCGATGTTTACCCTGAATTCAGACAGATAGGAGCTGTGACAGGAAGAATGTCAAGTTTGAATCCAAACGTACAGAACATACCAAAGAACCTCAGAAGCATCTTCAGGGCAAGGGGAGGGAAGGTTTTTGTTATATCCGATTTTTCTCAAATAGAACTAAGGCTGGCATGCGAGTATGTAAAAGATAGAAGAATGATAAAGGCTTTCAAGGAAGGAAGGGATATGCACAGATACACTGCAGGCGTACTTTTGGGTAAACCCGAGGAAGCTATAACTAAGGAAGAGAGACAGTTAGCAAAGGCTGTTAACTTTGGTCTCATATACGGTATATCTGCAAGGGGCCTTTCTGAATATGCAAAGAGCTACGGTATAGAGCTATCTTTGGAAGAGGCTAACGAGATAAGGGATAAGTTCTTTCAGTATTTTACAAGCTTCAAAGAATGGCATGAGAGAGTAAAAAGGGAGCTCAGAGAGTTTAAAGAATCAAGGGGTTATACCCTGCTGGGAAGAAGGTACGTAGCTTATACATTTCCAGATGCAGTAAACTACCCCATACAAGGCTCTGGTGCAGACCTTTTGAAGCTTTCAGTTCTTATGTTTGATGCAGAGCAAAGGAAGGAGGGACTGGATGCAAGATTGGTTAACCTCGTACATGATGAGATAGTCCTTGAATGCAAAGAAGAAGATGCTCATAAGGTAAAGGATGTCTTAGAAAGAGCTATGAAGCTTGCGGGCAGGCTTATATTAAAGGAAGTTCCGGCGGAAGTGGAGAGTACCATATCACAAAGATGGAGGTAGGAGTTGATCCTTTTAGAGGACCACCCTTTTGCCCTTGCTTACAGGCTTGTGGAAGAAGGTAAGCTAGACCCATGGAATGTGGACATAGTGGAGCTTGCTAGCGCATACGTTGAAGAGATAAAAAGGATGGAGAGTCTCGATATGAGAATTCCCGCAAGGGCCATATTGGCAGCATCCTTCCTACTGAAGAAGAAGGCAGAGTTTCTTTTCCCGGAAGTAAAGAAAAGGCACGAAAGAAAGAAAGCTTATACGCTTGAGGAGATAGAACGTCAGTTTGAAGAGGAAAAAACTCAGATAGAGGACGTCGTCCTTTCTAAAGTGGTAAGGGATGTAAAAAGGACCATAAAAGGTGGTTCCTCGGTGGGTAAAAGGGAAAGGAAGAGTAAGAAACTTCCCATACATGTATCGAAGTTTGAAGAGGTATTAAAGGAGATGAACGGACTATTCCAACGGGGGTTTGTAAAGCTTTATTTTTCTGAGCTTGTATCTGGGAAAAGCTCAGCTCCTTACCTTATGGCTTTGATGCTTATGTACTACGATGGGAAAGTGAACTTAATTCAGGAGAGACCCTATGATGAGCTTATAGTTGAGATATACACCAATGAATAAAAAGGTAGTGGGAAGGATATTCTCCGATGTTAGCAGGGTTTACGATTTTTTCCTTAACCTCATAACTGCTGGAAGGGTAAACGTATGGCAGAAGGACCTCCTAAGCCTTATGGAAGATGATGATAACAGGCTTGACGTGGGAACTGGAACGGGTGAAATGCTCAAAAAATCCAAAAATGAAGGTCTAAAAGTTGGCGTAGACCTGGCTCTGGGCATGCTGAAAGAGGCAAGAAGGAAGTGTCCCCAATGTTATTTTTTGCTTGCTGATGCCGAGAACATGCCTTTCAAAGACAGCTCCTTTAAAACTATCACCCTTTCCCTCGTTTACAGACATCTGGCAGACAGGGAGGCTTTCCTTAAGGAAGCTCGCAGGATCCTCAAAAAAGAAGGTGGGATAGGAATACTTGACATTAACAGGATCAAGGGAACTCCACTTCTGTTATTTCTGATGAACTATCCTTTAAAGCCTTTTGGTCTTTTGATCTTTGGTAGAGAAAAATGGAAGTTTTTTATTGATTCCTTGGAAAACTCTCTTTCCCTTGAGGAAGTAAAGATGTCAGTAGAGAGGTCAGGATTTAAGGTAGAAAAGCTGGAGAAGAAGTTCTTTGGTTTTGTTTACATACTCAAAGCTAAGAAACTATAAATAATCGGAGCTCCAGAGGAGCTCCAGAAAAGTGAAAGAGATTGGAAAAAGGGAGATATTAAGCAAACATATCCCTGTATAGTCCCTTTGCCCATTCCATATAAGCTTTGTAGTTGGACTCTTTTGGCTCTTCATCCATCCTAACGTTAGCAAATTCAAATTGTCCTTTGCCCAGGTATTTATAAGTTAGGTCTATCCATATGGCTTCGTCCTTAGCCACCGCAGAGTAGCAGAGGGTTCTCGGAGGTTCGTAAGGTATCTCCTTACCGGCTATCTTTGCAAGTATGAGCTTTGCTATGTAGTGAGCTTCTGTGTTTGATGTGTTTCCGCTCTTTGAGAAAGGTTGATTCCTCGCATCACCTGTTACGTAAACCCTTTCATCAGCTACAGAATGGTACTTAAGAGGGTCTATGTCTGGCCATCTTTCCCCTTTCTTGATAAGGCCAGCACTGTAAACTATGTCAGCTGCCCTGCATATGGGATATATGTTGGCATCATCAAAATCTACGTCTCCGTATGCTTCCGTTGATACTCTACGTTTGTTAACATCCACAGACTTTATACCCGCATTGGGATAATACTCTACGTACCCTTTAACAAAGTTGTCCCATGCGTAATGGAATCCCTTTGCCTTAACTGGTGGGTCTGGATGGTTATCTACAATGATCACCTTACCTTTAACTCCATTTTTCTTAAAGTACCATGCCATTAAAGTAGCCCTTTCGTATGGCCCTGGTAAGCATCTGTAATCAAGACCAGGTGGTATGGTGATCAGGAAACTTCCCTTCTCAAAATTTTGAATTTTTTCCTTTAACCTGAGGTGTTCTGAACCGGGTATGAAGGCTGCTGGGTAAAGTTTCTGTACCAGCTCCACATCCTTTGGGTCCTTTATCCAAGGCTCATAATGGTAGTCTATACCGGGAGCAAGTACGAGATAATCGTAGCTGATGGTACCTTTTTCTGTGTGAACCTTTCTTGCAGACCTGTCTATACCTACAACAGATGTGCCGTTTAGAATATGGTATTTGTATTTTGTTGCGGGTGTCAGAAAATCGTGCATGAGAAATTCAAGAGGTACAAGGTCAACAAGCCATAAGTTGCTAACAGGACACGAAAAAAACTCCTGCCTTTTGTCTATCAGTACTACATCCACGTTAGGATTTCCTTGTTTTATGTACTTAGCGATGGTGAGTCCAGACCATCCTGCTCCAATTATGACAACTCTTGGTGAACCAGCTGAAGGCTTTGGAAGGTTTAACTCCTCAGCCTTTCTGGCAAAAGCGGGACTGACGCTTCCAAGTATGGAAGCACTGACTATAGCAGCACCAGAAAGCTTAAAAAGGTCACGCCTATTTAACTCCATATGTCACACCTCCTTAAGGTTTTCTCCAAGATAATTCCTAGCAAACAATGTGCCATAAAGTAAGCTTTTACTAAAAGTGCCAGACGGTGCTATTTTCAAAAAAAAATAGTCCTGAGATGTATGACAGATATGTCAAAAAGGGCGAGACATTTCTGTCATCGGTATTAGAAACTAATCACTGAATATATAGAAGTTTATAGACGCATATAGAAGTTTAGAAACATAAAGACCCCTTGACACTTTTGGTTG
>JAXSMZ010000007.1:22462-34016 GCA_037924335.1 Aquificaceae bacterium
TACACAAGCAGGGCTTGTCCTGAATGTGGATATCAGGACAAGATGAACCGCGTAGGTGCGCGGTTCACAAGGGAGCTTATAGTCCCCTTGCCTGCTAAACCTCGTCCTGTGGAATATTTTTCTATGGGATGAGGAACTATATACTTTTGTTCATGGGAGATTTTTCCATATTCGACGATTTTGAAGAAGAGGTGGTAGTCATAGATAAGGATTACGGGATCCTTTACGCTAACAAAAAATATCTTGAGGACTTGGGTTATAAGTCAAAAGAGGAGGTTCTTGGTAAGCCCTGCTATAAAATATCCCATTACAGGGAAGAACCATGCGATGGAGAGTGTCATCCGTGTCCTTTAAAAGAGATAGAGAGAACCGGCAAAGCAGTTAATGTTATACACACCCATTACACACACAATGGTGGAGAGTTTCCTGTTGAGATATGCGCCTTTCCTCTAAGAGATGGAAACATACTGCAGATAATAAAGGACATAAAGAGCGATAAAGAGAAGTACTACCTTTTCAGTATGTCCCAGAGACTAAGCTCCATATCTTACCTTGCCTTGGGCGTTGCTCATCAGATGAGCACTCCTTTGAACGTTATATACACATGTGTACAGCTTCTAGAAAGAGAGTACGGAACAAATGAGGAGATAAATAAAATAAAGGAAGCTATATGCGTATGCAAGAACTACGTGAGTAAGCTCCTCTTTATGGTTAGAAGCCCTAAAGAAAGAAGTTTGGTAGATATAAAAAGGGCAGTCCATGATTCTGTGGAGCTTATAAACATCTATGCAAAAGAGAAAGGGGTAAAGGTGGAGGAAGACTTGCAGGAATGCGGCTTCTTGCTTGGTAGTGAAGCAGATGTTAGGCATATAGCCATAAACCTTCTTACCAACGCCGTTGATGTATCCGAAGAAGGGGAAAGGGTGTTTGTAAGAACGTTTAGGGAAAACAGTTACGCAGTAATAGTAGTTGAGGATGAAGGTCCTGGAATAGAGGATGAGGATTTACACAAGATTTTCCTGCCCTTCTATCAGGGGAAGAATGCAAAGGGTGAAGGCTGCGGGCTTGGTCTCTCAATAGTCAGCAGTACGTTGAAGGACATGGGTGGATTGATTGAAGTCAACACAGCTGTAGGTAAAGGCTCAAAATTCACTGTTAAGCTTCCTATTTTCTCCCTTTAAGAACTTGAGCTTTCTGTAAAGTGTCCTCTTACTACATCCTACTATTTGCGCTACTCTATCCAAATCCTTAAATCTCTCTGCAAGCATGGCTATGTATTTCGCCTCTAAGGTACGTAAATCTGGTAATCCTTCAAACAACTCCTCACAACTCTTTTTATCCTTAAGGTTTATGAATAGATAATCATCAATGTAATCACCCTCCGACAAGATACAGGCTCTTTCTATAGTATTTTTTAGTTCTCTTATGTTTCCTTTCCAGTCGTAAGCCACAAGGTTTGTTATGGTCCTATCGCTTACCTTCTTTTTCCATTTACTGCAAAAGAAGCTCACTAATATGGGTATATCCTCTTTTCTCTCCCTGAGAGGAGGGACTGAAAGCTCAAGAGTGCTGAGCCTGTAAAAGAGATCTTCCCTGAAAGCACCCTTATCACAGAGCTCCCTAAGGTTCTTGTTGGTTGCGGATATTATTCTAACATCTGCAATACTCTCCCTTAGACCTCCAACCCTTCTGAACCTTTTAGTTTCTATAAATCTAAGGAGCTTGGATTGTATATAATGTGGTATATCTCCCACTTCATCTAAGAAAAGTGTTCCACCTTTGGCGATCTCCACAAGACCTTCTTTCCTGTTGGTGGCGCTGGTAAAAGCCCCCTTTTCATAACCAAAGAGCTCACTTTCAAAAAGTTCAGCTGGTATAGATGTGCATTCAACTACCAAAAAGGGTTTCTCTCTCCTGTTTGATAGGTCGTGTATATATCTGGCTACAGCCCCTTTACCAGTTCCCGTTTCACCTGTTATGAGTATGTTGGCATCCACCTTAGCGTATTTCTTACACAGAGAAAGGATGTATGAAAATACCTCACTTTTTGTTTCAAAGGTGTAAGCATTATCCTTCTTGAGTATCTCTTTTAGAGCTATGTTTTCCTCTTCTGTTAGCTTTTCTCTTATAGCTTTCTTTATGCTTATACCAAGGATATCGAGATTAAAGGGTTTTTGTATAAAATCGTAGGCTCCAGCTCTCATGGATTCAACGGCGGTTTTTATGTCTCCATATCCTGTTATAACTATGATCTTCGTATCTGTGACTTCCTTTATTATTTTTACTGTATCTACACCGGATGCATCGGGAAGTTTAAGGTCAAGAAGAACTACATCGTAGGTGTGTTTGTTTAGTTCATCTATGCTCTCTTGCAGGCTACCTGCAGTAAAACAACAATGACCGTCCTGAGAAAGGGCTCTTGCAAGTGCATTCCTCAGATGTTCATCATCTTCAACTATTAGGATGGTGGCCATATAAAAAATATACTTTACTCTACTCTGTAGCCAAAACTCTTTATGAACTCTGGACGTCTTCTCCAGTCTGGTTTTACTACAACCCATAACTCTAAGTAAACTTTTCTACCCGTCAGGATCTCTAACTCTTCTCTTGCCATACTGCCTATCTTTTTGAGCCTTTGCCCCCCTTTGCCTATGATTATGGGTTTGTGATTTTCCCTTTCCACAACGATCTGAGCCTTTATCACAAGCATATTGGGGTCGTGTTTTCCGGGGGATGTTTCCTCAACTACAACTGCCAAACCCTGTGGGATCTCCTGATGAACTTGGAGAAGGACCTTTTCCCTTATTATCTCTGCTACCATGAGGCGCAGTGGAAGGTCTACTATCATGTCCTCGGGGAAGAGAGGTTGACCCTCTGGCAAGTATTTAACAATTGTCTTTAAAAGCTCATCCACGTTATAACCTTTCAGGGCGCTTATGGGTATAACCTCTTTGAACTCCTTATGCTTTTTTGTTATGTATTCTACCAAGGGAAGGGATTCTTTTAAGGGTCCAAGCCTGTCCACCTTGTTTATAACTAAAAAGATGTTCTTCTCTCCAAAGGGCTTTATGTAAGTGGAAAAAACCATCTCGTCATCATCCTTCCATCCATCCTGGGCATCTATCATAAAGAGGATGATGTCCGCATCGTTAAGGGAGGCATTAGCTGCTTCAACCATAGCTTTACCCAAAGCATCCTTAGGTTTGTATATTCCTGGAGTATCTAAAAAAACTATCTGCGCCTCGTCTGGTAAGTTCTTAACTCCCAACACTCTTATGCGCGTAGTTCCAGGCTTGGGAGTAACTATAGAAATTTTTTTCCCTATTATCTGGTTGAGAAGCGTAGATTTGCCTACGTTTGGCTTCCCTACTATTGCTACATATCCAAACTTCATAAACCAAGAGCCTTCTTTAATCTTCTGAAAAGGCTGGACCTTCTCCTTTGTTGGTAGCTCAGCTTTTCGACCATTTCCCCTATCTTTCCAGACACTCTTGAAAGCACGCTTTTATCCTTCAATCTGCCTTCGTAAAGAAACTCTTTTATCACTTGGTTTGTTCCTTCAAGAGCCTGTATGTACCTTTCGAGCTCCCTTTCATTCTCAAGGTCCAGCTTGTTTATAGAGTTGCTAAAGAATCTATTCAGGGCCTCTAAGGCGCTGTTAAAACTTTTGTTGGACGTTTCATAGTCCGAAGCAAACTGATTTATAATTTCGAGAAGCTTGGACTTTAGATTAAGCTTGTACTGGGAGAGTTCTATAGCAAAAGGATCCTTTTTATGTATATCCTTAAAAAAATCTTCGAGGAGTGTAAAGACCCTGTCTTCTATGCTGGGTATTTTGTCCATGTGCACCTCCAGAACGAATATAATTTTATAACACAAATGCGATGGACAAAGTTCGAAAGGTCTAAAATAAGGGTTTACAGAAAAAGAGGGAGCGTATTGCCAAAGGGTGTGGAGGAAGAGCATACAGGCTTTTTACACAGCCTCTTTAGCAATGATATAAAAGGAATGAAAGAAGGGAGTATGCTGTACAGTTTATGGCTAAAGCAGAATGGAAGCCCCATAGAAGATTTCTTTGTTTACAAGATAGATGAGGAATACATTCTTGATACCCAGATGCATGCTCAAAAGCTAATAGAGGAATTTCAAAGGCTTAAGCTATCCTTAAGAGTTTACTTTGAAGATTTAACGGACAGGCTTGACCACTTTTTTATCTTTGGTGATAACTCTGAAGGTTTTGTTAAAAGCGTCTTCGGTTTGGACATTAAAGAGGGTGAAGCAAAGAGAAAAGATGGTGCTGTTGTATCAAAGAACAGCATAAGGCTAATGGAAGAGGGTTATGACATTATTGTAGAAAAGGGGAAGTTGGAAGGTATCTTAAAAGAGGAAGAGAGAGTAAGCTTACAAGAGTGGGAGGATTTGAGGATAGAGAGACTCATTCCTGAGATACATAAGGAGCTAAGGGAGGGGTTTTCACCTTTAGAAGCTGGAGTCCTATCTTTTGCCATCAGTCTCACCAAAGGATGTTATGTTGGGCAGGAAGCAATAGCAAGGGTTTACTACAGGGGAAGAACTCCGAGGACTTTGGCCAAGTTTGAGGTTAAGGATGTAAAAGAGGGAGACAGAATAAGGGATGAAGGCAAGGATGTTGGAGTCATAACGTCGGTAGACTCAAAGGGTAGATTGGCTCTTGGCTATTTACTGAGGGTAAAAGCTGAGCTGTATAAAGAATATCAATGCGGTGAGGGTAAAGCAAAGCTTGTACAGATGATATAAAGGCATTATAATTAAAAGAAGGATGGTGCCAAGGGTTTATATAGGGGTTGAATGGATAGGTCTTGAGAGAATTCTTTCTGATTTTAGCGTTCCTAAGGAGTGTGGAGCGAATGTTTCCTTCCTTGGAATAGCAAGGTCTGCACCAGAGGACGGAAATGTGGAAGAACTTCACTACGAAGCCTTCCCCGAGATGGCTCTAAAGGTGATGGAAGAGATAAGGCAGGAAGCCTTCAGGCTCTTTAGTGTTAAGGAGATATTTGTCCATCACAGGCTTGGCCTTGTAAAGGTTGGAGAACCTTCCTTTCTTGTATGTGTCTTTGGTGGACATAGGGATGAGACCTTCAAGGCTTGTAGATATGTGGTGGATGAGGTCAAAAAGAGAGCTCCCATATGGAAGAAAGAGGTCTTCTCTGACGGTAAAGGTCAGTGGGTGCTTGGGGCATGAAGGACCTTTTGGGAAGAGAGGTTCATGACTTTAGAGTATCTGTAACGGACAGATGCAACTTCAGATGCCAGTTCTGTATGCCCGATGGCGAAAACTATGAGTTCTTCCCAAGATCAGAGATCCTCAGTTTTGAGGAGATAGAAAGAATAGTTAGAATAGTCGTCCCTTTGGGTGTAAAGAAAGTCAGGATAACTGGTGGTGAACCTCTTGTCAGAAGAGGAGTTGAAAACCTCATCCATCTTCTTTCAAAGGTTGATGGGCTTGAAGATATAAGTATGACAACAAACGGCTTTCTGCTATCCGAAAAAGCTCATCTTTTAAAAGAATCTGGACTCAAAAGGGTAACTGTGAGCTTTCACTCTTTAAAGGACGAACTCTTTTCTCAGATCGTTGGGAAAAAAGTAAAAGTATCTCAGATAATAGAGGGTATAGAGGCTGCGATGGAAGCTGGTCTTGAACCTGTAAAGGTAAACGTGTGCGTTGTAAAGGGGCTCAACGACTGTGAAATACTTGACATAGCCAAGTTTTTCAAGAGTATGGGGGTTGTAGTTAGGTTTATAGAGTTTATGGATGTAGGGACTGTAAACGGATGGTCCATTGAGAAGGTTGTGTCTGCAAGGGAGATAGTCAGTAAAATAGCAAGGGAATTTGATGTAGAGCCCATCGAAAAGAGCTATAGAGGAGAGGTTGCAGAAAGGTACAGATACAAAGATGATGGGTTGGAGTTTGGCGTCATATCCTCTGTAACTCAGCCATTCTGTGGAGATTGCAACAGATTGAGGCTCACTGCAGAAGGTAAACTTCTCACATGCCTTTTTTCAAGCTATGGCCACGATGTTAAATCCTTATTGAGAAGTGGAGCAAGGGACGAAGAGATAAGGGAGTTTATAAAAAGTGTATGGAAATCAAGAAAGGACAGGTACTCAGAGGAGAGGCTGGAAAAGATAAAAAGGGGTGAAAACCTCAGAAAAGTTGAAATGTTCCAAGTTGGTGGGTAGAATATATACATATGGCTCTTGAGGAAAGACAGGTAGAGTTCTTAGTAAATCCTATAAAGAACAGGATATGGGCAGTTAGCATGCCAGATGGTGAGCTATTGGACGACATACTGTCTGTAAAAAGAGCCATATTCTGCGTCGAAAACAATGAACAGTTTTGGCTTAATCCTTTTGACGGTGCTTTTTTGTGGACAACAAAGATTTCCAAGCCTTATGAGGAGGAGTTTGTAAGGTTTAAAAAGGAAGCTCAACATTACATTGGTCTCTTTGGTCTTGATGTATCTGACCTTCAGTACATAGACTACTCACCAATAAAAGGAGAGCTTACCTTTGATGAAGAGATAAAAAGGAAGCTAAACAACAGGAGTTACACGGAGTTTGTCCTTTTCATGAAAGAATTATGGGACTTTATAAAGGAAGATTGAAGGATGGATGAGGAACTTTTAAAGATACTCGCCTGTCCAAAGTGCAAGGGCGACCTTTTATACGATGAAAAGCTCCAACTGCTCATATGCGAAAAGTGTCGAGTTTTTTACAGAATAGAGGATGGCATTCCTGTTCTTCTCATAGAAGAGGCAAGACCTCTTGAAGAGCTAAAATAAGACTATCCGGATGCTTTGCCTGAAAGACCCCTTCCGGCTTTGCATCTTCACCAAAGTGTATGTACTCTACCGGCTTTTCGTACATCTTCCTGTAATAGTAAACCATCTGCCAATCTGCTAGGCTATCTCCCACATAAATGCATGCATCTAAGTTCATACTCTCAATGCAGATGTGAAGAGCGTAAGGGTGGGGTTTTTTGAGCTCTTCTTGCTCTATATCATCATCGTCAACTATAAGGTCAAAGTAGTCTTTTAAACGGAATTTTTCAAAGGAGTAAAGCAGGTCTTCCTTTGGCCTACCAGTAACTATGCCCAACTTTACTCCCAAGGACTTTAACCTTTTGAAGAAATTTCCGTTAAGCAAGAGCCTTTCCTGGTCTCTCACATGTTTGTACACACCGTTGAAGGTCTCTATCACATCCCTCAGGTCTGCTTCCTTTCCAAAATACCTTATAACTTCAAGAGTTGCAAGCCAATCGTTGTTTATAGCCCTTCCAAACTTTATCCTCCTCACCAGGTCAATGTCTACTTCTTCTCCCACAAACTTCTCTGCAGTATTCTTTATTGCCACGTGATAGGAATCCCTTACGTCTATGATGACACCATCCACGTCGAAAACAACGCCTTTCATTGCTGAGCGGCAATTTCCTTCTCTGTTTTTGATAAGAGAAATCTTATGAACCTACCAGCTAAGAAGCTAAGTTTAGCACCATCTGGATATATTATGTAATACCATCTCGTTGCGTTAAAGCCCTTTATCTTCACGGGAACCACCTCACCCTTCAGGATGTTTTTTCCCAGTATACTTGCAGAAAGGAAGCTTGTCCCATAGCCACTTTTTACCATACTGAGTATTGACCTACCACAGTTGACCTCTATTTTTATATTCAGTCTTTCAAAGACTATTCCAAGCCTTTCAAGCTCCTTTTTTACTATCTTCCTTGTGCCAGAATTTACTTCTCTGAATATGATGTCAGCTTCGTACAACCTTTCTGGCTCTATTTCTCCTTCCTTTGCGAAGGGGTGGTCGGGATGGGTAAAGTATAGGATCTCATCCATCATCCATTTTATGGAGCGAAACTTTTCTGACGGCTCTCTCTCTATAACACCAACGTTTAGTACGCCAGATAGCAGCCCCTCCTCTATCTGTTGGGAGTTTTCTACAGAAACTCTTATGGACACTCCAGGCATCTGGGAATGGAATTCTGCTATCAGTTCAGGAAGTTTATACTCGCTCAGCGTTGTGCTTATACCAACGAGTAGCGTATCCTTGAAGTCTTTCTTTATCTTTGCCATCTCCTCCATGAGATTCTCATAATCGTTCAGCAAAGCCCTTGCTATCTCATATATCCTAGCCCCTTCGGGAGTTAGCACTATCTTTCCACCTTGCCTTTGGAAAAGCCTTGCTCCTATGATCTTTTCCAAAGCTTTTATCTGTTGTGTGACAGCCGGTTGTGTTATGTAGAGTATCTCTGACGCTTTTGAAAAACTTCCCAAGTCCGCAACTGCCATAAAAGTTTTAAGCTTACTTATGTCTATCATCCAATTTTAATTATATGTATAAATATAAGTTATGGCAAGATAAAAAATTCTAATGTAAGCACTCTTTTAAGCTTATAAAGCTTACAGATGAAGGGGAGGAAGCACCTTCCCTGCTCAAGGAGGTGCTTACATGGGGCATGCTTAAAAAGTGTAACTTAATCCTACAAGCAAACTCCTTGGCATGCCAGGAGCAAGAGCTCTTGAACTATCCCTTTTAGGGTCTATGGGTATAGGTAATATAGGGTTTAACCTGGCTGCGTCCTCTAAAGATACCAACCTTTAGGCTGTGCTTTGGCAAACCTGGTATTTTGTCTCCAGGTTGTGCTATAATAGCTCTAAGGTTACAGTTTACCTTAGGATTTTCTCCGCCCTCATCGCATACTTCACGAACTATGGGGTGGTTTGGACTGCTAAAAAACTCTTCTGTCCTGAACTCTGCATTTAAAAGGGTATAACCAGCAAAGAATTCGACCTTACCCATTTTACCCTCAAGCCCTATCTCTGCACCCCTTCTCCTCGTCTTGTTCACATTTTTGAAGAACACTTGACCAAAGCATAAGTACCTTTGGGAAGTCTGTAATAATTTTCTCTTACTTTTTTCATTACTTCTATATATCCCTTCGGGACTGTCTCATCCGTTGTGTAAAAAATAAAGTAAGGAGATATTAACATGAGACAGCCAAATAGGTTATGAGGTGCAGTAGAATTTACACAAATTTTGAAACAGTCCCAAAAAAGTTAAAATATTAAAATACTATGCCAAAAAGAACGGACATGAAGAGTATACTCATAATAGGGTCTGGTCCTATAGTTATAGGTCAGGCTGCAGAGTTTGACTACTCAGGAACTCAAGCTTGCAAAGCTCTCAAGGAGGAAGGATACAAAGTCATCTTGGTAAATTCAAACCCTGCAACCATCATGACAGACCCACATATAGCCGAAAGAACATACATAGAACCCCTAACCTTGGAAGTTTTGGAGGAGATAATAAAGGTAGAAAGGCCAGATGCTCTTTTGCCAACCTTGGGAGGACAGACAGCTCTGAACCTTGCTGTAAAGCTCTACGAAGAGAAGGTGCTCCAAAGGTACGGAGTTGAGCTCGTGGGAGCTAGCTACGAGGCCATAAAAAAGGGTGAGGACAGGGACCTTTTCAGAAAGTCCATGCAGAAGGCTGGTTTGAAAGTTCCAGAGAGTGCTATCGTATCCTCTTTGGAGGAGGGGTTAAGCGTTATAAAGAGCATAAGCTTTCCTGCAATACTCAGACCAGCCTTCACCCTTGGTGGAACTGGTGGGTCTGTGGCTTACAACATAGAGGAGTTCAAGGAAAAGCTCCAAACAGCTTTGAAAACCTCACCCATACATCAGGTTCTCATAGATAGGTCTCTCATAGGCTGGAAGGAGTATGAGTTTGAAGTAATAAGAGACAGGAAAGACAATGTGATAATAGTTTGCTCCATAGAGAACTTTGACCCTATGGGTGTACATACAGGAGATTCAATAACTGTGGCTCCAGCCCAAACACTTACAGATAAGGAATACCAGATACTTCGTGATGCTTGCATTACTGTCATGAGGGAGATAGGCGTAGATACTGGGGGTTCCAACATACAGTTTGCCGTAAACCCAGAAAACGGAGACTTTTATGTTATAGAGATGAACCCAAGAGTTTCTCGCTCTTCAGCCTTGGCTTCCAAAGCCACTGGTTTCCCTATAGCAAAGGTTGCGGCAAAGCTTGCCGTTGGCTACACGTTGGATGAACTGAAAAACGATATAACAAAGTACACACCTGCATCCTTTGAACCATCCATAGACTACGTAGTTGTAAAGATGCCACGCTTTGATTTTGCTAAGTTTCCAGAAACTGACACCACCTTAACAACCATGATGAAGTCAGTGGGAGAGGTCATATCAATAGGAAGGACTTTCAAAGAGGCTCTTCTAAAGGCCGTAAGGAGTTTGGAAATAGATGCCAATGGCCTTTTATCCCCATCCTTTAACCATATGCCTGATGACGTTGTCATAAAGAATCTCAGAACCCCCAACGAGCATAGGCTATGGTACATAGCGTCAGCTTTCAGGAGAAACTTTTCTGTGGATGAGGTTTACGAATATACAAAGATAGACAGGTGGTTCTTGTATAACATAAAAGAAGTTGTGGAGTTTGAAGAGCTTTTAAGGAAGGAGGAGTTGGATAAGGAAAGGCTTTTTAGGGCTAAGGAGTTTGGATACTCAGACAAAGAAATAGCCAAACTAAAGGGTATGACGGAGGAAGAGGTCAGAAGATTAAGGTACGAGTACGGCATCTTCCCAGCTTTCAAGGGAGTAGACACATGCGCAGGTGAGTTTGTAGCCTATACTCCTTATTATTACTCTTCTTATGAAAGACCTTACTACACCGTTGAGGGGGATGTTCTGTTGGATGAAGATTGAATGATGGATCTCTCCCTTTTTACAAAAGTGTTGATATCCTACCTTCTTTTGTTACCCGTCCTTTTCATATCTTTGAAGGAAAAGCTTGGTGCAGAAAGGGATGTGATTGAAAGCACTATCAGGACAACTTTCCAGCTTCTAATTGCTGGTTATGTTCTTGGATTCATATTGGGACAGCATTCTTTGTACGTGCTCGTTGCGGCTATGCTTTTTATGTCTTTAGTGGCTTCCTTTGTAGCTTCTGAGAGGTTGGACATTGGCAAAAGTTTTATGAAGAGCTTTATCATCAGCTTTCTCTCTTTGAACCTATCTACGCTTTTCGTATTCTTTAGCCTTTACTTTCTTGGCGTTATAAAGCATAACTTTACAGAGACCATAATCCTTTGGGGACTCATTCTTGGTAACTCTCTAAACAACGTAAATCAATCCTTTGAGAGACTCAGAGCAGAGGTATCAAACAGAAAGGAACAGATAGAGGCTATGGTTGCTCTTGGAGCTCCCCTCAGGGTTGCTCTTTCAAGCTGCGTACGCTCAGCCATAAGGGCTTCCATGATTCCCAAGTACAACATGTTAAAATCGGCCGGCTTGGTTCATATACCCGGTATATCTGTTGGTATGGTTATAGCTGGCATAAACCCCTTGGAAGCTATGCTCTACCAAACGATATTCATGTGCATGCTTCTTTCCGTCGGCTTCTTAACCTCCTTTTTTGTTGTACTACTTTCGTACAAATATATTTTTTACTGATGGTAAAGCCTAAG
>JAXSMZ010000007.1:34026-53277 GCA_037924335.1 Aquificaceae bacterium
CGAAGAAGAATCCGTAAGGATCGCTCTTCAAAAGCAGCGCGTTCCCATACTGCGACTTGATCTCGAATTTGTAGAGCACGCCTTCCGGGAGCTCGGGGATGAAATGGGAAAATTGTAATGGATGAGCTTGTCTTGAAACTTCGTAAGTTTTGCCACGTGCTGTCCGTCTGCCCAGAAGTCTCTATAGGCTTTGGTGTTCCAAGAAACAGAATAGTTCTTTACAGAGAAGATAACGCTTTTAGGCTTTTCCAACCTTCCAGTGGGCTTGACCTCACAGAAAGGATGGTTGAGTTCTCCATGAACTTTATAAAGAGCTTAACCCATGTGGATGGCTTTCTTTTGAAGAGTAAATCGCCATCCTGCGGTGTTTCTGGAACCTTGGTCTATAGGAGTAAAGAAGATAAGCGTGCAAGATTGAAAGGTAAAGGATTATTTGCTATGGAGATAATCAAAGCCTTTCCTCTTTTACCAGTTGAAGATGAAAGGAGGCTAAAGGATCCAAAAAGAAGGGAGCACTTCCTTATTAGACTCTTCTCCGCAGCAAATTTAAGAGAAACATTGGAGAGGGCAGAAAGCGTGAAAGACTTGGCAGAGTTTCACGAAAGCTATAAGTCTTTGCTTTTGGTTTACTCAAAAGAGAAGCTCATCAGAATGGAAAGACTGATAAAAGAGGGTGAAGACCTAAACAGCATAAAGGAGGATTATAGAAGGCTTTTTTTGAGTGCCATGAGGAGAAGGCCATCCAAAGAGAAGCGTGAAAAGGTATTGCTCCACACGCTACCATTTCCAGAGGAGCTTTGCTATGCTTAAGGTGGGTTTGACTGGCAACCTGGGATGTGGTAAGTCCACCGTAGCCAAAATGTTCAAAGAACTCTCTCTATACGTCTTCGATGCAGATGAGATAATAAGAGGTTTCTATGAGGAAAAGGGGGAGGTATACAGAAAGCTGGTAGAAGCATTTGGAGATAGCATATTGGACAGTGAGGGAAACATAGACAGAAAGAAGCTATCCAGCGTTGTTTTCATGGACAGAGAAAAGCTCAGGCTTCTTGAGAACATAACGCACAGAGCTTTGTATGAAAAGCTTGAAAAAGATTTTAAAAGGCTTCCAGAGGATACTGTAGTTATAGTGGAGGCAACACTTCTCATAGAGAAGGGGACTTATAAAGATTACGATAAGCTGATCGTTGTATATGCACCCTATGAGATATGCAAAAGGAGAGCCATATTGAAAGGGATCTCTGAGGAAGATTTTGAAAGAAGATGGGCTCATCAGATGCCCATAGAAGAAAAGCTTAAATATGCCGATTTTATCATAGACAACTCTGGAAGTATAGAGGAGACTAAAGAGCAGGTCAAAAGGGTTTATCAGGAGCTTAAACTCTCGGCCAAGTAGTCTGCAAGGTGCATAACCTTCTGCCCTGTTCTGTGCTTTTTGCTTCCATCCTTTAGGTTGAGAACACATCCTGGACAGGCAGTTAGTACAATCTCAGCTCCAGTGTTTTTAAGGTCTTGAATCTTTTCTCTCTGTATCTGGTCTGACATAGTTGGGTTTGTTATGGAAAAAAGGCCAGCGAAACCACAACAGGACTTATCCCTTTCTGCCCTTTTTACTTTAGCATTCTCAACAGACTCCATTAGGGAATAGAAGACTTCATCCTTTACCTTCATGGCACTGTAAGAGTGACAAGGAACATGAAAGGTTATGCTCTCTCCACGCCCCTTAAACTTTGGAAGGTCTTTATAGAGTATTTGGGCAAAGTCATAAACTTCCTTTATCCCATAGTCCTCCTGAAGTGCACCGCCACAAGTGGGACAGGCAACTACAATGGCATCAAAGTCCCATCTATTGATCTCTTTCATATTATGCTCTTTTAGTTTTTCAAAGGCTTCTTTGTTGCCCGAGTAGTAGTGAGGTGCACCGCAGCATTTTATATCCTTTGGAACCACAACCGTATAGCCCACCTTGTTGAGTAACTTTATAACATTCTCTCCAGTCTTACCATAGAAGGCATCTATCATGCATCCAGTAAAGAAAAGAAGCTTACCTTTCTCTTCTTTGCTTTTAAAGACCTTCCCCCTAAGGTCGAAGGCTTTAGCAGATGGTTTTGGCATAAACTTCACAGCACCCGTTGGAAAAGGGACTTTTATCTCTTGAACTGGAAGAAGGTTGGTTAAGCTTCCTACAAGCTTTACCGCTTTCCTTCCCACCTTTGACTGTATGATCTCTAAGCTTTTGAGCCCAGCCTTCTTTAAAAAACCTATCCCAAGCCTTTCTTTCTGTATATGCTTAGCTTCTACCATTATCTCTTTGTAATGCACGTTGTTGGGACATATCCATTCGCACCTTCTGCACATAGCACATTCATCCCACTGTTTTGTTACCTCATCGTTAAGAGGTAGCTCTCCACTTAATACCATCTGGGCAAGAACTAACCTTCCTCTTGCAAAGCTTCCCTCCTCTTCCTTTGTTGGATAGGTGGGGCACACTGACTTACATAATCCGCATTTAACGCACTTTTGAATCAGGTCTGGGGGAATTTCAACAAGCCTTTCCATATTGTTGATAAATATAAATTCCTCTGAACTCTTTCCTATGATGCATCTCAATAAAATGGTTTCACTACAAGCTCTTTATCGTTTAAAGAAACATAAAAAAACTCTGGTATTCCACTAAAATCCTTATAAAGATCGCCATCTTTGTACGCTCTTACAGTAAAATTTTCAAACTTTCCCAGTTTTATTAGTTTATCCTCCTCATAGAATTCTATGCTTCCATAGGGATATGGGAACTCATAGTAATAAAGGATCGGTTTTTTGTATATGAAAGCGCACTTTACAATACCTTCGTAATAATCTCCCGCAGATGTTATCATAAAAATATTATCTTTGTCCAGGACTACATACTTTGAGGAGATAATTTTCCTTTGTATGTTCCAAAGGAGAAGAATGTCCTGTTTTAGATTCTCCCCGTCCTTTGTAATGTCAAGGGAAGAACTTATGGAAGAGTAAAAGGTATAGGAAAGAAGGCCAAAAAGGAGACCAAGCGTCAGAAGGGTTATTAGTATCTCTAAAAGAGTAAAGCCTCTTTTCATCTCTTCAGAGTGTATTGGTAAATGATGGCTCTCTGGTAAGAGTATACTATCTCCCTTACGCTTGGGTAGTCCTTTAGGTCATGCTCTCTTATCTCTATGTCCTTCCTGTTCTGTGTGAGTATTCTGTTGCTCAGAGTCAAAAAGTCCCTGCAGAGGCTCCCGTCGCGCTCGTAATCTCTCCTTGCCTTCGATAGGACTTCAAAAAGAACACTAAACCCTACAGAAAGTATGAAGAGAGCTATGAGCACCTCTAAAAGGGTAAAACCTCTATATTTTCCATACATCTATGTCGTCTTCTGTCCCTTCCTGACCATCTGGTCCTAAAGACTTCAGTTCAAAAGGATGGCCAACCCCGGGTGATATGTATATAAAGTCCCTATCCCAGCCGTCCTTGGGCATTTTATCCATGTACTGTCTCCACCTTGATGGTACTGGCGCAGTGGCAGGTTTTTCTACAAGTGCTTTCAGCCCTTGCTCAGTTGTAGGATAAAACCCGTTGTCTAACTTGTACTGTTCTAAAGCGTCCTTTATTGCCTTAAGCTGAACTTTAGTTGTCTCTATCTTTGCTTCCTCCACTCTTCCAGTGATGCGTGGTATAACTATTGCGGCAAGGAGTCCCAGTATGACTATTACCACCAGAAGTTCTATGAGAGTAAAGCCCTTTTTCATAGACATATTATACCCTCACAGCATACTCTTCTCTAAGCTCCCGTGAAACTTCAACCATATTTTTCAAAGATGGTATTACTTCTTCCCATCTCCTCGTTTTCAGTCCACAGTCTGGGTTTATCCATAGTAGCTCCTTCGGTAGCACTCTCATAGCCCGTTCCATAACAGACCTTATGCTCTCTTTTGTTGGAACAGCTGGAGAGTGAATGTCATAGACACCTATGCCTATCTGTCTGTCCCAACTTTTTAACCTTTCAAAGGCTTGAATGATCTCCCCTTTGCTCCTGGATGCCTCTATGGATATAACATCAAAGTCCATCTGGTATATGTGGTCTATAACTTCGTTAAACTCGCTGTAACACATGTGAGTGTGTATCTGAGTTTCTGGCTTAGCCCTTGAGCACAGCCTAAAGGCTTTTACAGCCCAGCGGAAGTACTCAGCCCAATTCCTTCTTTTTATGGGAGCTCCTTCTCTAAAAGCGGGTTCATCTATCTGTATGACCTTTATTCCAGCACTTTCTAGGTCTTTTACCTCGTCCAGAAGGGCAAGGGCTATCTGATATGCTATTTCTTCCTTGGATACGTCATCCCTGTAATAGCTCCAGTTTAGGATGGTTACTGGTCCTGTGAGCATTCCTTTAACTGGCTTCTGTGTGAGCGATTGAGCGTAGGTTATCTCTTCTAACGTCATAGGGAGTGGCCTGGAAATGTCTCCGTATATGATGGGGGGTCTGTAAACCCTTGAACCGTAAGATATAACCCAGCCATGCTTTGTAGTAGCTATACCATCAAGCTTTTGAGCAAAGAACTCTACCATATCTGTCCTTTCAAACTCACCATGAACTAACACATCAAGGTCTATCTCTTCTTGAACTTGTATTACTTTCTTTATCTGCTCTTTGATGAAGTTCTTGTAGTTTTCTTCCGAAACCTTTCCAGATGCATAAGCTGCTCTTGTCTTTCTTACCTCCTCTGTTTGTGGGAAAGAGCCTATGGTTGTTGTTGGGAAGAGAGGAAGCTTTAAAACCTCTTGCTGGACTTTTATCCTTTCAGTGTAAGGAGCATCCCGCATAAAATCTTTTTCTGAAAGCTTTTTGAGCCTTTCCCTTACCTCCTGCTTTATACCAAAGGGGGAAGAAAGAAGTTTTTGAAGTTCTTCAGCCTGCTTTAGGGCTTCGATTCTCCCCTCAACCACTTGTTTTATAAGATTTAGCTCAAGGAGTTTTTCTTTTGCAAAGGATAACCTTTCTTTTAAACCTTCTGGCAGATTCTCCTCTATTTCAACTGTTAAAGGAAGGTGAAAGAGGGGGCAGGAGTTGGATACTATCAGACTGTCAGAAACTTTAAGAAGGTTCTCTATAAGCTTTATCCTTTGCTTTATATCTGCCTTCCAAACCTGCCTGCCGTTTATAATGCCAGCTATTAGAGTTTTCCCCTTAGGAAAACCTAAGCCGAGCAAGTTTTCAATGTTCTCTTGGTTGGATAGTAGGTCAAAGCCAAGAGCCTTTACAGATAGGTCAACAAACCTTTTGTAGTCAGAGACACTATCGTAGTATGTTATGAGATATATGTCCGTTAACTTTCCAAGGCTTTTGTAGACTTGACTGACCATATCCCATTCCCATTCTTCAAGCTCGTAGCAGAGAGCTGGGTCTTCTACCATTATGCCTTTTACTCCTGCTTGATGCAACTGCCTTATGACCTCTTCGTAAACCTTAAGCAAGGCGTCCATGTACCTTTCCATATCCTCCTGGGATTCAATCTTAGAAAGCTCGTAGAGAGGTATATGCGATGCATCAACCCTCTTGAGGACCTTAGAGAGCTTTAGAAAGGTAAAGGGTGATACGAGCCTTGGGAGGGTTTCCACTCCTCTGTTTTTAAAGTAAATATAGTCCTCTAAGGGATAATTCTTTAGAAGCTTGAAGTTTGGTCCTTCCAGCTCCGGTACCAGATAGTGGTAATTGGTGTTGAAGTACTTGGTCATTTCAAGAGCATTTCTCCCCCTTGCCATCTGAAAATAAGTTTCAAGCCCCTTATACTCTCCAAACCTTGAAGGAATAGCTCCAACCATTACTGCCGTATCTAGAACAAAGTCATAGTAGGAGAGCTCGTTAGATGGGAAAATATCCACGTTATCCTTGTAATTTTTAATCATCCAGTCTTTCAGAGAATCTACTCCAGCTTTAAAATCCCCCTCAGACACCTTCCCACTCCAAAAACCTTCAAGAAGGCTTTTAAACTCTCTTTTATTCCCCAGCTTGGGAAATCCATAAGCCATTGTTTTCATATCATACCTCCACAAACTTGGTAAGCTTTAAATATTATAATAATGTTTATGAGCGTTAGGCATAAGGTAAGGGAGCATGTGGAAAAGCTCTTTGAATCCATAAGAGAGGCAGCTGGGAAAGGAAAGCATACTGTTTATGTTGTCTACACAAAGGATATGGAAGACTTGGAACTCATAGATACAGAACTTGATTTTTCGGATATGGATGATACAAAGAAGTTCTTAGAAAAGACGACACGTGAAGCTTTGGAGAAGCAGGTCAGGGGTTTTGACCTTCTGACCATGGTTCTTGACAAGGATGGTCTTTACATATTTTCTTCAGAAGAAACACTGTCAGGAAGTTTAAAGGAGGATATCACCAGAAGGATAGAAGAGTTTAAAGAGGAATGATAAGCGTCATCTTGCTATCTGCTGGAGAGGGTAAGCGTTTTGGTGGAAAAAAACAGTTTATAAGGGTGGCTGGCAAACCTATGTATATGTACTCTTTAGAAAGGGTTATGGGAAAGTTCGATGATATCCTTTTGGTGTTGCCGGAGGAAGACATAGAGAGGATAAAGCTTCCACCGAGTGTAAAGAAGGTTAAAGGGGGAAAGGAGAGGCAGGACTCAGTGCTTGAAGGGCTTCTTCAGGCAAAGGGGGATACAGTTATCATTCATGATTGTGCAAGACCCCTTGCATCCGAAGAACTTTTTGAAAAAGTTTCAAGGCTCGAAGGTCATCATGGAAAGATAACGGCAGTACCCGCAAGGGATACTCTAAAGGAGGTTGCCGACGGCATGGTTGTAAGAACCCTTGAGAGAAGAAACCTATGGCATGCACAAACACCTCAAGCCTTTGAGAGAAGGGTTCTTCTTGAATGCCATTTTAGAGCCAGAAGTGAAGGTTTTTATTCTACTGATGACTCATCACTTTTGGAGAGGTATGGCTACAAAGTTGGGATAGTTGAAGGTTCCATTTGGAACATAAAAGTCACCTATCCAGAAGATTTAAATTTGGTTGGACTGATATTGGAAAGTATGAACAAGGGAATAAGGGAGAGAAGCTGAGAAGACACAGAGAATATAATAAGATATATAAGGGATACTTCATAGAGATAGCCCATAAGGCTACTACCCAAAAACCAGAAAAGGCCATAAAAGAAGTGGAAGATTCCAAAAGCTCTCCCTCTTGCTTCTGCTGGAGTGAGTTTAGCTATGGCTGACCTCATTATAGACTCCTGCACCCCCATACCAAAACCCCAAAGGAGCAAACCAAAGAGGACAAAAAGCCCACTGTAAGAGAAACAAAATATGGAAAAAAAGGAGGAGATGAGCGTACCTAAAAGTAAAGCACCTATACCGATCCTGTCAAAGAGAAGGCCAAAGAGCAAGGCGGAGAGAGCATCTATCCCCATAGCAAAGGCATAAAGCAATGGTATCCATTCATCGGTGAATATTGCGTTCTTCTTTACATGGAAAGAAACTAGGGCAAAGTCTGCATAACCCATAGCCACCAAAGAGCAGGCAAGTAAGTAAACCCAAAAGGGCATCCTTAAACTATCCGCACGGTAAACTTCGCTCTTGA
The DNA here is from genome assembly GCA_037924335.1 of Aquificaceae bacterium. Taxonomy (GTDB): domain Bacteria; phylum Aquificota; class Aquificia; order Aquificales; family Aquificaceae; genus Hydrogenobacter. The sequence continues at coordinate 41,641 of JAXSMZ010000007.1, forward strand.
CAACTGGGTAAGTGTAATTGAGTTTAGTGTATATTAAGGTGATGAGTGCAAAGAGGGCTGGAAGGGACAAAGAGGCTAAAGCTATCCTATAGCTTCCAAAGCTTAGCATCATTATGCTCACAAAAAGTGGACCAAGCAGAGCACCTATCTGGTCCAAAAGCTCATGAACTCCAAAACCGACCCCATGACCAACCCTGCTGGTGACAAAAGAGAGAAGTACATCCCTGGATGGTGTTCTTACAGATTTTCCAAATCTTTCAAACAGGATAAGTAAGCTTGCTGTCTGCCACCCAGGCGCCAAGGAGAGCAAAGGAACTGAGAAGAGGTTTATTAAATAACCAAGCACAACAATGGACCAGTACTCTTTAGTTCTATCTGCAACATAACCGGATATAAGCCTGGCAGCGTAACCTATAAACTCTCCAAAACCAACTATAAAGCCGACCACAAAGGCCGAAGACCCAAGAACAGACATGTAGGGGCCCAAAATGCCTCTGGCTCCCTCATAGGTCATATCAGCAAGCAAACTGACTATACCAAAGAGAAGGATTAGCCTGTATGCGTGACTTTTTCCTTTGGACATTTGATTTATTATAAAATTTGAGAATGGAATGGTTAAAGGTAGTTGAACCCCTTTTTATGAACAAGCTTGTACAGTTCTTTGTCTGGATGGCCCTTTTGCATATACTGGCACAGGTTTTTCTTGACAGAAAGTTGGCTTTTTGGGTTGCATCCCTTTCAACTACCTACCTTTGGATAGAGGCTTACGAAGCGATAACACCGTTGAAGGCATGGAGTTTGATCCTTTCTATCCTTTTTGTTTATCTAATTCTTAAGTCTCTTTTTCACATTAACCTCTTCCTCTATCTGAAGGGGAAGAAAAGGTGTCCGGCTTGCTTCAGTGAGGTGCATTGGAAGGCAAGGATATGTCCCTATTGTCATCACAGTTTGAAGAAAGTTGAGATAGCGCAGGAGTACTGATAAATGTGTTATAATTTAAAGTATGTACTATTTTCTTCTTATCCTCTTTCTTATAGTAGCTCTATTTTTGATAGTGGTTGTTCTTTTGCAAAGGAGCAGAGGAGATGTGGGAGCAGCCTTTGGTGGAATGGGGCAAGGGATGTTTGGTCCGGGTGGTGTGGATACAATTCTCACAAAGATAACCTATTGGCTTGGTTTCATGCTCATGTTCTTAGCTGTTGTTCTTGCACTTACCCACCCATCAAGGAAGGGTTCTTTAATAAAGGATGAAGGTCAAAGACCTCCTACGGCAACAAAGCAGAGCAAGCCAGAGGGAAAAGTACCTGCTCCTGTCTCACCTTCTGAAGAAAAAAGTAAGTGAACTTTACTTTCTCCTGGATGAAGACTTACCCGAGGATATAGTTAAAGAGTATTTGAGGCTCTTGTCCATGCTGGAGAACGGTTATCCTCTTCAGTATCTTATAGGGGAGTGGGACTTTTATGGCAGAACCTTTAAGGTAAAGGAAGGAGTGCTCATCCCAAGACCAGAGACAGAGATCCTTGTAGAGAAGTGTCTTGAGAAGATACCCAGAGAAGGAAGCATACTGGGCTTTGAAATAGGTATAGGAACTGGCTGTATTTCTATCACCCTTCTTCTTGAAAGGGAAAACCTTATCATGTACGGCGATGATGTGAACGATAGAGCCACAGAGCTGGCAAAAGCCAATGCTGAACTTCATGGTGTAAAAAGTAGGTTTATCATCCTTAAGGGTGATATGTTTGAGCCGGTCAAGGGCATGAAGTTTAACTTCGTTGTCTCAAACCCTCCGTACATACCACAGAAAGAATGGGAAAAACTTCCAAAGGGTGTGAGGATAGAAGGAATGGTATCTCTTATAGGTGGTGAGAAGGGCTATGAGTTCTACGAGGGGTTCTCAAAAGAGGTTGGGGACTTTTTGAAGGATGATGGGTTTTTCTGTCTTGAGATAGGACATGACCAGGGAAGCGTGGTTAGGGATATCTTCTCTAAGAAGGGGTTTGAAGTTATAGTTTATAAGGACTATACTAATAACGATAGGGTTGTGCTGGGATGGAAACCTTAGGCCTCTTGCTTGGAGTTTTCTTTTTTATACTCATCGAAGGCTTCTTTGCTGGAGCTGAGATAGCTATAGTAAGCACAGACAGGAGCAAAGTGCTGGCTATTTATAGAAAGACGGGCTACAGGTTTCTAGTAGACCTTCACGATAACCCAGAAGAGTACATGACCCTTACCATGCTTGGCTACACCGTGAGCATAGTTTTTGCTTCCACTTTTTACACTCTTGCTGTGATCACACTCTCCAATTACATACCTTACCTGAAGGGTTACGAGACGCTCTTCTCCTTAACTCTCGTAATTTTTACCCTCCTTTTTGGTGAGATAATTCCAAAGAGCCTTTTTCAAAGGCATGCAGAAAAACTGCTCATCCCAAGTGTTTGGTTTTTGAGTAAGCTCAAGATAATAGCTCTCCCAGTGCTGAGCCTTTCAAGGAAGACAAGCAGAATTCTGACAGACTTTTTCAGAAAAAGATACAAGGAAGTTGTGAGCAGAAAGGATATGATAAAGCTTCTTGAGGAGGTTGAGCTTCAAGAGGACAGGATAAAGATAGCAGTCAAGCTTTTGACTCTCAAGGAAAGCATGGTTTCTGAAGTTATGAAACCCATCTACCAAGTTGTGATGGTTGATGAGGTATCAAACGTAGGGCAAACTCTTCGTAGAATGAGGGAAAGCGGATTTACCAAGCTTCCAGTTTATAGGACGAGAATAGACAACATACTGGGATACGTTGATATTTATGACATAATAGATAACCCAACTACAAGCTCTATAAAGGAATTTATAAAACCTCTCATCTTTTTCTCTGAGTTTACACCCCTCCATTACGTTCTTGAAGCCTTCAGAAAGAGCTCTGGAAAGATGGGAATTGTGGTAGATGAGAGGGGTATAGTGCTGGGCGTAGTGACTTTGGACGACCTTATGAGAGAAGTTCTGGGACAGATAGGGGACAGTTTTGTGAAATCCGAGGAACCCATAAAAGAGGTTGAGAGAGACAAATGGGTTGTGGATGGTATGCTTGAGAAACATGACTTTGAAAAGGTAGTAGGCATAAAGTTTCCAGAAGGACCTTACACTACAGTTGGGGGATTTGTGACGTACGAGCTTAAAAGCATACCACGGAAGGGGGACAGTATTGTCTGCTGTGGTCTTAAGTTTACCGTTATTCAATCTGATCAGAGGCGAGCTGTAAAGCTCATGGTAACAAAGCATGTATAAGGGCAAAGGGTTTAAGGATATACCAGAGGAGCTAAGACCAAGAGAAAAGATGAAGAAGATGGGAGCCTCTTACCTCTCCGATGAGGAGCTTTTGGCTCTAATCCTGGGTTCTGGAAGCAAAAATGAGGATGTCCTCTCACTTTCCAAAAGGATACTAAAGCTTGGATGGGAAAAGCTTAAAAGTATGCCCGTGGATAGTATAGTTAAGGAGTTAAAGGGTATAGGTGAGGCAAAGGCTTGCCAGATAAAGGCTCTTATAGAACTAAGCGGACGCATATACGAACCTTACCAGGGCATAGTTATAACATCGCCTGAGGATGTTTACACCTTCCTTAAGGATAAGGTGGACGACAGAAGGGAGCACCTGATAGGTGTGTATCTTAGCCCATCCAACTCAGTTTTGGGTTACGATGTGATAGCCGTTGGAAAGATGAACTCGGTTTTTGCAGAGCCAAAGGATGTGCTCTACGGGGCTCTGCGTATGCTTTGTCATTCTTTAATACTTGTGCATACACATCCAAAGGGAGACCCAAATCCCTCAAAGGAGGATGTGGAATTTACAAAGAGGATCCTCTCGGCATGCGAGCTCCTTGGCTTTGAACTTCTTGACCACATAATACTTACAAAAAAGGGATACTTCTCTATGAAGGAGAAGGGGGTAATATAATATAAGCCAAATGGATATAGAAAAGTTTATCAGATACTGGAGGGCATGCTGCTACCTTTCAGCGGGTATGATATACCTGCAGGACAACCCCCTTCTCAAAGAGAAGTTAAAACCAGAACATATAAAGAGAAGGCTTCTTGGACATTGGGGGGCAAGTCCTGGCATAAGCTTTGCGTATGTTCATGCGAACAGAGTCATAAAGAGATATGACATCAACTGTATATTCATCCCCGGTCCTGGACATGGTGCACCGGGTTTTATAGCTCCCGTGTACCTTGAGGGTACTCTGAGTGAGCATTATCCCCAGTTCAGTCAAGATGAAGAGGGGATGAAAAGGCTTTTTAGGTCCTTCTCCTTCCCTGGCGGACTGGGAAGCCACTGTACTCCTGAGATACCAGGGTCCATACAGGAAGGTGGGGAGCTCGGTTATAGCCTATCTCATGCCTTTGGATCTGTCTTCGATAACCCGAACCTCATAGCTGTTACGCTTGTGGGAGACGGTGAAGCTGAAACTGGACCCCTTGCTACAGCTTGGCACTGTAATAAGTTTTTGAATCCAGCAAAAGATGGAGCAGTCCTTCCTATACTCCTCCTTAACGGTTATAAGATCAACAATCCTACTATCCTTGCAAGGATTGAGGAAGAGGAACTTTTGAACCTATTCAGAGGATACGGCTATGACCCAAGGGTAGTGGAAGGTACGGATGAGATAGAAGTGCATGAGAGCATGGCCAATGTGATGGACGGATGTATAAAGCAAATATTGGAAGTGTGGGAGACTTCAAGGGCTAACCAGAAGTTCTTTAGACCTAAATGGCCTATGATAATACTCCGTATACCAAAGGGATGGACAGCTCCAAAGAAGGTTGACGGGCATTACATAGAGGGTTACTGGAGAGCACACCAGGTTCCTATTCAGGATGTCAGGGAAAATCCAGAGCATCTTTCAGTACTTGAAAGTTGGCTTAGGAGCTATAAACCAGAAGAGCTCTTTGATGAAAATGGGAGGCTCATAGAGGAACTCAGACAGCTTATTCCAGAGAGAAGGATGAGCTCAAATCCAAACGCCAACGGTGGGCTCCTGAGAGTTCCCCTCAAGCTTCCGGGTCTGAAGGAGTTTTCCATTGACGTAAAAGATCCTGCAAAGGTTTACTCGGAAAATACAAGACCTTTGGGAAGCTTCCTAAGGGATGTTATAAGGTTGAACCCAGACAACTTCCGTATTTTTGGTCCAGATGAGACACATTCAAACAGGCTTTACGATGTCTTTCATTTTGGCAAAGCTTGGATGGCAGACTATCGTCCCGAGGATGAGGATGAGGGCTTTTTGAGCCCCTTGGGTAGAACTGTTGAAATGCTCTCAGAACATACGATGGAAGGCTTGCTAGAAGGCTACATACTTACAGGAAGGCATGGCCTTTTGAACACTTACGAGGGTTTTTCTCCCATAATATCCTCTATGGTAAACCAGTTTGGTAAATGGCTCGACATATCTTCCGATATTCCTTGGAGAATGCCCCTATCTTCCCTTAACCTTCTTCTTACATCCGTTGTTTGGAGACAGGACCACAACGGTTTTACTCATCAAGACCCAGGGTTTATAAATTCAATAGTGGACAAATGGCCCAATGTGGTCAGAGTATACTTTCCTCCAGATGCCAATACGCTACTTTGCATTGTGTGGCAATGTCTACAGACAACAAACAGGATAAACATAATCATATCTGACAAACAGAAACATCCTCAGTATTTGAACATGGAAGATGCTATAAAGCATGCGGTAAAGGGTATAGGTATATGGGATTTTGCAAGCAACCACTTAGAGGATGATCCCCATGTTGTCTTAGCAAGCTGTGGAGATATACCTACAAAGGAGGCTGTAGCCGCATCCTTCCTTTTGAAGGATGCCTTTCCCTACCTTAGGATAAGGTTTGTAAACGTAGTTAATTTATTCTGTTTAACACAGGACACGGAGCATCCAGATGGTCTTAAGGACAGAGACTTCGACTCTTACTTCACAAAGGATAAGCCCATAATATTCAACTTTCACGGATACCCTTGGCTAATACATAGGCTAACGTACAGAAGAACAAACCATAGGAATCTTCATGTGAGAGGATACAGAGAGAACAGGAAAGTTGGCATAGATGCCTCTTATCTCACACCCTTTTTAAAGGGAAGGGGAGGGATAACAACTCCCCTTCAGCTTGCTATACTCAATCAGGTGGACAGATTCAGCATAGCCATCGATGTGATAGAGAGGGTTAAAGAACTTCAGGACAGAGGAGCAAGCTTTAAGGACAAACTAAAGAACATGCAGATAGAAGCCCTTGAGTATGCTTACGCCAACGGTGTAGATAAGCAAGAGTATGAGACGCTTACTTACGCTCAACTACGGTAGTTCCTCCCTTAAATTTGCCCTCTTTGAAGAGTACAAAAGGTTAGAGTACGATGTTTTGAATTTGAATGAAGAAAGTGATCATAAAGATGCCCTTCTTCATGTTCTTGAAAGGTATAAAGATAAAGGTCTGTCCTTTGTAGTCCATAGGGTTGTCCATGGTATGGGACACAAAGGTCCAACGCTTTTGGATAAAGAAGGCTTAAGGCTCATAAAGGAGCTTACAGAAGTTAGCCCTCTTCATAACACCTTTGCCGCTGTAGGTATAGAGATGTTTTTTGAAAAGATGCCATGGGTTTCTCAGTATGCTGTCTTTGATACGTCCTTTCATACAACCATGCCATTACATTCAAGTTCTTATGCCATACCTACAAAGCTCTATGAGGAAGGCATAAGAAGGTACGGCTTCCACGGTGTATCTTACTCTTACCTGCTTAAAGAGTCTTCCAGATTGCTAAAAAAGGAGCCGCACCAACTCAGTCTGATAATGCTACATCTTGGAAGTGGGTCTAGTATCTGCGCTGTCCACGAAGGAAAGTCAGTTGACACATCCATGGGGATGACACCCTTAGAAGGGCTTGTTATGTCTACAAGGGGTGGGGACTTGGACCCAGGTATAGTGCTACACTTACTCAAGAAGGGTCTATCTTTGGAAGAGGTTGAGCGTATGCTTTACAGGGACTTTGGGCTTAAAGGTGTATGCGGCTTATCTGACATGCGCCAGGTTATAGAAAAGGTTCAAGAGGGAGACAAGAAGGCAGAGCTTGCCCTCTCCCTTTACGTTTACAGGATAAAAAAATACATAGGAGCTTACCATGCTCTACTTCCCAAACTTCATGCCATAGTTTTCTCGGGGGGAGTTGGAGAGAACAGCCCCCTGGTAAGGAGTATGGTATGCAAAGGATTAGAAAAGATTGGTATAATCATAGATGAGAAGATGAACGAGCAAAGAAATTTACCACTGTTTATAAACAAGCAAAGGAGCAAGGTCAAAGTTTTGGTAATAAAGACGGACGAAGAGCTTGAGATGGTAAGCCAGGTCTTAAGTTTATTGGAAAAATGACGATCCTTTTAGATGGAAGGTCCCTATCGGAGAGAATGAGGAAGGAAATAGGCCAGCAAGTAGAGCGTATAGCTTCAAAAGGTTACAGACAGCCATCCCTTGCCGTTGTTTTGGTCGGTGATGACCCAGCAAGTCATGTTTACGTGAGGAATAAAAGAAAAGCCTGTGAAAGTGTGGGTATTAGGTCGCTTTTCTATCACCTTCCACAGAATATTACGTTACCTGAACTTTTGGAGCTTATAGCACAGCTGAACAGCGATGAGGCTGTTGATGGTATACTTGTCCAACTTCCTCTTCCCAAGCACATACCAGAGCAGGAGGTTATTCTTTCCATATCATCCAAAAAAGATGTGGATGGCTTCCATCCAGAGAATATGGGAAAGCTGGTTGCACGCATAGAGGGTGGGTTTATACCATGCACACCCCTTGGAATAGATATACTGCTCAGACATTACAACATAGAACTCAAGGGCAAGGATGTTGTAATAGTTGGTGCTGGTTTTATAGTGGGAAGACCCCTTTCTCTTTTGATGCTCTGGAGGGATGCAACCGTATGCGTATGCCACATACACACGAAGGATATAACCCTTTACACAAAAAAGGCAGATGTGCTAATATCTGCAACAGGTGTCCCCCATCTTATAAAAAAAGACATGATAAAGGATGGAGCCATTGTTGTTGATGTTGGTATATCAAAGATGGAAGACAGGATAGTAGGGGATGTGGATTTTGAAAATGTTAAAAAAAAAGCATACGCCATAACTCCAGTGCCAGGTGGTGTTGGTCCCATGACTGTTACAGCCCTTCTTTTAAACACCTTACAAGCATACAGAAACAATATGGGGATAAAGGATGAGGGTCTTTGATGAGTACGCCCTGAGATACGACCAGTGGTACGAAAGACCCTTTGGAAGGTCTGCCTACATGCTTGAAGCTGAGTGTCTCAAAAGATCCTACTCACCCAAGGACCTCTCACTGGAAGTTGGAGTGGGAAGTGGTAGGTTTGCATCAATATTGGGAGTGAGCTACGGTGTGGATACGTCTATAGAGCTTCTTAAGATGGCAAAAAATAGGGGTGTACGCTGCATCTTAGCAAAAGCAGAGAGCTTGCCTTTCAAAGATGAGCTTTTTGATAGTGTGTTAGTCGTTGTTTCTCTCTGTTTCTTTGATGACCCATTTTTATCCCTTAAAGAGGCCTACAGGGTTTTAAGAAAAAAAGGCCAACTCTTGCTCGGCCTCGTACTTTCGGATAGCAAGTGGGCAGATTTTTACAAAGAAAAAGCAAAGCGTGGACATGTGCTTTATAAGTATGCTAAGTTCTTCTCTCATTCTGAAGTCATAAGTATGCTAAAAGATGCTGGCTTTGAACTAAAAAACATATACACAACTCTGTTTGAAGACCCTCAGGACAAAAATCCTGTGAAGAATGCTGAGATAAGGGAGGGTTTTCATGAAGAGGGTGGCTTTTTCTGTTTAGAAGCGCGTAAGCTATCTCCTTAGATCATCAAGCTCTCTTGCAGCAGCGTAGAGTATAGCTTCTGCTGCTTTTTGACCATCTACCGTAGCTGTACCCTTCATTTTGGAAAGGGTTTTCTTCAGGGATATAACTTCCAGTTCCATGATAAGCTGGTCTCCAGGATACACAGGTCTTTTGAACCTTGCCTCGTCAATACCGGCAAAAACTACAGCGTACTTACCTATCTCAAGCTCAAGGGATTTTATCATAAGTATGCCACCGAGCTGTGCCATAGCCTCAAGTATGTAAACGCCGGGCATAAGTGGAAAACCAGGAAAGTGTCCCTGAAAGTAAGGCTCGTTCATAGAAACGTTTTTAAGCCCAACTATTTTCTTTCCAAGCTTCATCTCCAAAACTTTGTCTACCAGAAGCAAAGGATATCTGTGGGGAAGGATCTCTAAGATATCTCTTATATGCATCATTAGTTTCCATTATAAACCCTTTTCATAAAAATTTCATCTTCTTAAGTTTATAATTCTTCTAAGGAGGTGTAAGGATGAAAAAGATGGCTCTGGTCAGCATCCTTGGCGTTGCACTGCTAGCATCCTGCCAAAAGAAGCCTGAAGAACAAGCTCCAGCACAACCGCCAGCTGAGAAACCAGCACAACCGCCAGCAGAGCAGCCACAGAAACCGCCGGCTGAACAGCCAAAACAAGAATCTACAGGACCTGCAAAGGACATGACGGCTCTTGCTCAACAGAAGGGCTGTTTTGCATGCCATGATGTAAACACAAAGAAGGTAGGTCCCGCATACAAAGACGTTGCCAAGAAATTCGCTGGACAGCCCAACGCCGCTGAAGAGCTTGCCAAAAGAATAAAGAATGGTGGTGTAGGAGTCTGGGGACAGGTGCCCATGCCACCACAGAACGTAACAGATGAAGAAGCGAAAGAGTTAGCTCAGTGGATACTCTCCCTTAAATGAGGGAACTTTTAAAAAGCTTTGTTGAGCTTCACTTCAAAAAGCCGGTAGAGGTATCCTATAGCTATGTTCAGGATATTCTGCTGGTTTCCCTCTTTCTAGAATACTTTGGTTTGGATAACCCACTTGGAATATACGTCTTGGACCTTTATCCTGAGCTTTTGCAAGAGTTTCATACTTGGCATAAAAGCTTAGGTATAGAGAGGTCGCCCATCAGCTTACTTCCGTGCTGCTAAGGTCTGTTTTGCTCTTTGGTGGGAAAGGAGGAGTTGGAAAGAGCACCCTATCCTGTGCTACAGCCCTTAGGCTATCTGAAAGGGGAAGAACCATACTCTTATCCCTTGACCCAGCCCATTCTCTCAGAAGCATTCTGGGAGTATCAGAGGACAGCATAGGACAACTAAACATAGTTGAGCTCAATGCAGAAAAGTTGGCAAGAGAGTATACAGACTCTGTTCTAAAGAACATGGAAAGGTTTATACATGAGAAAGCTTACCAAGGGCTAAAAAAACTTGCCCAGCATATCTCTTCTTCCTCTACTGCCGTTGAGACAGCTGCTCTTGATAAGCTCTCTCAGATAATAAGAGAAAATTACCATTACGTAGTTCTTGACTTTGCCCCCACTGGTCAGATGTTGAGGCTTTTTAAAACTTTTCATCTGGTCAAGGAATGGATGGATGCCCTTATAAAGCTATCCAAGGGTAGGGAAAAGGTAGACAGATTTATGGGTAGGGAGAGAGACACGGCAAAAATCCTAACAGAAAGAAAGGAAAAGGTAGAGTTCTTGATAAGAACCTTGGAAGAAAAGGGAATACTTTTCGCAGTTGCCAACGAAGACAAGCTCTCTTTGGAAGAGGCAGAGAGATTGAAGAAGGAGCTGAGCTTTATAAGATGCTACATGGTTATAAACAAGTGGGAAAAGATAGAGGGTAACTTTCTAAAGGTAGCTCACTCCCAAAAGCCTTATGGGGTTGAAGGGTTAAGAAAGCTCAACATCGGCGATATTCTCTCTGTGGTCTTAGCGACAAGTCTCTTAAAACATTAACAACTACACGCATACATAGTCAATTATTACCAAAAAGCAAATAGATACAAGCAAGTCAGAGCTATAATATTTTCATGTATAGGGCTATACAGGTCTCATGCCCTATGACAAAGAGAAAAAGCGATGCTATCTCCAATGTCCTCAAACTCTACAGAAAAACTGCAGAAATCATAGCAAAGTTCCAGTGGTCTCTTTTCTTCAAGACAGGTTCTTTCAGCAGAAAAGCCAACATAAAACACTTAAACTGTCCTCTCTCAGAAAGGTTCAAGTCCACCATTCAATACCATGTGCTAGTCCCTACCTTGGAAAGTTTCCTGTCTAACGTGCAAAACAGGTTCAAGGAGGTAGTCCTGAGTTCATCCCTTCCTGAAAAAACAAAAAGAGTGCTTTTGTATCTTAACTCTAGAGAAGAGTGGCTTATTCCAAAAAGCGAAAAGCCCTGTGGAAAGAAGATATTCAAGCATATACTTGCCTGTGAAGCCTCATGAATACTTTGAGAGAAAAAAAGGAAACCTCACAAACATGGTTCAGATATCTGAGGATAGCAAGTTAAGGATTGTAAAGAAAGTGGAGAAAAGAGATATAGCTCTAAGTGGAGAAATAGCCCTTGACTTTGGTATGGAATGCCTTCTTGTCTCAGACAGAGGAGACCTCTTTGGAAGAGAGTTTTATGACAGAGTGAGAGAGTATTTCCAGAAGTTAGACAGAATTCAAAAAGAAATGCAAAGGCAAGGGAGAAAGCCAACAGAAAGCAA
>JAXSMZ010000008.1:0-4782 GCA_037924335.1 Aquificaceae bacterium
TCCATGGAGTTGTGCTTGCAAATACTGGTAAGATAGCACAAAATTCTACAAATGGTTGGCTTGCAAGGCTTGAGGCATCTACAAAGTTTGGTCCTGCTGGAGTGAGCTTACTTGGAGTTTACTCTTCCGGAAACGATAACGGAAATGGCTTCCAAACAGTTCATAAACTTCTTGGCACAGGAGGCTACTGGGCTTACACCTACATCTTCACACCACATGGACCATCTGACGTGAACGACTTTGGGCTTGAGCCAGGAAATAAGGGATACGGTCTTACAACAGTGCAAGCAAAGGTGGACGTTCCTATAACAAAGGGCTTTTCCGTGCAAGGTGCTGTAGGGACATTTAGGTCTAATAAGGACATGGCCGGAAACGGCAAAAGCCTTGGAACGGAGGCTGGAGTTACCTTCACCGCAAACCTTGGCAAGCATATGAACCTTGATTTTGGTGGTGCTATTGCAAGCCTTGGTGATGCAGGAAGGGCTGTGTATAACGCTGGTACAAAGAAATCCGTAAATGAGCTCTTTGCAAGGCTTCAGATGGAATTTTAAGCCGCAACTGCCGCAAGGGTTGCCCCCCAAAAGGGAGGGGGCTTTTTTTTACTCCTCTTTCAGCTTAGCGTTTATTGTATTCCTCGATATGCCAAGGAGCTGTGCCACTTTACTTTTGTTACCACCATATCTTTCTAAGAGCTTTTTGATAAATGCTGTCTCAAGCTCTTCAAGTGCGGTAGAGAGTTCCTCTTCCCTTTTTGAGGATATGTAAACATCAAGCATCTCTGATAGAGAAAATCTTCCAGTCTCCTCTCCCTTCAGGGGCAAGTACTCTATAATACCAACCTTTGTGTTTATAGCAGCTTTGTACACAACATTTTTTAGTTCCCTAATGTTCCCGTACCATGGATACCTAAGGGTTGATTCAAGAGCTTCCTTTGATATCCCTAAGATGTTAAGCCCTAACTCTTTGTTTGTCATATTTATAAAGTACTTTATAAGGGGAGCTATATCCTCCTTCCTATTCCTGAGTGGAGGAATGTGTATCTCCATCTGGTTCATTCTGTGATAGAGGTCCTCTCTGAACTTACCTTCAGCGATGAGTTCCTTTAGGTTTCTGTTGGTGGCAAAGATCAGCCTCACATCGATAGCAACCTCTTTTGTACCTCCAACAGGATAGAAAGACTTTCTTTCTACAAAGCTCAAGAGCTTAGCTTGTAGCTTGTAAGGCAAGTCTCCTATCTCATTCAAAAAGAGCGTACCACCGTTAGCTAATTCTGCTTTTCCTTTTCTGTCCATAGTTGCTCCTGTAAAAGCACCCTTTACGCATCCAAAGAGCTCTACTTCAAACAGGTCCCAAGGTATGGAAGGGCAGTTAACCACCACGAAAGGCTCCTCTTTACGGTTTGAGTTTAGGTGTATTAGCTTGGCGATAAGGTCTTTACCAACTCCAGTTTCACCTGTTATGAACACGTTCAGGTCGTTGTTGCTTGCCATACCTACCTTCTTAAATACCTCAAACATGGCGCTGGAGACACCTACTACTTTGTACTCTTCCTCATATCTGTCTACGATGCCTCCACTTTTATCAGTAGCAGAGTTTATAGCCTTTATGATATCCTCTGTATCAAAGGGCTTTTTGAGTATCTCCACTGCACCTGACTTTGAAGCCCTAACTATGTTATCAAAGTCAGTGTAAGCAGTTATAAACACAATGGGTATGTTGACTCCCTTACTTCTGACCTTTTGAACCACATCAACGCCCGACTCCCCTTCAAGCCTTATGTCCATCACCAAAACATCTGAAATGTCCAAGTAGTCTTCCATCCCATTTGGTGAATCCAGAGCATAAACGGTAAAGCCCTTCTGGGTTAGGACCTTCTTCATAGAATAGAGGACTGCAGGGTCATCATCTACCAACAAGACCCTTTTTCTCATCCTTCAACGGCACCTCCACAATAAACCTTGTACCCTTACCATCCTGAGTCTCCATTTGCAGATAACCACCCATCTCATAGGTATATTTTAAGACTAAGGAAAGCCCAAGACCTGTACCCCTATTTCCCTTCGTGGAGAAGAAGGGTTCAAACACCTTGTCTCTGTACTTGGATGGTATGCCAGGCCCATTATCCTCTACAGTTAGAATAACTCTATCGTTGGACCTTCTCATGTAGACATCCACCCTGCCCCTATTCTTCTCCACTGCTTCTAATGCATTCTTAAAAAGGTTGCTAAAGACAACTTGGAAGGCATATTTGTTGACAAAAAAGCTAAAATCCTCTATATGGGTGTTTAGCCTAATCCCCTTACTCTTTATCAAGGGCTCATACAGATACAACCATGAATCTATTAATTCCTTAGAAGAAACTGACTCCTCAGGATGTTTACCTGTGTCGGCAAAGCTCAGCACAGCGTTTATTGTGTGGTCTATCCTGCTTATTGCAGACCTCATAACCTTAACATCCTCCTCATCCCAATTGGAAACATCAGAAAGGAGCTTTATGGGAAGAAGAGCGTTCTTAAGCTCATGGGCTAGCCCTGTGCTCATTTCACCTAACATGTATAAGGCTTCCATCCTTTTGAACTCTGTTATGTCCTTAATGGAAACGATGATGGCGTTTTCAACGGGCGTAAAGCTTATTACGGCGTGAATCTCCCCATTGCGTGCCCTTAGCTTTATTCCTTCGGTAAAAGCTTCCCCTGACCTTAGTTTCATCCTGAGCCTTTTTCTGTCCTTTTCGTCTTCAATGAGCACAAACACAGACCTACAGAGCAGGTCCTCGTATGTAAAGCCTAACTTATTGACTACCTTGTTAGTATAGTAAATCTTTCCATCTGTGCCAAGTATAAGCAGAATATCCTGAAGACTGTTTACAAGGCTCTGGTAGAAGTCTCTCTCAAAAAGAGAGTTGTTAATCATGGTGTTTATTCTTAGGAGACTTTTGTACATGTAATCTGCAAAGGTATTTATCTCATCCTTCTCTACAAACTCAACACGCTCTAACTTCCCCTTTTCAAAGTTGTCCATCATCCTGAGGGTCTTCCTTAGCCTTGAGGATATCCTCATGGATACAAAAAAGCCCATGGATACACCAAGGAAGAGGAAAAGGGAAGTAAAACCTACAGATATGAGCTTCAAGGGGAATAGGGAGCTTTCTATAGCTTTGTGGTCTATACGGAAGACTATATAACCTATAGGTTGGTTGTAGCTATCTATGGAGATCCTTTCAAGCTCCATATAATTTGGTAAGTATGAACCTATGGGGTAAGCCATTGGGTCGGAATGGGCTATAACGAAGCCCATACCATCTATGACAGCCACATCCTTTATCCCCTTAAGCCTTGCGAGGGCATCAACCTGCTTAAAAACAGTCCAATAATCACCGTTGAGTATTGCGTTCCTTACGTCGTTTTCCCTTGATGCTATCTCCTTCTTTATCGTATCCCTAATATACTCTTTTAGAGTATCTTCCAACCATACGATCATAAGCGCGGATATGGGTATGGAGGTCAGGAGTACTATAAAGACGAAGGAGAGGGATAACTTGGTTCCTATACTAAGCCTGATGAGTCTATCTAAGAGCCGCTTCATATCTGTTTATGTAAGATATCATATAGGCTATAGGTTTGTAGAAGTTTGAGTTCACAACTGTAAACCTCTCAATCCCCATTCGCTTAAGTATGACCCTTCCTTCCTCATCCTTGTCCATACTCAGCATGGCATCCATCACTTTTTTTACAACATCTTCGCTCAGACCCTTCCTGTATACAAAGGGGGTTGTGGGGAATGGTCCAAACTTCTGTATAACCTTAAGGTCTCTGGTTATGTAAGGTTTGGCCTTTGATACCTGATTGTAAACTAAGCTATCAACACTTGCACCCTCAACAAAGCCTCTGTAAACAGCCATGATGGACTCACTGTGGGAGTACGTATATATGAGAGGTTTAAAGAAGTTCGATGGTCTATAACCTCTTTTTGTGAGCACGTAAGTGGGGACAACAGAACCAGAGTTGGATTTGGGGTCAGAGAAGGCGTATGGTTTATCTTTCAGTTCAAAGATGGAACTGTATCTCTTCTCTTTCCTTACTACAACGTAGGAGTAGTATATGGGACCTTCTTCTGTAACGGGGACTACGAGTATTCTATAGCCAAACCTCTTGACACCTTCTACGAAGGGTGCTCCGCATATGTAAGCTATGTCAGCATGACCTGTGTTAAGGAAAAAATCCATCTCATCGTAAGATTTGGCAAAGACGGGCTTTAGGGTAAGCTTTGTCTTTTTTGACAGATAATCCAAAAGTCTGTACACTGTGTAAAGGTCTTCCTTTGCAATGACCGCCGTAAACCCTATCCTCACTTCCTGAGCAAACAGGACACCACAGAGAAAAAGGAGCATCAGTAAACATCTCATAGGTTATAGTATATTTCTGTATCCGAATTTGGGGATTCAAAGGGACTCAGCTCATGGTCTTAGACTCGAGAAGCTTATTCACCGTAAGGGCTGTGTAAACTATCCACCAGCAAAGTAGAGTAAAACCTACAGGGATGAGAATGATAGATACTATGCAGAGAAAAACCAATAAACCTAAAATAGGAGCTTTTAATGGCTTCTGAAAAGCCCTTTGGAGAAAAAGGGTAAAAAGCGGATATGAACCCAGAGGGAAAGTCCATAGTTCCTCATCCCATAGAAAAATATTCCACAGAATGAGGTTTAGCAGGCAAGGGGACTATAAGCTCCCTTGTGAACCGCGCACCTACGCGGTTCATCTTGTCCTGATATCCACATTC
>JAXSMZ010000008.1:4792-38755 GCA_037924335.1 Aquificaceae bacterium
CTCTTTATAACATATCCATACAACCAAAAGTGTCAAGGGGTCTTTATGTTTCTAAACTTCTATATGCGTCTATAAACTTCTATATATTCAGTGATTAGTTTCTAATACCTTTTTCCTTTATTTTTGCGTACACGAGGAGTGTGGCGTAAAGGTAATAAAGGATTAAAACAAGAATTAACAAAATAACCACTCCAAAAGATAAAAGAGCGTTCTTCCAAGATTCTTTACCTTGCGCAAGGTCTATCAAAGCACCAAATCCAACAAAGGCTATGAGCAGTATAAAAGAAAGGACTAACATCAATAACGAGAGAATAGTCATCCCTAAATACAATCCTAAAGAGGGCGCTATGTAGTCCCAAACCTTGCTTACTGTAATCTCTCCCTCGTGCCTATCACTGAAGTAGTCTACAAGGTAGAGAATGCAAGAATAGATGAGCAAGGTGAATACAATTTTAAACAAGAAACCCACCATAGGCAGAAAACTGAGCAAGAGCGTTATGAGAAGTATGAAAGAAAATAACGCAAAAAAGCCCACGTTTGCTTTTAGAAATTCCCAACTCTCGGAGAATATGCTATAGGTCTTATTCTGATGACCTTTAAAGGTTAGTCCCAAAACTTCCAAGTTAAAGAAGGGATACTTTAACTTAGCTTCCTTTAGGGATCTTATCTCCTCTTCTGTGAGGTCCAACTCTAAAAAGCCTACACTTTCAAGCTTCTCCTCACAGTTCTGAGGCACGCTTTTTAAAAAGCCGTAAAGGAGGCTACATAAAAACTCCTTTGGGACATCCTCAGAAGTTCTGCTTACTCTTACTTTCATGATCCCTTCGACTGGTACTTTGTATTATATATTTGACAAAGCTCATCGTGACTTCCTCTCCTCATTAAAATGAGGAGCTTCCCTTTCTCAGGGCTTAACTTCCCGTCAGTCCAACGGTAGGGTATGCTATATCCCGCATACCAGAGGATATTATTATAATTTTTTCTTTGTTTTTTTGTTGTATGATTTTGATCATATTTCCACAATTCATCTCTCCTTTGAAAAGGAGAGCCTTCTTGTGGTGCTTCCGTAAACTGCTCTATCCTTATTATAAGAGGTTGTAGTTTGAGATAGTTTGAAAGAGCTTTAAGTATAATAACGCAAGTTGCAAGTTATATTAGGTTCATTTTCCACATTCTATATAGATTGTAGGAAACCACAGCAGTATAGATTTTTATAAGAAGCCCACGCAAACTAACAGAATAAGGTCTCATACCGATAAATCTTTTAAGGACACTAAACACACTCTCCGCAAGCCTCCTGTATAACCTCTTCGCATACTCAATCCACTCACCCTCATACCTGCTCTCCTTTACACTCCTTAAGGGTGTAAGCAGTATGCCCTCTTCCCTCAAAATGTCCTCCATCAGATAATCCTTGTATGCCTTATCACATATGACCTCCTTACTTCCTACACAGTAAAAGCTCATGTTTGCCAACTTTCACTGGCATACTGTCAATTAGGTAGTATCTTTCCTACATCTGTGGTAGACATACAAGTTTTAATGTGATGGTTTGCATATAAGGTAGCAGTTTTTCAAGTCTTCTTGAGAAGGTAGATTTATCAGGGACTTTAGGAAAGAGATGACTACTCAAGAGCTTTTGAGTAGTTTGCACAGAAATCTGTGTGGGCTATGACTGCCATTGTTAACACCTCAGAGTTAGATATTACCGCTCTATGGGAATGCTCCATAGGGAGCTTTTTTACCATATCTCTTTATAACTTGCAACTCGGGTTATAATAATAAAAAACCCACACTCAAAGGTGTGGGTAAGAACAAGAGAAAGAGCCTTTATCAGAATATGGTTTGAAGAGCCAAGGTCCAGTCTGTGAAGTTTTTGCCTTTACCTATCACGTTACCGTTTTGGTCCTTGACGGAGTTAAAGTTCTTCATAGCGGCATTTGGATTTACTATATCTGCACCAAGGCTTACTAATGCGTTCCAGCCTTTCAGGTAGTAGTTGAAGAATATGCTAGTTCTGTTCACTTTGCCTTTTGCAGATAGGTCTTTGAAATCCTTGTACTCTGAATACTCATACTTAAGGGCAAGAGCGGGCTTTCCGAAACCTACAACTTGGTCATAGAGGAGCTGGCTTTGTGCATAGTAGGCGTTTGTCTTAGGCTTTGTATTGTTGCCAAGCGTAATTGGAAGGCTTGATTGTCCAATATACCCCAACTGAAGGTTTGGTACAAGGTCACCGAACTTTTGTTCCCACATGGCGTCAATAGTAAAGGACTTTGCAGTACCAGACTTGCCTGCGTTGTCATCCCACTTCTGAGCCCAGTAAGCTACGCCTATGTTAAGAACGTTCTGCTTTCCGAGGTAGCTGTCTGCCTTACCCCAGCCTTTTTCAGCTTTGAATCCAAGCATTATGGGGTTTAATTCAAGTCTTATACCATAGGCAAGGTTGTCCTTTTTGCCCAGATTGGCATCTATATGGTCAAACTTACCATCAAACACGCCCAATCTATACTGGAGTAAACCATCGGCTATGTTGCCCCATAATGATATACCAGCATCCCTATCTCCTGCTAAGGTTGCTGGAGCAAAAGGGTTCCAAGATGGTGCTTTGTATCCTGACTGGCCATCTCCAGCCCCCCATCTTATACCTGTGGGTATTATGTAGTTCCTGGACGATGTAAGGTTGCCTCTTGCAAAGGGTACTCTGTACTTACCAGCCCTGACCTTAAACTCATCGGCAGGTTCAAGACTTATAACACCATCGTTTAAGGATGCGGAGCTTGCTTGATGACTTCCCCTGTTGGTAGTGTTGGGAGAGAAATCACCCTCAAACTCAAACTTAACCATTTTGTTGACCTGGCCAGCCATATTGATGGTTGCTCTTCTTATGGAAAAGTCTGTGTAGTCCTTTACGTCGCTCCTTGCTTTCCCCAATCTCTGTCCAGTTATTCTCAGGGTTAGGTCAAGGGAGGAAAAGGTGCTTTCGTCCAGCTTTATCATGGCGGCTTGCACGGGTAGTGACAAAGACACCAGTATGGCGCTCGTTAAGATGAACTTTTTCATAACTTCTACCTCCTTAGTTTTTATTGCTTAGAAAGATTGTAGAAGTCTTTTGTTAAGAAATTCCTAAGATTTGGTTAATAAACTGTTAAGTCCCAAACGACCATCTTGACCTCTGTGTAGTCCTCTATGGCAAACCTTGGCCCTTCCCTTCCTATACCAGATTGCTTTACACCTCCATAGGGCATATGGTCTACCCTGAAGTTGGGTCCCTCGTTTATCATAACTCCCCCAGCCTGTACTCTTTTAATAAACTCCCATGCCACGCTCAAGTCCTTCGTAAAGATACCCACCTGAAGACCGTATACAGAATCGTTGACATCATCTATTACTTCATACACATCCCTGTACGGGTTTACCATCACTACAGGTGCAAAGGCTTCCTCTCTGAATATCCTTGTGCTCTTGGGAACTAAGCTAAGTATGGTAGGTTCTAAGAGGGCTTTGCTCTCTGCGCATGCCATACCACCCCTTATGAGCTTAGCACCTTCCTTTAGAGCTTCACCTATCCATTCTTGTACTCTTTCCACCTCAGAGGGTGCTATCATGGGTCCCACGTCCGTATCCTCCTCCATAGGGTCTCCTACCTTCAACCCGTTTACCCTTTCCCTTAGTAAGGATGTATACTCGTTGAATACATCCTCATGGACAAAAACCCTTTGGACTGATATGCAAACCTGACCAGCTATGGCATATCCTCCAAGGATGGTTTTTTCTACAGCCTTCTCTACATCCCCATCCTTATGAAGTACCAAGGCAGAGTTGGAACCAAGCTCGAGCACAACCTTTTTGATACCAGCCTGACGCGTTATTATCTCTCCAACCTTCCTGCTTCCTGTAAAAGAGACAACTCTCACGTCTGGATGCACACTCATAGCCCTTCCTACATCACCGTAACCAGGTAAGATAGATATTGCCTTTGGTGGGATACCAGCCTCTAAAAGAAGCTCACCGAACATAAGTGGAGTTATTGGAGTTCTTTCGGAAGGCTTTAGGACAATGGCATTTCCAGCAGCCAATGCTGGTGCCACCTTGTGCATGGAAAGGTTTAGAGGGAAGTTAAAGGGTGTTATGGCACAAACTATTCCAACGGGCTGTCTTATATAAAAGCCTACCTTCCCTCTTCCGTTGGGATGAGCATCCAAGGACAGCACTTCGCCGACTATTCTCTTTGCTTCCTCGGCAGAGAATATGAGCGTTTGTATGGCTCTCTGCACTTCCGTCCTTGCCTCCCTTATAGTCTTGCCTACCTCCAACACAAGACTTTTGGCAAACTCCTCAGCTCTGCTCTTTAGAAGCTCCACAGCTTTCATAAGTATTTGGCACCTTTCGTAAGAAGACAAGGAAGATATCTCCCTAAAGCCTTCTTTTGCCAAATCTATTGCCAAGTTTACATGCTCTTCAGAAGCTTTCGCCACCCTTGCAAAAACTTGACCTGTGTATGGATAGATAACATCTATCCAATCTTCGCCTTCTGAATGCTTTCCACCCAAAAGCATACCCTTTTCCATGCTGTTAATTATAAAATCTTATTAAGTATGCAGGAGAAAGTATTTAAATTTTTAAGGAGCATGTACAAACTAAGAAGGGTTCCAAATGCTTTACTTTTTTACGGGAAGGAAGGAGTGGGTAAAAAGAGCGTTGGCTTTGAGTTTGCAAAGGGTTTGCTATGTCTCAATGGAGAATTTCCAGCATGTGGAAGATGTTTCTCCTGCAAGCACATGGATGAGTTTAGGAAGGAACCAGAAGAAAATTTAGAAGTTTACGCAGAGGGACAGGGTGGTAAGAAGGTTTTCATGTACCTTCAAGGTGAGCATCCAGATTTTATATACTTAAAGCCCCAAAGGGGTGAAATAAAGATAGACCAGATAAGAGGGCTCAAAGATTTTGTCAATTTAAAACCAGCTCTATCGCAGAGGAAGCTGGTACTTATAGCTGATGCAGATACCATGAACCCATACGCACAGAATGCTCTTTTGAAAACCTTGGAGGAGCCACCACAAGATACATACCTCCTTCTTACGGCGGGCAATCAAGACAGATTGCTACCAACTGTAAGGTCAAGAGTGTATTCGGTAGAATTCCAACCACTCTCAAGGGATGAGATAAAAAAAATAACGGGAATAAACGATGACATGATCCTATCCTTATGCGAGGGAAGTCTCACCAAGGCAAAGAAGCTGTTAGAGAAAAAAGGTCTAATAGCTATGGCGGAAACCATTATAAAAGGAGATCCACTTGAAGTTTACAACGTTTCTTTAAGGCTTGAAGGTATGGAATACGAAGACCAAAAGCTTTTTTTGTATATACTTGAGAGCTTTATTTACAAAAGTATGCTTGATGAAAAAGAAAATTACGAAGTTTATCAGAGTATAATTAACAGAGTTAGTGAAGTTAATGAAGGAATAAACAGAGGTGCAAGGATAGGTTTGGCAATTTTTTATATACACATACTTTTAGGAGGTGAAAACAATGCATTATATAAAGGCTAAGTTTTTGGATACAGGGCAAGTTCTTCAGGTTGAAGGCATATGGGAAAATGGTATAAACAGAGATGACTTTATAGTTGTAAGCTCTGAGAAAGGGGAAGAGATAGTGAAAGTCATTGGTTTATCAAAGGAGCCATCCCAATCAAGAGCTACCTTTTTGAGAAAAGCAAGGGAGGAAGACATAAGGAAAATGGAAGAAAACAGGAAGAAGGCTGAGAATTTTTACAATACATGTAAAGAAAAAATAATGAAACACAAGCTTAGTATGAAACTCATAAAAACATACATACCCATTGATGATGCAAAGGTGTTCTTTTACTATACTGCAGAAGACCGGGTGGATTTCAGGGGTCTTGTTAAGGATATGGCAAGGGTTGTAAGGAAGAGGATAGAAATGAGGCAAATAGGCGTGAGGGATGCTATTAAAATGATGGGGTGGCTTGGAACTTGTGGAGATGTGCCATGCTGCATAAGGTTTGCAGAGGACTTTGAATCCATATCTCTTAAGGACGTAGAGAACCAGAATCTTCCTCTATCTTCTGCAAAGTTCACAGGCCCATGCGGAAGGCTTATCTGTTGTCTTGCCTATGAAAGGAATAACTACCTGGTCAAGAGTATACTGCCAGAGATAGGTACAGAGCTTTGCTTTGATGGTAAAATCCTTAAACTTCTTTATGTAGACCCTCTTATGAATAAGGTGTTAGTTGAAGTTGATGGGGAAAAGGAAGAGATGAACATAGAACTTTTACTGCCCTTTGGTTATGAAAAGGCTCTAAAGCACTGTAGTACACGTAGCTGTTGCAAGCATTTATTGAAGGAAGATGAAGTTGTCTCTCAAATACAGGATTAACCTAAAATGTATTTATAATATCTTTGACGTACTCATCCTGCTGGTCTTTTTCTATTTCAGCAACACATGAGAGAGGTATGGCCTGAACCTTAATGACACCCTTTCTAATAATGCCTAGTTTTTCAGCCGATGACTTGGAGAGGTCAAGTATCCTACCCTTTTTAAAGGGTCCTATGTCTGTTATCCTTACTACAACTTCCTTTCCGTTCTCCATATTTCTCACAAGTATGTAAGAGTTCATCGGGAATATCTTAGAAGCTGCCGTGTATTTATACATGTCAAAGGTTTCTCCGCTTGCTGTCTTCCTGTCTTGAAACTTCCTTCCATACCAAGAAGCGTACCCTTCTACACCTTCACATATATGCTCTGACCAAGCAATGTTAAGTAAAAAAAGCAAAATGGTTATTATCCACATAGCTAACCTCCTTTTATGGAGTTTTTGCTATGATAACATACAAAGAGGGAAGATGTCAAATACTATATAATCTTTTTAATATAAAGATAAAAACCCAAGAAAGAGATGTGGAGAGAAGTCCAACCAGCATACCTCCTATGGTATCGTAAGGAAAATGCACTCCAAAATAAACTCTACCGTAGGCAACAAGAAAAACGCAAAATAAAAAAAGTGGTATGAGTTGAGGATAAAGGAAGGACAAACACAGAGCTGCAACGCTTGCCAAAGCTGTATCCCCAGATGGGAACGATTCAAGATGATACTCTTTTAAAAGGCGTACATCTTTTAGCACGGACGCAGGCCTTGGAGCTTTATACCTTTTTTTAAGGTATCTAACCGCAAGCGTGTTTATCAAAACAGAAGTAAGAAAAGCAAAGAGGATGTTTTTCTCCCTCCAATAGAAGAAGAGGGACAAGAGTAGAACTATCCATCCGTTTCCCATGAAGGATACTATTAGGAAAAATCTGTCCAGCATAGAACTGTGTCTTTTGTTTATTTTATAAAAAAGTCTTACGTTAAAACTGTTAGGGTTATGGTCATATATCATTGTTTTTTTCTATTTCCCAAAGGAGCTCTCTGACCATATTCTTTTCATCAACCTTTTTTATAGGTTTTCCTTCTTTGAAGATCCAAGCAAAGCCCTTTCCGCATGCAAGTCCAATATCTGCCTCTTTTGCTTCTCCTATGGCATTAACTACGCATCCCATTATAGCAACTTTTAAAGGCTTTTTAATACTGCGCAGTTTTTCTTCGACTTCTTTCACTACCTTGGGGAGGTCTACCTCTATTCTACCGCACGTTGGACAAGCAACTATCTCAACTCCTTTCCTTCTCAAGCCCAAGGATTGGAGTATGCCGTAAGCCGTCTCTACTTCTACCACTGGGTCATCTGTAAGAGAAACTCTCACGGTGTCCCCTATGCCTTTGTAAAGGAGTATGCCCATTCCAACGGATGACTTGACAATTCCTTTTCTGCCCATCCCAGCTTCTGTTATACCTATATGGAGAGGTATGTCTGTGTGTTTGGCAAAGAGTTCGTTAGCTCTTATATTCTCAAGCACATCAGACCCTTTTATGGAGACCTTGTAATTGTAAAATCCCCACCTTTCGAGCTTCTCAGACCAGCGCATAGCGCTATCAAAAAGGGCTTCAGCACACGGATGGCCATATTTCTCAAGCAGGTCCTTCTCCAAGGAACCGGAGTTTACGCCTATTCTTATGGCAACTCCCTTTCTTTTTGCCTCTTGAACTATTTCTCTGACTGTATCCTCTTTCCCTATGTTGCCTGGGTTTATTCTTATTCCATGAACTCCCTTCTCCATGGACCTAAAGGCATAGGAGGGTGCAAAGTGTATATCTGCTATAACAGGAATTGGGGAGTTTTTTATAATGTCTGGTAAAGCCTCCAGGTCCTCCTCGTGGGGGACTGCAACACGCACAAGCTCGCATCCAGCTTCAAAAAGCTCCTTTATCTGACTTATTGTCTCATTCACTCTGTGGGTTTTTGTTGATGTCATAGACTGAACTACCACAGGAGCATTCCCACCTACCTTTACCCATCCTACTTTTATCTGACGAGTCTTTCTCCTCTCTATCATGAAAGTTCCAGCATCCTCCATATGGGTCTTTTTGCTTTTTCTATTGTATCCTCTGGAAGGGTAACCTCGTTTGTCTCATTTTCTATAGTTTCATAAACCTTAGGAAGCGTTATACCCTTCATGGTGCAACAGTATACACTACCGCAGTAGTTCATAGACTCTGGGAATATGTACTCCTTATTTGGATTTTTCTTCATGAGAGTGTACTTAAGACCCACTTCTGTTATAACTATAACCTTCTTTGCCTCGCATGTGGTTGCATAGTTTATTATCTGAGAAGTAGAACCTACAAAATCGGCCATGTCTATCACCCCCTGATGACATTCGGGATGCGCAGCCACTTTTGCATCGGGATGCATCTCTTTGAGCTTTTGAACTTCCCTTGCTGTAAACTCAAAGTGTGGTGGACAAAAGCCCTTCCATATTACAAATTCTTTGTCGGGCACATGCTTTTTTACCCAGTTTCCAAGAGCTTGGTCTGGTACAAAGATTATCTTTTTACTCTTTAGCTTTTGAACAATCCTAACTGCATTGGCAGAGGTCACACAGACATCAGAAACAGCCTTCACATCAGCGTTTGTGTTCACATAGGCCACAACCTCACCATCAGGATGCTCTTCCTTTAGTTTTAAAACATCTTCAGCCTTCACCATATCGGCCATTGGACAGCCAGATTCAGGATTGGGATGTAGCACTTTTTTTGTGGGGTTTACTATCTTTGCTGTTTCGCACATAAAACGGACACCGCAAAAAACTATTATGTCTGCCTCCGTCTGTGATGCTTTTCTGGAAAGCTCCAAAGAATCTCCTATAAAATCCGCCACATCTTGAACCTCTGGTCTTTGATAGTAATGAGCCAGAATGACGGCCTTCTTCTCCTTGGCAAGCTTCCTTATCTCCTCTTGGAGAGACATTATATATTCTTGACCCAAAGCCTCTTCTCTTGTCAGTTCCAAGTTAACCATAAAGATAAATATATGACGAGGTGGTAATAGGTCAGTTATTTTCTTACCGCATCTTTCTTATGTCTGTATACCTTATACACTGCAGAAAAGTCTAAGCCTCCAAGCCCCATGCTCCTTGTCTGTCCGTAAGCCTCCTTTACGTTCTGAAGAACGAAAGAAAAGGCTTTTATGTCTTTGATAAGGTCCTGAGAGTAGTGCAGGTCTTTGTATATTAGGTCTACAGAGAAATGCGCAGAGAAATCCTCCTTTAGGAGCTTTTCTCTCTTCACATCAAGGAGGTAAGACTTCCCTGCTCCGTCGGAGAGGATCTTTATGAGCAGTTCTTTATCAAAACCTGTAAGCTCGCCTATGGCTATAGCCTCTGCAAGCACTGCCATGAACCCACCAAGAACTACATTGTTTATGAGCTTTAGCTTTGTGGCTCTCCCTATCTCTCCTACGTAATGTACGGATTTACAGAACTTCTCAAAAAGAGAAAGGTTCTCTTCAAACCTTTCCCTATCACCAGAGACAAGCATGGTAAGCTCTCCCCTTTGAGCTGGCACAACGCTTCCCAAGATGGGAGCATCAAGGTAGAAGGCTCCATACTTTTCAAGCTCCCTCCTTGCACTTTCCACATAAGCATAGTGATTGGTAGTCATGTCTATTATTGTCTTGCCTTCTATGGCTCCATGAACGAGCCCATCCTTTCCAAAGATAACCTCTTCGGATGCTTGACTGTCAAAGACTATTATGAAAACTCTGTCAACCTGTGATAATAGCTCTGCAGGGCTTTGGGCTAAAGGAAACCCAAGCTCAATGACCTTTTCCTTTGTCCTGTTCCATACGAGAAGTTCCACACCTTGAGATATCAGCCTTTTGGCTATCTCTCTACCAAGATTCCCAAGACCTATGAAACCAACTCTCATGACCTACCTCAAAGTAAGTTCATTATGGAAAAACTCGCTTGCTCCCAATCTTCCTGTGTCAGGCTTGCATAAACTCTTTCTGTATCTTCCATCATATCCCAAACATTACTACCAACAGATTCTACAAGGTTTTTTAACCTTTCCCTTTTTTCCTTTGGGACGCTTATGGTATAAGTTTTGCTGTGCCATGTGTCCTCGTCCCTTTCCACGTATATATCGATCCATATATCTCCCACTTCATAAGAGAGTATAAAACCTACTGGTTCAGTAAGTCCAAGTATTCTGGCTATTTCTGATATATGAAACCTTAGCTTATGCTTGTCTTCCATATTAAAATCTTAACATGAAGTTTTTTATATTGTCCCTTTTTGGCAAGGACAGACCTGGTATAGTGGCAAGCGTTAGTAAAGTACTTTACGAGCTTGGCCTAAACATAGAAGATTCTTCCATGACAAGGTTAAAGGACGAGTTTACAATAATGCTCACATTGAGTTCTGATGAAGGTATAACAAAGGAAGACATACTTGAAAGGTTGAGGGATGTTGAGGTCGAGTATGGACTTTTTACCTTCTGCAAAGAGCTTGAAGTTAGCCCTCAAGAAGTTCATGCTGAGAAAAACATTTACAGGATAGTGGTTTTTGGTTCAGACAAACCAGGTATAGTTTACAGTGTTTCCAGTCTTTTGGCTGACAAGGATATTAACATATCCAACCTGAGGACAGAAAAGAGACAAAACTTATACGTTATGCTGATTGAAGCAGAAACCAATGAGGACATGTACGAGGAGTTAAAGGGGGAGCTTGAGAAGTTAAAAGAAAGGTTGAAAGTTGATATCAGCATAGAAAGGGAGGAGGAGGTTGAGCTGTGAAAAAGTTAGATATTTTAATATACCCAGACGAACGTCTAAAAATACCATCCACTCCGGTTGTTGATTTTGGTATAGAAACATACAACTTTGTTCAAGACCTTATTTACACTATGAAGAGCCAACCATCCTGCGTTGGCATAGCTGCACCGCAGGTTAATGTTCACAGGAGAATAATCGTTGTAGACACATCCTATTCTAAACATAGGGAAAACAGGTTAACCCATGGTTTAATGGTTCTGATAAACCCCATAATAGTTCAGGCTGATGGTGAGATCATCGTAAGGGAGGGATGCTTGAGCGTTCCTGATTACACAGGTAACGTAAAAAGACACTACTGGATAAAAGTTCAAGCACAGGACTCAAAGGGAAACTTATTGGAGTTTGACACAGAAGGCTTTGAAGCAGTAGTCATTCAGCACGAAACAGACCACCTGGATGGTAAGGTGTTCATAGAGAGACTAGTTTCCCCAAAGGAGCTTTTCAAGAGAAAGGTTTATAAGTAGGCTAGTTTATCAGCTTGTTTAGGTCTTCCTCCGTTGGTACTCCAGATTGCATTTTACCATTCATACCTATAAAGGTTGGGGTTCCGTTCACACCGAGCTGACTCAGAAACTGAAGGTTATCCGATATAACTTTTTTGCCTTGTTCACACTGGTTCTTTGAGGTGTAACCCTCTTTTAGCTCTTCAAACCCCTTCTTATCGCAGACTAAGGCTACTGACTTTCCAAAGGCTTCTGGATGTATAGGCAGTGGGAAGAGAATTACCTTTATGATAACTGAGTTCTTCTTGGCCCACTCCTGAATTATCGGTTCGCTTTTCTTGCAGAAGGGACAGTCTGGGTCAGTTATATAATAGATGTACTTTTTGCCTTCACCGTATGTGAAGTTTACATGCTCCTCCAACTTTTTGAGCACATCTCCGCCGACCTTCATAAACTCCTGCTGGCGTTCTCTTGTGATGTTCTTCTTGTCCTTTAGGCTTAGGATATTTCCAGCTACCACATACTTTGCAGTGCTATCAGTATAGAAAACAAGGGGTTGAGTCCCTATCTTTACCACAACCTCACACAGACCGTTTATCTCTTTCAGCGGAGAGACAGATTCAACGGAGAACTCCTGCGGTATGAGCTCTTTTACAGAGTTTTTAACTGTATCCTTCGTTGGACAACTGGTAGCACTTGTACCACAAGAGTATGCAAGAACAAGGAGCAAAGACCCTAGAGAGTAAAGCTTTCTTTTCCTGATCATTTTTTCCTCCTTCCTTCTATTATAACACTATATAATAGGTAATGTGATGAAGGTAGAAGACCTGAGGAATGCTGCGTGGAGGTTTAACGAAAGGCTCAAGCTTGTTATAAAAAGAGGGGAGTTTCTTGAGGAAGAGTACGAAGCAATAACGAGGGAGATAATAGGAAAAGTTAAGAAAGATGGGAACAAAGCTATAATTGAATACACAAAAAAGTTTGATAACGTGGAACTCTCTCCAGATAGCATGGAGATCCCTTACGAGGAGCTTGAAAACGCTTACAACGAGGTAGAGGATGATGTCCGTTCAGCCCTTGAGATAGCATATGAGAGGATAAGACAGTTCCATGAACTTCAAAAGGAGAAGTCTTTTTTCACAGAAGAGGGGGGTATTCTTTTAGGTATGAAAGTTGTGCCCTTGGAAAGGGTAGGGGTTTATGTACCTGGTGGTAAAGCAGCTTATCCATCCACTGTCCTGATGAACGTAATACCAGCTATAGTTGCCGGTGTTAAAGAGGTAATTATGGTTTCTCCAAAGCCTAACAAGTATACGCTTGCAGCTGCTTTCATAACTGGAGTAGAGAGGGTTTATCAGATAGGTGGTGCTCAGGCTGTAGCTGGTATGGCATACGGTACAGAAACTATACCAAAGGTTGATAAAATAGTTGGTCCTGGCAACATATACGTAGCTCTTGCAAAGAAGCTTCTCTTTGGTGTGGTTGATATTGACATGGTGGCAGGACCTTCTGAGATACTTGTCATATCTGATGGCTCTTGCGACCCAAGATGGGTAGCCTCTGACCTTCTTTCCCAGGCTGAGCATGATGAACTGTCCGGAGCGTTCATGATAACCACAGAAGAGAAGCATGCCATCCGTGTAAAAGAAGAGATTGAAAAGCTTATGGAGGATTTTCCAAGAAAGGATATAGCAAAGAGGTCCATAGAAAGGTTCGGCACCATATTTTTGGTTGAAAGTCTTGAGAAAGCCTGTGAAGTTGCCAACTTCATAGCTCCAGAGCATCTGGAGGTTCTCACAGAAGACCCATTCTCTCTATTATCTTATATAAAGCATGCTGGTGCCATATTTCTTGGAAGATATTCCACAGAGCCCTTAGGTGATTACGTACTAGGACCAAATCACACACTGCCCACTGGTGGAACCGCTAGGTTCTTTTCCCCCCTTGGAGTTTATCACTTTGTCAAAAGGAGCTCGGTTGTTTATGTGACCAAGGAAGGTTTTGAAAAGCTTGCAGAACCAACAGAAAGCATAGCAAAGGCAGAAGGCCTTTATGCCCACTACATTTCGGTAAAGGTCAGAGAGTTGTCATGAAAAAAGTACTACTGGTATCAGTTACTGCTCTTATGTATTCCTGTGCTCCCCTTGTTTGTCCAGAAGAAAAACAGATAAAAAACATGTACTCTGAAGATGCCTCTCCAAAAGAGTATAAGGCCTTTTTGTCCTTAAGGTACGGCATACTCAAGATACCCATCTACGTTGAGAAAGGGGAAGGAAGCTACATAGTAAGAAGTCCTCAGAGCGGAAGCATTCTCTTCAGTGGAAAAGCCCTCTGTATAAACTCAGCCTGTCTGGACCTACCCTTGACTCCAGACGGCATCGTGTTTGGTAGTGTCCTAACTGGATACGAAAAGGCTACGTGTTCTTTTGGTTCTGTTGTTTTTGAAAGGGATGACCAAGTTTATTCCAGAAGGTACATCTTTTCCAACGGAGAGCTAAAAAGAATAGAGCTGACTGATAGAAAGAAGGATAGGTTGATCGTCTTTGAATACGGAGAGAGGTCAAAGGAAGGTTATTATAAGAGCGTAAGGGTTAGTATAGGAGATGTTAGCTTTATCGTAAGCGTCGATGAACTAAGGAGGTAAAAATGTTTCCGGTGCTTTTTGAGGTCTTTGGAATAAAGATATACACATACGGTGTGCTCGTTGCTATCGGAGCAATATTGGCCTATACTCTCAGTCTAAGATTTGCAAAGAAAGAGGGGTTAAATACAAACCATGTTGAGAACACTTTTTTAATGGCTCTTTTCTTCGGTGTTTTGGGTGGTAGGTTAGCTTACGTTATAGAACATCCTGAACAGATCAGAGGTATTACGGATATATTGGCCATATGGAACGGAGGGATGGATTTCTTTGGCGGACTTATAGGAGGGCTAATGGGTGCCATCGGGGGTATATTTGTGTATAAGCTCCCTTTATGGAAAGCTGGGGATATGGCTGCTCTTTCGCTCACTTTGGCACATGCTGTAGGAAGGCTAGGATGTACTTCTGCCGGATGCTGCTACGGTCTTCCTTTTCCAACACAGGCACAGGCTACTCCAGGGGTACATTTCTCCCATAAGTTCCCCTTCTTCTACGTGGTTTTTCCGGAGGGAGCTGTAGCTCCTCCTTACATGCCGTTGTATCCTACACAGCTCATGGAGTTCATAGGACTTGCCTTTATGTTTTCAGTCCTTTTATTTTTATACAGAAAGAAGCCTTTTGATGGTTTTGTTTTCTCTGTGTACATGCTTCTTTATGGGTTGCTTAGGTTTTTCTTGGAGTTCTATAGAGGTGTTACTCCACCCATTCCTGGAATAGGTCTAACATGGAATCAGGTTGTTTCCATACTCATGGTTGTTGCTTCATTCTTACTTATGTTTTTATTGAAAGGTTCAAAGCCTGGCATTGAGAAGATATACAAGAACTCTTAGACCTCTCCATCTGCTAGGGGCAGTTCATGAACTGCCCGCAAGTTTGTGGAGTGTATCATGAGCTATTTTTTACACATTCTGGCTATAATTCTTACCTATGAAGGTTTTTATACTTTTCATACTTCTATCTTTTCTCTCCCATCTTCCAAACCTCAACCTTTATGAGTTTAGGAATGAGGAATCCTTGAGAACCATAGTAGCTTATGAGATGTACCATACAGGAAAATATGGAGAGCCTACAGTTCTTGGAGAGCCATACTTTAACAAGCCAACGCTCTTCAATTGGCTTATAGTGCTTTACTCTTATTTCATACCATGGAGCGAGATGACAGCAAGAGCTGTAAGCCTCACCTTCTTAGTGCTCACAGCATTGCTTCTTCTTTGGTCTTCTCATCACATCACAAAGGATAAGCATGTGAGCTTGCTTGCCACCCTTATATTCTTAACCTTTGGTAACGTACTTTTCTTCTATGGATACCTTGCAGAGATAGACATAACTTTTAGTTTCTTCCTTTTTTCCGTTTTTGTACTCCTTTGGCTTTGGTTTGAGAAGGGGGAAGCTCACTATCTTATATTCTCTGGCCTTCTGTCAGGTATGGCCTTTTTGCTCAAGGGTTTTCCCTCTTACGTATTCTATGTAATAACCCTTCTGACCCTTAGCATGCTCGGCAGAAGGTTTAAAGAGATTTTCTCGAGGAAAGCCTTCTTATCTTACGCTTTAGCCCTTTTTATTCCCACTCTCTGGCTTTTTACCACGGCTAACCCCCACAGATATTTAACTACCCTATTTTTGGAGAGCTTTTCAAGGGTTAGCAACGAAGAAGCTTTTTACCTAAGACCCATTAAACTTATCCTTCTTACCCTTAAGGACACTTTACCCACAAGCCTTTTCCTTTTGACCTCCCTCCTTATAGCCTTCAAAAACAAAAGCATGAAGATGCCTAAGAGCTTATCAGTGGTCACCGTTGTTCTTCTTGCCAACTTTACACCATACTTTTTATCAAACAGTGCGGGAAGGTACGTGCTTCCCCTCTATCCCTTTCTTGCTTTGGTGTCTGCTCACTTTATAAACTCCTACGAAAAAGTAAAGAAGTCCTTTCTCATCATACTACTCATAACAATCCTTCTAAGGATAGCCTTTGGTCTTCTTTTCTTCCCATACTATACGGAGAGGGAAACTTCAAGAAAAAGAATAGCTATGGATATAATAAAAACAGTCGACCTTTCAAAGCCCATAGCATGCAACTGCTTTTCCGAACTTTCAATATGTTTATATTTGGGTCTTGCTAAGGGTGAGCCTCTCAGAAAGTTAGATCTTATACCCAAAGCTGAATACGTTATAGAGTGCTCCCCCAACAGGTTAGAAGGGTTTATAAAAAGATATAGCTTGAACAAAGATTATGAAGTGTATCTTTTGAAAATAAGATGACTTTTATGGAAATCGAACCAGAAGATATATATACCTTTGAGAGGAAGGTTCTTGTGGACATAAGAAGTCCTCAAGAGTACAAAGAATTCCATATACCAAAGGCTATAAACATACCACTCTTTGATGATGAGGAAAAAAAGCTTATAGGCATGCTCTACAGGCAGGAGGGGGAACAAAAGGCAAAGGCTGAAGGGTACAGTATAGCCAGTAAAAAGATTGAAAAACTTTTTGCCAAGTTCAGGTCTCTTAAGGAAGAGTACAAGGAGGTAATAATCTATTGTTGGAGGGGTGGTTTAAGAAGTCAAGAACTGTGCTACGTTCTTGATCGGGCTGGTATAGATGTTATGAGGCTTAAAGGTGGCTACAGAGCTTATCGTCAATTTATTCTTTCAGATATGGAAAAAAGACTAAAGGAAATGAACTTCCTAGTCCTAACTGGAAAAACGGGGGTTGGGAAAAGCAAAATTCTGTCTTTGCTAAAGAGAAAGGGAATACCAGTCATAGATGTTGAAAAGCTTGCTAAGGATAGAGGTTCTGTTTTTGGTAAAGTTGGGAGAAGGGAAAGAGTATCCCAGAAGATGTTTGACGCTCTTCTCTATGAAGAGATAAGAGGGCTTAACTCTTCCCTAGTTTTTATGGAAGATGAAAGCAGATGGGTAGGTAACATTCACCTGCCAGAAGCCCTTTGGAAGAGGAAAGAAATGGGCATCTTTATAGAGATAAGGACAGACATTGAGTTAAGGATAAAAAATATTTTGGACGAGTATACGAAGGAAGAGGGTTGGAAAGAAGATGTGATCAGTTCTTTAAAAAAGGTCAGAAAGTATATGGGGGAAGAAAATTACAAAAGGGTATTAAACCTGCTTACCGCTGGAGACTATGAGAAAGCTGCCGAGCTCCTCATACAGGAGTACTACGATAGAAGATACAAATATGGGGGCAGACCAAAAATCATCTTAGAATACAAAAGTATGGATGAGGTTGTTGAAGAGTTGATGGATATATACAGAGGTATCTCTGAGAGCTTATCTGCTCTCAATGTATGAGTTATCTATGATCTCCTTAAGTTCGTCCCAGTTTGCATCCTCCCTCTCTTTATTCTTGATGACCCTTCTAGCAAAAAGGAAACTTTTTCTCCAATAGGGCTCGTTTATGTCACTTATGGTTATGCCAAGATTGGTAGATGCATGTATCATCTTCCCATTGCCTATGTATATTCCTACATGGGATGGATAATTTTTGTATGTAGCAAAGAAGAGAAGGTCTCCTGGCTTTAGGTTTCTTTTGCTTACAGGTACCCCATAGTTTGCCTGTTCCCTTGCAGTTCTAGGAAGATAGATGTCGTTTGCAGCAAATACTTTTTGCACAAAGGCTGAACAGTCCATGGCTTGTACATCTGCTGACCCAAATTTGTAGTCTCTCTCTATAAAAGTCAGAGCCGTTATCAACACCTCATCGCTTTCCTTCTGCTCCGGTAAGGCCATTGCCAAGGTGGTAACGAAAAACAAAAGCAATAACATGCTCCACCTCCATGCTTTATGCTAAGCGCCATACTTGGCAAGCCTTAGAGAATGAGCAAGCATAAGGTTTATCAACTTCTCTGCTGGAATTATACCGATCTCACCCTTCAGGCACTCTCTTTCTGTGAACCTGGCTGAGGTTTTGCCAAGCACAAAAGGAGATTTCAACAGAATGGGTACTGGATGCCAAGAGTGACCTTTTAACACAGAGGGTGTGGAGTGGTCTCCAGTTATCACAAGCACGTCTGGCCTCAGCTCTAGTATGTCTGGTATGTAGGAGTCAAACTCCTCTACTGTTTTCACTTTTCCTTCCCAATTGCCATCTTCTCCGTAAGAGTCCGTCTTTTTAATGTGTAGGAAAAAATAGTCGTACTTTTCCCACGCTTCCCTTAGAGTTCTCACTTCATCCCCTATGCTATCCCCCTTTGGCTTTAGAAGGTCCATTCCTACCAAGCTTGCAAGACCTCTGTACATAGGATAAACAGCTATGGCACAGGCTTTTAGACCAAACCTTTCTTTAAAGCTTTCCAGCTTTGGTTTTTGAGAAAAGCCCCTTAGGAGTATATAGTTTGCCCTCCTTTCGTCCCTTAGAACCTCCCCAACTCTCTGTATAAACTTCTTTACAACCTCTACAACCTGATCAGCATTTTCATTTTCTCCGCATGGCTCTAAAGGTTCTAAACCTTCCCTCTGTGGGTCTGTATCTTTTATTGTATCGCTTCCCTCTGGAAGAGGGGAAGGAAAACTTAGCACTACTACCACTCTGTGCTCCATGCCAGTTTCTACGAGAACCTTTACACCGTCTATCTCCTTTATCTCCTCTTTTATTTTTTGTGTTATTCTTCTGTTTTCCTCTGTGGGTATTCTCCCGGCCCTTCTATCCTTTACCACTGGCCTACCGTCTATGTACTCTACCGTTGCGTAATTCCCCCTTATCGCTATATCCGTGTCTTTTACTTCAATGCCAAGACCAAGGGCTTCAAGAATACCTCTTCCTATCTTGTGAACCTTTGGGTCGTAGCCAAATATACCCAAGTGTCCAGGACCGCTCCCGGGAGTTATGCCGTAGTCTACTGGCAGATGTATGCCAAGAGCAGAATCCCAAGCGAGTCTGTCTAAGTTGGGCGTTTGTGCAATCTCAAGCTCTGTTTTTCCATCCTTTATGGGAAGTCCACCAAGTCCATCCAGAACAACCATAAGAAGCTTGGTTTCATTTTTCTTTATCAACTCTCTCAGCATTATATTTAGTATAGATCACTTTTCAGAAGGCTCTTAGGTATCGGCGGGAGCATTTGGAGCTTTCTACCCATTATCTCCTTAGAGTATCTCTCCAGATAGTAAGTTATTGTCTCTACTCTTATCTTTATGCTTCCTGTTGGTTTTGTCTCGTCCAGCTCACCGAACTTGAAGAACAGCGTTCCCCTACTCTCGACTATTCTTTGCACGGGTGTGAAAGTGGGCTGGTCCATCCCACACTCGTAGCTTGAAAGTCTTATGACGGCCGTTATCCAAGGAAATCTTGAACCAAACTTTGCAGCCCATATTATCTCGTTTGTATTGGAGCTGTAAGATGACTTCCAAACGTCAGATATGTCAAAGAAGCTTCTTATAATGCCCGCCTGTATGTCTTTTCCAAAAAGCCAGCTCAGTATGTCCTCGTCCAACGGAAGGTAGTTGTACCAAAGAACAGGGTATCCATAAGCCTGAAACTCTGCATCTATATCGTGGCCTATCCCAGAGTCCATATGGTACGGCCTAGCAAGTATGAGTACTGCAGGCCTACTTTCTGATATACACCACTTTATTATCTCCCTACTCTTTTTTCTTATTTTCCTGTCAAAATCCTCCAGAGACTTTAATCCCTCTTTTACAGCTCTATTTATCTCTTCGTAAGAAACGTCAAAAACATCTTTTATAGATTCATAGAGCTGTTTTGGAATAAGCTCTGGTTCTCCAAAGGTTAAAAAGGGGGATACGTACCTTATGCCCCTTGCGGAGAATTCATCCCTCTCCTTCAAGAAACCAGCTTTTATATTCTCTGGAGCCATCATAACCCTTGTACAGCTTATAGTATCTAAAACATGACCCTTTAAAAAGGAAGGAAGGGAGTATATCATGGGGACAAAGAGCACGTTTATATCCCTTGTGAGCAACTCTCCTATGTGTCCAGACAGACACTTTACTGGAAAACAGCTATCCATAGTTATCTTACCCTTCCCATAATCTCTGTACTGCTCCTCAGAAGTTTCAGAACTGAAAAGGACCTTCACCCCAAGATGCTCAAAGAAGCTAACCCAAAACTGATGCGTACCCCAGATGTTTAGAAACCTTGGTATTCCTACCTTTATGTGAGACCTATCAACCTTAGCAGAGTTTCCCCTTCCTTTAAAAAGCCTGAGCATTTTTTGACCTTTTGAAGGCTTCCTTTTTCACAAACTGTGAGATGTTTGGGAAAGTGCTTTTTATCCTTTCCATTCTTTCCTTTATTACCTTGAGTTCGTTTGCATCTTCTACGAGCCCTTTTGGGCATGCGTTGTTAACTATCAGCCTTATCCATCCCTCTTGTAATGGTACCTTGCTCCAAGTTCTTCCCTTACCGCTTGGAATTTTTACATCTATGAAGGTTCTCTGGCAGTTTATGGGACACCAATGGCATACTGTATCCTTAGATGTTGTGCTCACGTACTCAAGGTTCTCAACCACATCAAACCCTATGAACTTTGTACTCCTTGTCTTTTCCCAGTGCTCCAAGGCTATAAGGGAAACGCCTATGGCTCCTGCCTCTCCAGGGTAAGGGTGCACGTAAACTTCAGCGTCGGGAACCTTAGACTTTATAAAATCCACCTGAGATTTCACAACTGCTAAGTTCTTATGAGTTCCCCCTTGAAGAAGAAACTTCTTACCCACTTCCCTTAGATTGTTTATGTTGCCAGCGTAAACCCAAACGTTCAAAGGTAGAATATGACAAAGGCCTGCAAGTATCTCTTGAGCTTGCCATCCTTTTCTTTGCTGGTTAACGATGTCACTCTGAAGGAATACACCGCACCCCATAGTAAAGGTGGGTATGGCTTTTGCATCAAAAGCCTCTTTGGCTATATCCTCCAATGGAATGCCAAACCTCTCTGCAACCCCCTGAAGGAAAGCCCCATTCCCAGAGGAACACTGGGAGTTTAGCCTAAAATCTGATACAGAGCCATTTCTTAGTATCATTATCTTTACGTCCACACCACCTACATCGCATATACAATCTACGTGTGGGAAGAAGTGAAGGCCTGCAGTTGCATGAGCTACCGTTTCAACTACAGCTACGTCTGCACCCAGCACATCCTTAAGAAGGTCTTTCCCATACCCGGTCACACCAAGGGCAAGGACTCTACCATCACCAAGGTACTCCCTTATCCTTCGGAAGACCTCCTTTGCATCCTCTATGGGATTACCTTTGCTCAAAGCGTAGCAAGAAAAGACTATATCCTTCTCCGGTGTTATGCACACAGCCTTTGAAGTCGTTGACCCAAAATCACATCCTATAACAACCTCTTTTGTTCTCCTTACGTTCACATTTACGAACTTAGCATACTTCTTCATGAAATCTTGGAGCTCCTCAACGGAACTCACAAGACCTCCTTTACCCTCCTTTAGCTTTTCTTCGTACTGCCCTTCCTCAACCCACCACTTTAGTTTATCCTTACCCTTGTAAACTCCTCCGTCCTTTTCCTCCATAGCTGTGTAAACGCATCCCAAGCTGGCATAAAAGAGCGAATTCTCTGGAACATACACAAGCCTTTCCATATCCTCATCGGAGAAATCTCCCACCCCACTTTCTTTCCAGAGCTTTTTAAGATGGTGTCTCCACGCTTCTATAAGACCCTTAAAGAAAGAGTTGGGTCCACCAAGAAGAAGCACCTCTGGCATTGGAAGATTGCCCTTTGTGAGCTGGGAAAGGTTCTGATAGACTACAGCTTCAAAGAGGGATGCTATCACCTCCTGTGCTGGAACACCAGCCTTTATCAGGGAGTTGACATCTGCCTCTGCGAATATTCCACACTTGGAACTCACTTTGTGTATAGGGTATCCAACATAGCCCATTTGGGATAACTTTCCCGTATCTATTCCTAACCTTCTTGCGGATTTTTCTATAAAAGTCCCAGTTCCACCAGCACAGACGTTCTGCATGAAAACTTGCTTGTTCCTTTTCTCCTTTTCCCACTTTATGAACACCGTTTTCATATCCTCCCCGCCTATCTCGCTTATAAACCTCACCTTTGGATGGAGCTTCTCAACGGCTGTAGAGACTGCGACAACCTCTTGAACAAACCTACCATTAAGTAGCTTTACTATGAGCCCAGCTCCAGAACCAGTAAGGTAAATTCTATCCCTACCAGGTTTTAGGCCAAACTTCTCCTCGAGCTTTGTTAGGAACTCGAGCACTTTCTCAGCTTGCTTTGTGTTATGCCTTTCGTAAGCTTTATCCAGTATGCTTCCACTGTCATCGACCAAAAGGTACTTGCATGTCGTACTTCCAACGTCAACACCCAAAAACATGATCAAACCCTTCCCATAAGCTTTGCTACATGCATCACATAGTTGGCAGAGGTTCCAGCATAACCGTAGTTTGGTACTCTATAGCTTGCCCTCTTTATATGCTTTCTCTTTTCCTCAAATTCTCTTATCTCCTCTATGCTGAGCTTTGTCCTATCCAAGACCTCCTCAAACTCCATCTTTGCTCTCTTCTTTGCTTCGGTGAGTATCATCTGACACCTAGAAAGAGCGTGAACCTCAGCATCACCCTTTATCTCTGTAGGAGCATAAAGTAAGTCTGGATAGTCTCCCATCACCTTTGCCATTGCACCTATGGACATGGTATTGGGAAGGCATCCGTAGGGTGAGAGCTCGCATATCATATGGGCTTGCTTTTTCTTATAAGCATAAAGGGCTTTACCTATGAGCATGTGACCTTCTCCCCCACCAAGCCTGTAATGAAAATAAGGTCTGGCAAGCTCTTTTAGAAGCCTTTGGTCTGGAAGAGGGTTGGGAACGTTGTTTAGAGCTTTTCTTAGTTTGTTGTAAACGTACCTGTAAAGGTGTACAAAGAAAAGAACAAACCCTTTCTTTATATGGTATTTTTTGACAAAATCCTTGTTGTCCTCAAGTTTGAAAAGCTCCATGTTTATAAGGTAGTCCATCCAGACGGCAACTGGCGGTGGAACAACCTCAGCTCCTTCCTCTTCCAACCATCTTTTAATGTTGTAGTTCCCATCACCTTCGTGGGTTTGAAGCCAAAACTCCCCAGTTATTTTAACCCTTGGCTTTACCCTAAGGCGGTCAACCTCTATACCATCCCACAGTTTTCTAACCTCTTTTAGAGATTCCACAAAGTAGTCTGTAAGCACATGCCATACAAGAGACCCAAGCTTCTTACCCTTCAATGGTCTATTTTTCAGTTTTTCATAGACCAGTTCCACGCTCTGACGTAAAACGCTTTCCGTTTGCCCAGGGAGCACTTCGTAGGGTCTTGTTGCGTACTCCATGTCTGTTAATATGTCCCCTATGAACATGGCATAAACAAGACCTAGGGTTAAAGGCATGCTTATCTCAAGCCCCCCACCTTCAGTAGCTTGTTCCATCTTAAGAAGGTCAAGAAGGAAGATCCTGAAGTTTTTCAGGTTCAAGCCTTCCAACACCCTTTCATAGGATTCGTGATACTGTCCAAACCTGCAAGGCCCACATGCTCCTATAGTAACGAACACATAATTGTCCACAACTTTCCCTTCTGACCTTTCTAACTCCATGAGGGTTCTGGCTAAGTTTCCAGCCGTAAAGGTTGTAGGACAGCAAGCCCCAACGTCTATGTACTCCTTTCCAACATCAAGGTCTATCCTTTTGATATCAGGAAGAGGTCTTGCTCTATAGCCCATGTTCTCTAAGGAAGCTTCTATAAGTTTTTCATGCTTCCAGGTTAAACCGCCGAACAAAAGGGTAGTTCTTGACCTTTCCTCCTTTGTAAAAGGTTTAGGTCTGTAGGCTCTGTAATCTATTGCCTCCATGACTTACCCTCCTTTAAGGTTTATATATAAAATTATGCTTTACGGTTAGAGTTTACTGCTTTATATCATATATAACGGGAGAGTAAGGGAATCGAACCCTCCGAAGGTCGCGCAAGCGACCTCCCACAGGATTTGAAGTCCTGGGGCAGCACCAGCATACCAAACTCTCCCTACCACTTGGGAAGGCACTCTATGCCTTCTCGGATTATAACATTCTTTACCCTTTCCACTATCTCCTCAGCTTTCTTTAGTTTCTTTAAACTTTCCTCATCGGAAGATTCTAGCTTTACTAACCAAGACTCATACGGCTGGTTTACTATAATGGATGGGTCTTTTTCGACTGTACTGTTTACCTCAACTATCTTCCCACCCAATGGAGTTGGGAATGTAGAAACCTTTTTTCCAGACTCAACAACGGCTAAGTTATCATCGTACTCAAGCACAGTACCCTTTGGTTTTATCCTTACTGAATAAAGGGGATACACTAAGGAAGCGAGAATTGACATAAAGCCTATAGAATAGACACCCTTTTCCTCTTTTACCCACTGGAAGACCATTCTATCTTCGTTTACCCTATAGAGTCTATCCTTCTTTATCACGCAACCTTTTATTACTATATCTTCCATCTTTTTAGCCCAAGAGAGAAGGGGAAGGCTCAAAAGAAATTTTAAGGTAAAACGTCTACTTATCATATTCCCAATATGTTTCTTTCAAACTTCAGATATCCCCTTTCCTTAGCCCATAGGTCTAAGTAAAGGGTTGCTATGTCATCAACGTATGGTACAGAAAGACCGTCTATCCTCATGTCTATTATCTTCATGTAAGTGTTACACTTTCTGCAAGCTTGTAACTGTGCGTACGGTTCTCCTTCGTAATAAAAGTAGTCT
Source organism: Aquificaceae bacterium (assembly GCA_037924335.1). Taxonomy (GTDB): domain Bacteria; phylum Aquificota; class Aquificia; order Aquificales; family Aquificaceae; genus Hydrogenobacter. The sequence continues at coordinate 29,818 of JAXSMZ010000008.1, forward strand.
ATGGTGTTATCCTCGTTGTTGCCACATCTTACGCAGCTTGTTCTATTGTAAAGCCATTGGGTATTGCAAAGAACACAGCTTAGATACCTTGAGCCTTCTGTGTCTTCAGAATCCATTACATGGGACAAAGATGGTTTAAATCCACACACTGGGCATCTGTTTTTAAGCCACTGGTCTTTTTTTATATTCATATCCTCTCCAAGCTTAGCAAAGAAGGGATTAAGAAAGGTAAGGAATAGAAACCTCTCCTCATCAATCCCATCCTTCTCTCTTAAGAAATCCTCAATTTTCCTATGGAGTTCCTCCTTATCAAGCCTCTCCAACTCTATAGCTTTTTCCCTTAGCCTATCGCTTCCATGCTCAGCGCACAGCTCAAAAAGCTTATAAATCTTCTTTAGCTCCTTCTTCCAATCGCTATCTTTAAGCCCTTCATAGACTTTTTTCTGGAAAAGAGTCGTTTGAGTAAGAAGGTCGAGCATATGAGAGACCTCAGAGTGCTTTTTCTTCAGCATGTTTATACGCTCAAGCTGGTATTCCCTCTCCTTCAGTCCTAACAAGCTCACTTTATAACCCCGCAAGCTATCCTTGGGCCTGCATCCCCTGCAGGGTCAGTCTTATAATCATCTTGGTGGTGATGTATCATTATGGATGTACCACCCTCCTTTAGAAGACTATTATCCTTCCCTCTCATTAGAGTTACGAACGAATTAAGCACATGAACCTTTACTCTTCCCTTTTCATCTGTGAATATGTTGGGCATATCCCCTGCATGCCATCCATCAGGGTTTAGTAAGCCATGCTTTTTTTTGTAAGGATTGAAGTGCCCCTTGGCAGACGTAAAGTCTGGTGGGTCACACCTTCCAATCTCGTGTATGTGGAGGGCAAGCTCAGCGTTAGTAGGAAGTCCTGAAGCCTCCAACATTATCAGAACTCCATTACTGGTTTCTATAAAGTTAGCCTTACCTATCCTTTCGCCCTTCTGATCTATAAGTTCAGCCTCGGCTCTTAGCTCTTTTGTCAAGGCTATAGAAAAGAAAAGGGGGCCGAGGAACAACCCTAACAAAAGGCTGTATAGGCTCCCCATGACACTACCTCCTTATCACCTCTTTAAACCATTTAGGGTGGTGTTTCATAGCCCAAAGGGCAGAAACCTTTCCTGTTATCATGCTTGTAAGAGATCCAGGGACACCTACCGTACCCATATAAACGTGTACAATGAACCCTGCACCAACCAATATAAAGGCAAGGTCATGGAGCATTATTGATATCCTAGTGACTCCTATAGGGAAGGTTTCTGGAAACCACATAAAGATACCAGTCACCAGAAAAACAACGCAACCTATAAAGACCAACCAGCCGTATATCTTCTGACCAGCATTGTACTTGCCCGCTTCTGGCAGTTTTTCCTCTTCTCCTTTTAGATAGAATTTGACATTTTTCAGCCATACTGTATCATCTGGTGTTAAAAGAAAATCCTTTGACCATCTGAGGAACATGAAAAGTACACCAATGGAAAAGACTATACCAGACCACGGATGAAGCCATCTTGCAAACTCAGACCCACCCATTATGGGCAAAAGCCATGAAAACTTGGGAGAGTATATCCCCAATCCAGAAAGAAAGAGGTATAAAAAGGTGATAGCAACTAGCCAATGAAGTACTCTGTCCAATCTGCTGAACCTTTCTATTTCCATCTCTTCCAAGTGTTTTGTCTCTTCCATTTTCAACCCTCCTTTTTACCCGCTTTTATGGGTCCAAAGAGTATGAGCTGTAAGAAGGCTCCCAAAATGGTAGCCCACAGAACTATAGAACCGAATATCTTTATTGGACCCTTCCAAAGGCTTATCCATGGAGATATGCTCGCTTCCTTTGGAAGTCCGTACATCTCTGGTTTATCCCCATGGGGAAGAACATATATGTAACCTGTGCCACTCACACCCTTTGGGTCGTATAACTCAGCGTTCTCAAAACCCCTCTTCTTTAGTCCATCTAATATCTTTTTGGCCCTCATGAGCATCTCTTCCTTGGTACCAAAGCTCAGAGCATTTGTGGGGCATGCTTTAGCACAGGCTGGCTCGAGACCTGCAGAAACTCTATCTATGCAAAAGTTACACTTCCAGGGCTTGTTATTGGCATCGTACCTTGGTACATCGAAGGGACAGCCTGACAGACAAAACTTACAACCTATGCATTTGGAATGGTCAAAGTCCACTATACCATTCTGATACTGGATTATTGCACCAGGGGCTGGGCAAGCTTTAAGACATCCTGGGTCATCGCAGTGCATGCATTGGTACTTGGTTATAAACCATGTCACACCCTTCTCGGTTTCTCCCTCTTGAAACCTCATGTACATGAAAAGATTTGGAAGAAGGCCAGGTCCAGACTGATAGCCCATGAAGGGTATTTTGGATGTTTCTGTAGGTAATGGGGGTCTAAGGTCATGCCACTGAGTACAAGCTGCCTCACACCCTTTACATCCTATACAGCTTGATACGTCAACGAGTATACATAAGGTATCCGCCTGCTTTACTCCCGAGTCTGGAAGCTTTGAAGCGGACACTCTCCTTAATCCAAGCCCAACAGTTCCCTCAGTGGTTACTGTGCTCATCTTCACACCTCCTCATGCTTTAACCTTTTCTATGTTGCATAGAAAACCTTTGTATTCAGGAGTTTGGGAATTTGGGTCCCATACAAAGGGCGTTGTAAGGTTGGCAAGGCTTCCTTTTATGAAACCCTCAAAGCCCCAGTGTATTGGAAAACCGACAGTGTATAACTTTTTGCCGTTAACCATCAGAGGCTTTATCCTCTTCGTTGGTATGGCATGAGCTTGAATGGAACCTCTGGCCGTTGAGACCTTTACAATGTCCCCCTCTTTTATACCAAGTTCCTTTGCAAGCTCTTCTGGCATCTCTACAAACATCCTACCCATGAGTACAGACGTACCGTAAATATGCTTTGTCCAGTAGTGGAAGTGTTCCACAACCCTGTAAGTGGTCGCTACGTATGGGAACTTATCTGGAGTTCCAAGAAGGTCCAGGTCAGACTTATATATCTTAACAACCGGGTTATGGTTTGTCTTTGGATGAAGAATGTTCACGATTGGAGATTCATAAGGTTCGTAATGTTCTGGGAAGGGACCATCAACGAGTGGTGCACAGAAGAGCCTTCCCCTACCTTCTGGAAGCATTATAAAAGGTCCGTAGTCTGGTGGCAAGTCCGGCTTTATATCTGGCACATCGTACCCAACCCACTTTTGAAGTTTTTCATTCCACCATAAGTACTTTTTCTCAGGACTCCACGGATTTCCGCTTGGGTCTGCAGATGCTCTGTTGTACAGTATTCTTCTGTTAGCTGGCCAACTAAAACCGTATCCAGGATACACGCCAAGACCTGATGGGTCCGAAAGGTCTGTACCCTTTGCTTTGTTCCCCACCTGTGGAAAGATGCCAGAGTAGAGCCACATACCACAGGCTGTTGTTCCATCATCCTTTAGGGCAGCAAAACCGGGAACCCTTTCTCCAGCCTTGGCTATCATATTGCCTTTATCGTCCATTAAGTCTGAAAGGGCATAACCGTTCATCTCGTGAAGTACTTCCTCTGCGGTTGGGTAGTAAGGATTCTTGAAGTTCCAAGTTAGCTTAAGTATAGGGTCTGGAAACTTACCACCCTCTTTTTGGTAGAGTGATTTTATCCTCATCCAAAGCTGTCCTATGATCCAGAACTCATCCTTTGCCTCGCCTGGTGGCTCAAGAGCCTTATACTTCCATTTGATGACCCTACCGCTGTTGGTATAAGAGCTTTCCTTTTCAGCAAATATGGCAGATGGGAGAAGAAGCACTTCCGTCTTTATTGTCTCTGGGTTTGTGTGGTGTTTCCAAAAGGCAGCCATCTCCGTTTCAAAAGTATCCACTACAACCATCCACTTTAGCCTGGCAAGGCCATCAACCGTTTTCTTGACGTTGGGATTACTTGCCAGGATGTTCATGCCAACAGAAACCATACCCTCCATCTTGCCCCTGAACATCCTGTCTAGTATTTCGTCCATAGCTATTACTTTTTCCATCTTGGGGAGATAGTTGTAAGCAAACTCGTTCTCTAGTGTTGCAGCATCACCAAACCACGCTTTAAGAAGGCTAACATAAAACTTACCGTAGTTTGACCAGTAGTTCATAGAAAGGTCAACAGCCTTTGGTGTGTTAGCTTCTATGTGATCCTTTAAGCTCTGCTGTGCTGCAGTTGGGGGCTTTAAATAACCCGGTAGAAACCTTCCCTCTCCAGCAAGGTCCGTCATACCTTGCACGTTGGAATGACCTCTAAGAGCGTTTATACCACCCCCAGGAACTCCTATGTTCCCAAGCAGCAGTTGGAGTATAGCCATAGAACCTATAACCTGCGTTCCCCAAGAGTGATGAGTCCAGCCAAGGGCATAGAGGTGTGTCATAGACTTATTGTGTGCGCTTGTTTCCGCTACGAGTTTTGCAACCTCAAGAAACTTTTCCTTAGGAACACCCGTTATTTTTTCTACAACATCTGGAGTGTATCTTGAGTAAAACTGCTTCAGAATTTGGAACACACACCTTGGATGTTCCAAGGTCATATCCTTCTTAGCCTGTCCCTTTTCATCCAATTCATAACCCCAGAGGGATTGGTCGTACTTTCTCTTCTCAGGGTCATATCCAGAGAATAGGCCAGTTTCTGGGTCAAAGCTATAAGTATCTTTGACTATGTACGCTGCATTGGTAAAGTGTTTCACATACTCCTCGTTGTATTTTTTGTTTTGTATTATGTAGTTTATAAGACCTCCCATAAAGGCTATGTCAGAACCAGGTCTTATCTGAATGAACATATCTGAGACTGCAGCAGTTCTGTTGAACCTTGGGTCTATGCATACGATCTTTGTCCCCTTCTCTTGCCTTGCCTTTATAGCCCATTTGAAACCGCAGGGGTGATTCTCTGCGGGGTTTCCACCCATGACAAGTATAAGGTCTGCATTCTTTATATCAGTCCATCCATTGGTCATTGCACCCCTTCCGAACCTTGGGGCCAAACTGGCCACAGTGGGTGCGTGTCACACTCGCGCCTGAGTCTCTCGCGCTACAAGCCCCAATGCCACACCCGTCTTTACCCATAAGTATCCCTCCTCGTTACCGATGGTGCTTCCTACAACCCAAGCTATGCTCTCACATCTGTTCACAACCCTTCCTTGTTCGTCTGTTTCTATGAGTGTTCTATCTCTTGTATCCTTTATCAGCTTTGCCATTCTGTTTAGGGCTTCATCCCAGCTCAACTCCTGCCATTCTTTAGCTCCAGGTGGTCTATAAAGAGGCTTTGTCAGTCTATGGTGAGAATTTACAAAATCTCTTAGAGTTGCTCCCTTTGGGCACAACGTACCTCGGTTAACGGGATCGTCTGGATTACCCTCAATATTGATGACTCTTGGTTTTACATTCATTGCACCGTCAGTTAACGTGTATATGAGAACACCACAGGAGACAGAGCAGTAAGGACATATGCTCTTTGTCACTTTTGCATTGGAGATCTTCAGGTCCCTAATCCTTGCGTACACTGGTGATAGGTCAAACCCGAGGCCACCAATAAGGCCTGCACCAATGGATGCTCCAGAAAGCTTCAAAAAACCCCGTCTTGTTACCTCCATTTTAACACCTCCTTGGCTATATAATATATGAGCGCACTCTCTCTGTGTATATAGAAATTTTCAAACTTAGTTATTTATAGTTTCAATATGAAGATATAATGAATGCTTTATATCTTCTCCAGGGCGTAGGTCTCATCCATAAGCTCAAGCTTCTTGTCCTCTATTGCTTTTCCAAGCTCTTTACCCTTCAGACCTACAAATTCCTTTGGTTCAACCCTCACAAATCTGAGCTTTTCAAGGTAGAGTTTTACCCTATCCTTTATATCATCAACAGTCATAAGAAGGAGTAAAAAGGCTAAAGGTCTCCCTTTCAAGGCTTTATAGACATCTGAGCTCTTGAAAGCTTTTCTTAAGGCCATCTGCACGCTCTTAAAGTCCTTGACCACCTCTATAAAAACCTTCCTCACCCATGATGGTGCGCTCATGGATTGAAGAAGGGGTAACACCTGGTTTGTCTTCATCTCCTTTAGTAAAAATAAAAGGTATACCCATCCATAATCTATGGCTTCCTTTGGGAACTCTATCCTGTGCCATGCCACAATACCCCTGAGCTTCAAGAGCCCATCCTCCAGGGAAGGATGCCACTGAAAACCCTTTATAACTTGTCCCATAACCTGGTACTTCTTATAGAGCTCCAAAATCTCTATGATTCTCTCTTCTCTTAAAGCCAATCTAAACTCGTTCATGAGCCTTCCCTTTGGAGCAGAAAGGAGAAGCTCAAGAGAAACAGCACTTTTTAGCAGTCTCTCAGTGCTTTTTGAAAGTTTAAAGCCCAACCTTCCAGCAAACCTTAAGGACCTCAGTATTCTAACAGGGTCCTCCACAAAGCTCAAGGGGTGAAGAACTCTTATTATCCTGTCTTTTAGATCCCTCAATCCTCCAAAGTAGTCTATAAGAGTCCCCATGTCTTCCTCGTTTACAGAAACTGCCATAGCATTTATGGTAAAATCCCTCCTTAGGAGGTCTTCTTTTAGGGATGCATACTCCACGAGCGGGTATGCACCTGGATGTGGATATGTCTCTCTCCTGGTTGTTGCAAACTCAAGCTTTATATCTCCAATCTTTATGTGAGCTGTCCCAAACTCTGGGAAAGCATGTTCTGATACACCGTACTTTTCTGCCAATCTTTTTGAAAGCTTTATAGCATCACCTTCAACTACAAAGTCAAGGTCCCAGACTTTTTTACCTAGCAAAAGGTCTCTCACCACACCACCAACCAGGTAAACCCTAAAGTTTAGCTCTTTAGCCATCTTTCCCACTTCTCTGCTTATTTCCTCCACATGAGGGGGAAGTTTTATCCTCCTTTCGTAAGCTTTTAGTTCATAAGTCTGAGCCTTTATACCTTGTAAAAGGTCAAGCCTTGTAACAACGCCAACGAGCTTTTCGTCCTTTAATACAGGTATGAGCTTCTCTCCATAATGGGAAAGTATGTCTTCAGCCTTCCACACAAAATCCTCTGGGCTTAGGCTATGAAAATCGCCCATCATAAAATCTTTCACTTGCCTTTCTGGATAGTGTTTTGAAGCCTTGAGAAGGTTCTTTTTGTATACTATCCCTACAACTCTGCCCGAATCATCTATCACTGGAGCACCGGCAAAGTTTCTCTGAGATAGCTCAAGTATGGCATCCCTTACCTTCATATCCTGATGAAGGACAAAAACAGGGTAGGACATGATATCCTCTATTTTTAATAGGACTCTTTCACCCTTAATGAGGGATAAAACTATAGATTTCACCCTCTGTGCATCTATACCCTCCAACTTTGTTGCACTTGCAAAGGTATGCCCTCCACCCCCTATTCTTTCCAATACACTGCTCACATCAAACTCTCCCTTTAGACTCCTTCCAAAGACGTAAGTCTTCTGTCCAGCGGATACGATGGCAAAAAAGGCAGAAGACTCCCTTACCTCTTTAAGGTCGTACAGTATCCTAAGGACTTCAGACTGGTACTCTTCGCTCCTTATCACTACTATAACGACTCTCTTACCGTTTAAAAAGTAAGATTCTATAGATTGGAGATGTTTTGATAGCATGTCTATCTGTTCTTTGCTGAGCGTTTCAGAAAGATATTTGCGGGCTACATCCAGCTTTGCCCCTCTCTCAAGAAGCCAAGCTAAAGCCTTTGCATCCCTTGGAGTGGTCCCCTCATAGGTTAAAAAGCCAGTGTCCTCGTATATACCAAGGCTCAGAATGGTTGCAGACTCTGGAGATATATCTATTTCCCTTTCCATAAGTTCTTCAACCACTAAGGTTGTGGCACTACCGACGGGTTCAAGCTTCCCTTCTATCCCTTCCCTTTTTATAGGATGATGGTCATAGATTCTTATGCTTTTTATCCTATCCCTGTACTTTTCAAGATATTCTTGGTAGTGATAAGTGTCTGTAAGTACAAGCTCAAACTCTTCTGGTAGTTCCTCAACAGTTCTAAAAAGGTGTATAAAATCTTTAAAAACCTCGCTCGCCCTTTTTGATAGATACTTAGGTTTAAAAAGCTTACTGTCTGGATACAAAAGTAGCACACCGTAGGCAGAAGATAGAGCGTCCAGGTCAGCACCTTCCTCTAAAAAGATGATCCTTTCCATATGGTATAATCTTAGGCATGAAACTGTCTATGGATAGGGTAGAGTTCTTGGAAGCCCTTCAAAAAGCAAAGACAGCTACTGAGAAAAAGTCAGCCCTACCGATCCTAAACAACTTTCTGTTGGTAGTGGAGGATGATAAGCTTCTCTGCAAAGCTACAGACCTTGAAAACTTCCTTACCTTCAGTATAAGAGCTGACGTGATCCAGGCAGGTTCTTGCACAGTCAACGCAGATAAGCTAACGAGCATTGTGAGGTCTATTCCTTCTGTAGAGATGCATATGGAAGTAAAAGAAGACAAGCTTGTCTTGACTGGTGGCAGGTCTGTCTTTAAACTGGCTACCTTGAACCCTGAGGATTTTCCAGAGTTTCCAAAGATAAAGGTATCGACAAGCATATCATCGGGGAACCTGCTAAAGGCAATAGAAAAAACTGAGTACGCTGTATCGAGGGAGGATTCCAGGTATGCCCTTCAAGGGCTTTACGTACATGAACATCAAGGGAAAACCCATTTTGTAGGTTCTGATGGTCACAGGCTAGCGCTTTACTGGACAGACTCTAAATTTCCCCTTGAACTTCTTTTGCCGAGGAAGAGTTTAAAGGTGTTAGGATCCCTACTCAAAGATTACATAGGTCATGTGGAAGTTGGCAGGGATGAATCCTTCTCTCATATGAGGGGTGAAGGATGGGAGCTATCCAT
>JAXSMZ010000008.1:38765-52467 GCA_037924335.1 Aquificaceae bacterium
TGGAGGGTGAATATCCCGATTACATACCCATAATACCAAAGGAGTTTAACTGCCAGCTTTTAATAAACAGGGCAGATTTTATAGAGAGCCTCAAAAGGCTTTCCTCTGTGGCATCATCTTCAGCTTTTCCAGTGAAGGTCTCCTTAGCCAATAACTTGATGATCCTTGAGATATCAGAGCCAGAGTATGGAGAAGGAAGGGATGAGCTGGAGGTAGAGTACAGCGATGAGCCAGTAGAGCTTGGTTTCAATGGTAGATACCTTATAGAAGCTCTTGAAAGCTTTGATGTGGATAATGTTTGGTTGAAGATAACAGACCCAGACAGTGCAGTCCTCATAGAGTCGAGCGATTTAGAACAAGACCCCTATATCTGTCTCATAATGCCAATGAGGTTGTAGGTGTTGGGATGAGGGGAGTTTTAGCTCTTCTCCTTATGAGCTTTGTGGCTTATGCTACGGAGACAACAATAACTATGAATTTGACAGAAAGCAGGGAGCTACTTCCAGACCATCTAAGCATGAATCTTCCTGTTACAGCAAAGGCACAGAAAGAATCTGAAGTTATAAACATATTGGGAAACGTTGACAAGGCTGTTAGGTCTTTAGAGAGTGGAAAAAGAGCTGAGGCTCAGACTAATAGACTCAGCAAAAGAGCTAACAGATAACCTATCTAAAAAGCTGAACAAAGATTGTTTTATACAGACCATGGACTTTACCACGAGGATGCCTCCAATAGAGCCTTATACCATGAGGAAAGGGGTAGAAGCTCTAGAGCCAGGCGTTGAAGGGCAGACCTTAATCGTGGATGCGGTCCTGAGGCTGATATGCAAATAATCTTAGGCTTTGTCTTTCTTGCATATAGTTTATCCATGCGAAGAACCAATCGGTACCATGTGATAAGTGATCCATCATACGCTTTGCTCAAACCTGAGCACTGGCTTTCTGTTTGCTTCTGCCTCCTTTACCCTCTTAACTGGTGTTTTTGTAGGTGCAGACTTTACTCCTTGAGGGTTTTCTCTTGCTTCCTTTGCTATCTCTTTTAAGGCTCTGGCAAAAGCTCTTAGCGTATCTGGATTCTCCGTTTCTGTAGGCTCTATCATAAAGGCATCTTTTACCACAAGGGGGAAGTACACGGTTGGAGCATAAAACCCATAGTCTAAGAGCCTTTTAGCCACATCCATAGGGCTAACTTCATACTTAGTCAAGGGGGAAAGAGATAGAACAAACTCGTGCATGCAGGGGACATGCTCGTAAGGGTTAAGAAATACACCCTTTAGGAGATGCCTAAGGTAGCGTGCGTTGAGAACTGCATGCTTGGCAACAGCGTCTATGGAGCTTCCATAGCTCATTATGTAAGCTAATGCTCTTACCATCACAGAAAAGTTTCCATAGAAGGACATTATTTTTCCGACGCTCTTGGGTATGTCCCAATTTAGAAAGTACCTTTCTCCATCAAACTCTACCTGAGGTACAGGAAGATAAGATTTTAACTTTTCTGAAACCCCCAAAGCTCCACCCCCAGGACCCCCACCACCGTGTGGAGTTCCAAAAGTTTTATGGAGGTTAAAGTGCATTATATCCACACCCCAGTCTCCAGGCCTTGAGATGCCAACTATACTGTTAAAGTTGGCTCCGTCCATATAAAGGAGAGCATCCACACAGTGCAATTCTTCTGCTATCTGTTTTACTTTCCTTTCAAAGACCCCAAGCGTGTTTGGGTTTGTCAGCATAAGGCCAGCCGTGTCTTCACCTAACTTTTGCAGAAAGTCCTTCCAGTTTAGCTCTCCGTTTTCATCACTCTTTATCGTTACAACTTCAAACCCGCACATGGCTGCAGAAGCTGGGTTTGTTCCGTGTGCCGAATCTGGCACCAAAATCTTCCTTTTTTTTGAGTTTCCTCTGTCCCTATGGTATGCAAGCGTTAAAAGAAGTCCAAGGAATTCACCATGAGCTCCAGCAGCAGGCTGCAGACTAACATCGCTGAAACCCCCAAGCTCTTTTATAATTTCCTTAAGCCTGTACATAGCTTCCAAGCTTCCCTGTGCAAATAGGTCATCCACCATAGGGTGGAGGTTTTTAAAACTGTCTAAACTTGATACTTCCTCGCATATCCTCGGATTGTACTTCATGCTGCAAGAGCCAAGAGGGTAGAAGTTTGTATCCACCGAATAGTTTAGCTTAGAGAGGTTTGTATAATGCCTCACAGCATCCAGCTCAGAAACCTCTGGTAGCTTCAAGTCTTTTCTTATGTAGTCTCCCAAATACTCTTCTAAATTCACAGGAGGAGTGTCCAAATTGGGAAGCTTGTAGCCTCTTCTTCCTTTTTTCGAAACCTCAAAGATAAGTTCCATGAGAGATATTATAAGCATATAATTTATTCTATGGTAGTCTCACGCTTTGCACCAAGTCCGACAGGGTATTTGCATCTTGGGAACGCAAGGACTGCTATATTTAGCTATCTCTTTGCCAGACATCACCGCGGGAAGTTTATCCTCAGAATAGAAGACACAGACATAGAGAGGTCTACCAAGGAGTTTGAGGATATGCTCATAAAAGACCTCAGATGGCTTGGGCTTGAGTGGGATGAGTTTTACCGTCAGTCTGAGAGGTTTGAAATATACAGAAGGTACGCTGAAGAACTTTTAGCCTCTGGACATGCGTACGCTTGTTTTTGTATGCCTGAGGAGTTGGAAAGGGAAAGGCAAGAGGCTGAGAGGAAAGGTGTGCCTTACAGATACTCTGGTAAGTGTAGTGTGTTGAATATAGAAGAAGCAGAGCATCTTAAGAGGCAGGGCAAACCTTACGCCATACGCTTTAGAGTACCCTATGGCGAGAGCATAGTTTTTGAAGACATGCTCAGGGGACACATATCCATAAACGCGGATGACTTTGGGGACTTTGTTATAGTTAGAAGTGATGGGACTCCAACATACAACTTTGTTGTAGTTGTGGATGATGCCCTCATGGGTGTTACACATGTGATAAGGGGTGAAGACCATATTCCCAACACACCCAAGCAGATACTCATATACAGAGCTCTTGGTTTTCTAATACCAAAGTTTGTTCACCTTCCAGTTATACTTGGGGAGGACAGAAGCAAGCTCTCAAAAAGACACGGTGCAGTCTCTGTAAAAAATTACAGGGAGGAAGGCTATCTTCCCGAGGCTCTCTTTAACTACCTTTGTCTCCTTGGATGGTCTGCTAAGGAAGGAAGGGAGATATACTCAAAGGATGAGCTCATAGACCTTTTTGACCTCAAGGACATAAATCTTTCTCCAGCAGTCTTCAGTAAAGAAAAGTTAAGGTGGATGAACGGTGTGTACATAAGGGAAGTTGTGAGTCTTGAAAGACTTGTCCAGGAGATAAAACCTTTCTTAGAAAAGGCTGGTTACGACGTGAGCAATGAAGATTACCTTAAAAAGGTTCTCGAAAGGACAAGGGATTCCTTTGAAACTTTAACGGATGCTGTGGATAGACTGGCACCTTTCTTTTTGGACGATTTTGAGATATCTCCCTCTGCCTGGAACGAGCTTGAGAATGTGAGAGTTTACGAGATCCTATCCACCTTTTTGGAAGAGATAAAGGGTAAAAAGCTCAGCTCTTCAGCGGTGAAGGAGATAGCCAGTAGTATACAGAGAAAGCTTGGCGTAAGAGCCAAGGATGTTTGGCACTCTCTGAGGATAGCCTTCACTGGAGAGCTTGAGGGTATAGGTGTGGATATAATATGCGACCTTGTACCTCAGGAAAGGTTAGAAAATAGAATTGTGAAGATTCTAAAAAAGGTCTCATGAAGTTTTTCGTATCTGGTGGTGGTACAGGAGGGCATTTTTTCCCTGCCTTGGCACTCATTGACTGTATGCTAAAGAGAAATATGGAGGTTCTTTTCATAGGCTCCAAAAGGGGTATAGAGTACAGGATGAGAGGTCAAATACCATGTCCAAGCATGTTTTTAGACATGAACCCTTTTGTAGGTGTGAGCCTTTTCAAAAAAGCCAAAGCCCTTCTTAGTCTGACGGTAGGAACCTTAAAGCTTATTGGAAATGTAGGAGAAGCAATAGGTGTGGCTTTTGGGGGTTATGTTAGCTTGCCCGTTGGTCTTGCCCTTTCCATAAGGGGTAAAAGCCTCTACCTTCATGAGCAGAATTCTGTTCCGAGCCTTACAAACACACTTCTGAGCAAGTTCTCCAAAAAGACCTTTATAACCTTTGAGTACTCAAGAAAGTTTTTTCCAAAGGAGAAGGTAGTGAAAACTGGACTTCCAGTGAGGGAGGATGTTCTCAAGCATCTTACCATGAGCAAAGAAGAAGCGAGGGAAAGCCTTGGCCTCGAGAGAGAGAATACTACTGTGCTTGTAGTGGGTGGAAGTCAGGGGGCTAAGTTCCTCAACGACCTTGCAATGGAGTTTTTTCATTGCTTTCCAGCACAGGGTATACACATAACGGGCAATAGGGACTACGAGCGTGTAGGGAACTTCTATGCTGAAAAAAAGCTTCCAGTTAAAGTATTACCCTTCTGCCACCAGATGGGAATCATATACAGAGCCTGCGACGTATCCATAAGTAGAGCAGGGGCAGGAACAATAACGGAGCTTTCCCTCTTTGGTGTGCCATCCTTGTTCATTCCTTATCCCTTCTCCGCAAGGGACCACCAGTTTTACAACGCGAAGGAGATCGAAGAGCTCGGTGGGGGAATTGTGATAAGACAGGAAGAAGCATCCTTAGAGAGTGTAATAAGGGCTGTGGAGCATATTATGACAGAGTGGAAAGCCTTTTCAAAAAACATAAGATCTTTTCATAACCCGTCCGCCTGCGAGCAGATCATAAAGGAGATATACTATTAGTTATGTACTTTCAGGACATAATAATTAACCTGCAGAGGTTTTGGGCAGAGAAGGGGTGCGCCGTATGGCAACCTTACGACATAGAGACTGGAGCTGGAACAATGAATCCAGCCACATTTTTAAAGGTTTTGGATAAGAAGCCTTGGAATGTGGCCTATGTAGAACCGTCAAGGAGGCCAAAGGATGGAAGGTACGGAGAAAATCCAAACAGGCTTCAGCATTATTTCCAGTTTCAAGTTATACTAAAACCCGCTCCTGAGGATCCACAGGGGCTTTACCTTGAAAGTCTTAAAGCCCTTGGCGTAGACCCATCCGAGCATGATATAAGATTTGTGGAGGATGATTGGGAATCTCCAACCCTTGGTGCATGGGGGCTTGGATGGGAAGTTTGGCTCGATGGGATGGAGATAACACAGTTTACATACTTTCAGCAGGCTGGTGGCTTGGATCTTGAAGAGATATCCGTCGAGATAACATATGGGCTAGAAAGGATAGCCATGTACCTTCAGGATGTGGACAGCGTATTTGACATAAGATGGAACGAGTGGCTAAAGTACGGCGACTTTTTCAAAAAGTTAGAGTACGAGTGGAGCGTTTACAACTTTGAAAAATCTAACCCAGATATCCTCTTTAGACTTTACGAAACTCACGAAGAGGAAGTTAGAAGGCTCATCTCTGAAAAGTTGGTCCTTCCTTCTTACGACAGTCTACTCAAGTGTTCGCACATCTTTAACCTTCTCGATGCTCGGGGAGTGATATCCGTTCAAGAGAGAGCAAGGTACATAAAGAGGATGAATAGCCTTGCCAAAGAGATAGCAAAGCTCTACTTAGAGGTTCATGCAGGATGATAATAATAGTTGGTCCTTGCGTGATAGAGAGCGAGAGGATAGTCTTTAAGGTGGCCGAGCATGTAAAGAGACTGTCCGAGCTTTACTCTGAATTTTCCTTTTTTTTCAAGTCATCCTTTGACAAAGCAAACAGGTCTTCCATAAACTCTTACAGGGGTCCTGGACTGGAAAAGGGGCTTGAGATACTGAGAAAAGTGAAGGAAGAATTTTTACTAAATGTGACGACGGATGTTCACGAAACATGGCAGGTGGAGCCAGTTGCCCATGTTGTGGATATGGTGCAGATACCAGCCTTCTTAAGCAGGCAGACAGACCTTTTGGTTGCCTGTGCAAAGAGTAAAAAGCTCGTGAACGTCAAAAAGGGGCAGTTTCTGGCACCTTGGGATGTAAAGAATGTGGTAGAAAAGCTAAAGCACGCTAATGCCGTGGACTATTATATAACAGAGAGGGGTACAAGCTTTGGCTACAACAACTTGGTAGTTGACTTTAGAAGCCTTGTTATCATGTCCCAGTTTACTAAGGTAATCTTTGATGCCACGCACAGTGTGCAGCTACCAGGCAGTGCAGGAGACAGGTCTTTGGGTCAAAGGGAGTTTGCTTTTCCACTGATCCGAGCTGCCGTTGCAGTGGGATGCGATGGTATATTTATGGAGACGCATCCAGACCCAGAGAGTGCCCTCTCGGACGGTCCAAACATGATTCCTCTGAAAGATTTAGAGATGATATTGGACACAGTTCAGCAGCTACGGAGCAGTCTTTCCTCAAAGACTAAAGGATAAACGCTGCTAAAGCATGCATCGCAGAATTCAGAGGCATTCCTTACACATTTCCTCAGTCCTTCCAAGGACAGGTATCTCATAGAATCTGCTCCTATGAAATTTCTTATCTCTTCCAGGCTGAACTTATTGGCTATTAGCTCTTCCTTTGTTGGTGTGTCAATGCCATAGTAACAAGGACCCACTACGGGTGGAGATGCTATCCTAAAGTGTATCTCCCTAGCTCCAGCCCTCCTCAGCATGGAAACTATCTTTTTTGATGTGGTCCCCCTTACCAAGGAGTCATCTATAACTACAACTCTCTTACCTTCAAGGACAGCCCTGTTTGGGTTGAACTTCATCAGAACTTTTATATCTCTAAGCTCTTGAGTTGGCTCTATAAAACTTCTTCCTATGTAGTGGTTTCTTATCAAACCGAGCTCAAAAGGAATACCCCTCCTTTGAGCGTATCCTATCGCTGGCACTATACCCGAGTCTGGGACAGGGATCACTATATCCGCATCTACATTATCCTCATCTGCAAGCTGCTCTCCCATAGCCTTTCTGACGTTGTAAACCCAATCACCGAAAAGGAAGCCCTCAGGTTTCGAAAAGTAAACAAACTCAAATATGCACATGGCCCTTCTTTCGCCCTTGAAAGGGTGATAGCTCCTAATTCCCTTTTTGTCCACAACCATAACCTCACCTGGCTTTACTTCCCTCCAAAGCTCCGCACCCAGTATGTCAAAGGCACAGCTTTCAGAAGCAAAGAGTACTGAGTTCTTTAATCTACCCATGAGCAATGGCCTAAAACCGTAAGGGTCTCTGGCCGCAATAAGCCTATCCTTGAAAAGGTATATGATGCTGTAAGCCCCCCTGACTCTGCTCAAAACGTAAAAAATTCTTGGTAAAAGCCCAGCATCTTCGGGATTAAGCTCCACATTTTTTGGTTCGTATATTCCTCTATCGATGAGAGCAAGGAAAAGCTCAGTGTCTGAGTTATGATGAAACTCCACATCTTCTGATTCAAGGGACCTCCTCAGGTGTGTGTAATTAACGAGGTTCCCATTGTGAACTATTGCAACAGGTCCCATGGATGTTTCCCTAAGCATGGGTTGGGCATTTAGACCCCCAATGTCGCCGGATGTTGAGTATCTTACATGAGCTATAGCTATGTTACCTTTTAGCCTTTCCATATCCTTGTTGGTTATCGCATCCAAAACCAGTCCAGGCTTCTTCATTAAGGATATTCTCTCGTAGTCAGATGTGGCTATACCAACGCTCTCCTGTCCTCTGTGCTGTAAGGAATATATACCGTAAAAGGCATACCTTTCTGCATGCTCCGCATTGAATACTCCAAATATACCGCACATACATAATAATCTAACATCTCTTCAGGTTTATGTTATAATTTTTGGCCTATGCAGCAGGAAAGGCTTAAGAAGCTCCAAAGACTGAAAGAGCTGTCAAACCCTTATCCTCACAAGTTTGAGATGAGCGATTTTATAGGAAGCATAAGGGAAAGGTACGAAAGGGATCCAGAAGAGGAAGAGGTAGTTCTAAAGGGGACAGTCAAAAGGGTATCAAAAACGGAGAAAGGCTTCTTTTTAAGGTTTGCCGACGAGATGGGTACTGAGATGGTTGTTTTAACACCCCATACTTTCAAACAGGGGGAGGTATACAACGTAAAAGGTAAGCTTTTGAGGCATGAGGGTAAACTTACCCTGTATGATGCAGAGCCGACGCAGGAAGAAGGTCTTAGCATAAAAGAGGTGAAACAAAAGTACGACTTAGACCCTGGATTTGAGGAGGTAAGTATAGGAGGAAGGATCGTATCTTTGCGCAGTATGGGAAAAGCCATATTCTGCCATTTGCAGGATGTCACCGGAAAGATACAGGTTTATTTGAGGAAGGACATCCTTGGTGATGAGAGCTTCAAGGTCTTTGATGAGCTCTTTGACATAGGAGATATAGTAGGTATAAAGGGAAGGCTCTTTAGAACAAGTACAGGTGAGCTTACAGTGGAAGCTCACAGTTTTGTCATGCTTGCCAAGAGCTTACATCCATTGCCTGAAAAATGGCATGGTCTTAAGGATATAGAGCTAAGGTACAGACAGAAATATCTGGACCTTATCGCCAATGAACATGCAAAAAAAATAGCTCTTATCAGAAGCAGACTCATATCAGAGATAAGAAAGTTTCTTGATGAGAGAGGCTTTATTGAAGTAGAGACTCCAGTACTGCAACAGATTGCATCTGGAGCCAATGCCAAGCCCTTTATCACTTACCATAACTACCTTGAGCAGAATCTATACCTTAGGATCGCGCCAGAACTTTATCTAAAAAAGCTCATAGTTGGTGGTTTTAACAGGGTTTACGAAATAGGGAAGAACTTTAGGAATGAAGGGGTAGATACGACGCACAATCCAGAGTTTACCATGCTGGAGTTTTACTGTGCCTATTGGGACTACAAGGACCTTATGAAGTTTACAGAGGAGCTATTCTCCAGTATCATAAAAAAACTTGTAGGGAAGTTAAGCATCAACTATCAAGGCCGTCAGATAGATTTTACTCCACCTTACAGAACTTACAGATACTTTGACCTTCTTAAAGAGAAAACTGGGAAGGGTGAGAGCTTTTTCCTTGAGGATGTTGATGGGCTAAGAAGACTTGCCATTGAGCTTGGTATTCCAAAGGCAGAAGAGCTCACCCATGCTAAATTGATAGATAAGGTTTTTGATGTGCTTGTGGAGGATGAGCTCGTTGGTCCCCTCTTCGTTGTGGACTTTCCCATGCTCCTCTCGCCATTAGCAAAGACACATAGGGAAAACTCCAAGTTGGTTGAAAGGTTTGAGCTTTTCATTGCAGGTAAAGAGATAGCCAATGCTTACACTGAGCTCAACGACCCCTTTGAGCAGAAAGAAAGGTTTTTGCAACAACTCAAAGAAAGGGAGATGGGGGATGAAGAAGCTATGCAGATGGATGAGGACTTTCTGAGAGCATTAGAGCATGGTATGCCACCAACTGCAGGGGAGGGAATAGGTATAGACAGATTGGTAATGGTCTTGGCAGATGTTGATTCCATAAGAGAAGTTATCCTCTTCCCAACTATGAGACAGCAGCCATGACCTCTATTTCTACTTGTGCTTCAAGGGGAAGGGCAAAGACCCCAACAGTCGTCCTAACTGGTTTTACCCTCACATTCTTAAAGTACTCTTCGTACACTTCATTGAACTTTTTAAACTTGGATAGGTCTGTCATATAAACAACTACTCTTAAAACCATATTCCTGCTTGTTCCTGAGGATAAAAGTATCTCATCTATGTTTTTGAATATCTGTCTAACCTGATCCTCAAAACTTTCCTTAAGCTTTCCCGTACTTGGGTCTATACCTATCTGCCCAGATACAAAGATAAGTTTCTCATAGATTACAGCCTGAGAGTAAGGACCAACAGGTTTTGGTGCTCTATCCGTAAAGACCTCTCTCATAGGGTCTCCTTTAAGACCTCCTCTGGAATGTCAAAGTTTGATATGACGCTCTGAACATCATCGAGCTCATCTAATGCATCAAGGAGCTTTAGCACCCTTTTGGCCATCTCTGGGTCCTTTATCTGCACTGTGCTTTTTGGTCTGTAGTTTATTCCAGAGTTCTCAATGGGGATGTTATTTCTTATGAAGCTTTCCTTTACGCTGTAGAAGTCCTCAGGCCTGGTGTATACAGTATAGGCTACATCGCCAGACTCTATGTCCTCCGCCCCTGCCTCTATGGCCTTTTCGTATATCTCCTCCTCGCTGACAGCATCCTTTGGAACTTCCATATACCCTACCCTTTCAAACATGTAAGACACGCAACCAGAGGAGCCAAGGTTTCCACCGTACTTTGTAAATACGTGCCTTACATCCGATGTGGTCCTGTTTCTGTTGTCTGTTGTAGCAAGAACGATCACAGCAACACCGCCCGGACCATAGCCTTCGTAGATGACTTCTTCGTACGACTCACCTCCAAGTTCTCCAGAACCTTTCTTTATAGCCCTCTCTATGGTTTCCATAGGCATGTTGGCTTTTCTTGCATTCTCTATAGCTGTTCTCAACCTTGGATTTGCTTCGAGATTTGCTCCACATTCTCTAACTGCAACGGTTATTTCCCTTATCAATTTGCTAAAAAGCTTACCCTTTTGTATATCTGCCTTAGCCTTTTTATGTTTTATCTGCGCCCAATGACTATGTCCTGCCATAAGTTAATTATAACCTATAGTTCCCCCTTTCATAGAAATCAAGCTCTTTATTCCTACCACTGCAGGGGTTTAGGAGGCCCCACTACAACTTTAGACCTCCAAGGCAGCACTATTACAGCCTTTATAACCTCTCAAGGTGTCTTTTTACCAACACCTCAAGGGTTTGCTTTTTCGCAGTAGTAGGTTTAGCCCCAGGAGGAACGTCCTCCTAAGGTTTCAATGTAAAATATACCGCAAGATTTCTCCCTTGTCAAGAGGTGAACTTATAAACAATATATCTATATTCTTCTAAAAATTTCTACTAATTTGGTAATTAGTTCCTAATACTATTCCTTACAAGACTTTTACCTCTATCTCGTACAGTTCCCCTTTGTTCTGTATGGGTATGGTGCCTGTTCTTCCGGTAAGAACTAAAAACCTTCCATCCTTTGTGAAAACTACAGATTGAATGGCTTCTTCAAGGGAGCCACCCATGAGCTGCTTAAAAAAGATAAGGTCTTTTCTCTGCTCACCCAAAAGGAAAAGCTCCCCTTTTGAGTACTTTATTATGTCTAAGAACCTCTGGATTTGGCTGCTGTAGTTCCTTATCACAAAAGCTACCCTAAAGCCCAAAAGCTCTCCCACAGTACCTTTTGGATTGAAAACATAGTTGATCTTGGCACCGCCAATGGACATCTCCACATAAGAGTAAGAACCTCCAAAGCCCTCATCCGAAGAGAAAACCTCGTTGTTTCCATCAAAGATCCTCACTCTGCCAGAAGAATCTGTAAACACAAGATAGTTTCCATAATAAAAGGCACTATCTACTCTAAAACCCCTTGGTGCTGGAAAAACTCCAACTTCTTTGATTCCATCCCTACCTAGAGATAGTCTGACAACCTTTCCTAACCTGTTTTCAAAGTCGAAGCTCTGTCCCATAAAGGTCTCTTTAGGTCTGCTCTTGTCAAGTATACCCATTATGTAAGGTATGTCTCCTTGTACTGGCAGAAGGCTATCCCCCACCATCTTCAATATGAGTGAGCTTGCTTTATCTCCCGATATCATATTGACTGTTATGAGGTCTTTCTCCTCTTGTCCTATCCTACCAACAGATACAGAAACAGGTGTGCCAGCAGGTAAAGAGTAACTTGCCCTTCTTACTATATCGTTCTTTAAAAGTTCATAAACTTCCACCTTCCCCGAGTAAAGGACCACAAGATAGTCCTTACCGTTACCCATAAGGTCGCCAACGTCCGCAGATATGGGTATGGAGGGAAGGGATTTTACAAACTTACTTCGAGCTAAAAGCTTAAGGTCCTGCACGCTCGCTTTTTGCAGGGATACGCTCGTTTGGCTAATTGGGTAAAAAGCTACAGGTGAGTTCATGAACTCAATGCCGTAACCATCCTTAAACTCTTTGACTGTGTAAGTGCAGCCACTACCCTTTTTTAGTCCATCAACGAAAGAACTAACCTTAAAAAAGCCCTCATCGGAACCCTCGTAGCATACGCTCGGTGTCAGAAGTTCTACCCTATCCCCAACTTTTACATCTTTACCCTCCGTTATCCTCGCCTCTGAGAAGTTTTCGTAAACCTTATCCACCCTTAACTTACCAATTACAGAGCTTTCCCTTCCTAATACCTTTCCAGTTATTGGGTGGATAACCTCTTTTCCTTCCCTCTTAACGATAAACTCTTCTCCTTCTTTCACCTGACCCTTACCCATATCGATAAAAGCTTCGTCTTTTTCTACTTTAATCACAAAGCCTGTTCTTGAAAAGAATTTCTTTATCCCTTCCTCAAAGCTTTGGGCAAAGGAAAAAGACGCGATAAAAAGAACGATCAAGCTAACTTTTCGCATAGCTCCTCCAAAGAAATTATTAGAGCTTGTGTGATCTCCTTTGTACCTACCTTCCTTGTCCCCTCAGTGTATATATCTGGGGTTCTGTAGCCTTTTCTGAGTACATCTTCAACGGACCTCTCTATAAGTTCTGCCTCCTCTTTTAAGTTTAAGGAGTATCTGAGCATCATTGCAACAGAGAGTATTGTGGCTATAGGGTTTGCTATGCCCTTTCCTGCTATGTCTGGCGCTGAACCATGAACTGGTTCATAGAGAGCATGTTTTTCTCCCATGCTCGCCGAAGGTAGCATACCAAGGCTTCCCGTAAGAACAGCAGCCTCGTCTGATAGTATATCTCCAAATATGTTTCCAGTGACAATGACGTCAAAGGTGGAAGGTCTCCTTATCATCTGCATGGCACAGTTGTCTACGTACAGATGCTCCAGCTCTACATCTGGATAGTTTTTTCTTTCTTCTTCCACTACATCCCTCCAAAGGGAGCTAACTTCCAGCACGTTGGATTTGTCTACGCTCGTGAGCTTTTTTCTTCTATTTCTTGCCAACTCAAAGGCCTTTCTAACAACTCTCCTTATTTCATCCTCTGTGTACCTCATAGTGTTTATTCCCACTCTTTTTCCATCCTCCATAAAGATACCCCTAGGCTGACCATAATAAACATCACCCGTTAGTTCCCTCACAACTATAAAGTCAGTCCCCTTTACTATATCGTCCTTGAGCGGGGATGAATGAACCAATGGCTCATAAACTTTTGCTGGCCTTATGTTGGCATAAAGGTCTAAAGCCTTCCTTATACCAAGGAGTCCCTTCTCCGGTCTTTTTTCTGTAGGTAGGTTATCCCACTTGGGACCACCCACAGCACCAAGCAATACAGCATCAGACATAAGACAGATTTCAACTGTTTTTTGGGGTAACGGAGTTCCCTCTCTGTCTATGGCAGAACCACCTATGAGACCTTCCTCAAAAACAAAACTATGGTTAAACAGGTACCCTACCTTTTTGAGAACCTCTATGGCAGAATCAACGATCTCAGGTCCTATTCCATCTCCTTTCAAAACGGCTATCTCAAAACTTGACATATTGAGTATTATAAAACTGTAATTTTTGAAAAATGTGAAACACCCCCACCTTGATTATGGGACATACAGGGACATAGCGGAACATAAAGAAACACAAGGCTTTGACGCAT
>JAXSMZ010000009.1:0-46247 GCA_037924335.1 Aquificaceae bacterium
TTCAAGTGCCTACGGTGTGGGTATGAAGGAGATGCGGACATAGTAGGTGCGAGGAATGTTCTTATGCGGTTCACAAGGGAGCTTATAGTCCCCTTGCCTGCGAAACCTCATCCTGTGGAATATTTTTCTATGGGATGAGGAACTATTACAACGCCTATTGTCACAAGCATAAGCTTTTTTAGCTTTTTTGTATGTAAGGCGCCTTCATAGCCCTTTATAGCATGCTCATGAGGGAAAAGGTTTTCCATTAGACCGATGAGAAGAAATCCAGAGATGATTCCCGACGATGTCTGTAGAAAACCGCCAGTTTCTATACCAGGTACTATCAGACTTGTGAAGCTTGCAACCATCATCACCCCACCAGCGAAGGCAAGGTTCAAGTTCACACCCAAGGGAACCTTCTTTAGCGTCAAGGCAAGAAGGCTACCAGCAGAAGTTCCTAAAAGTAAAAGGAGAGAGTTCAGCAGTATGGAGTTCATCAGAGAAGCTCCGAAAGTTTAAAGATGGAGTAAAGTTCCAACCCTGCGCTTTTTATGTTTTCCTTTCCCCCTTCTTCTCTGTCCACAACGGCAAAGACACCAAGAACTTCAAATCCCTCATTCCTGCATGCCTCCACAGCCCTCAAAGATGAGCTGGCTGTTGTTACCACATCATCGAGCACAGCAACCCTGTCGCCAGGCTTCAAAAGCCCCTCCACCCGTCTGCCCGTACCATGCTCTTTCTTTTCTTTCCTAACGATGAAAGGTTTTATTGGCTTCCCATCCATGTAAGATACAAAACAGACAGCGTAAGCTATAGGATCAGCCCCTAGCGTTAGTCCACCAGCTCCAACAGGCTCAAACTCCTTTATGAGCTCGTACATTACTTTTCCAACCGTGTAGGCCCCTTCTGGGTCAAGTGTTATATTCTTTAAGTCTATGTAATATCTGCTCAGTTTTCCAGAGGATAGTCTAAAGATAGGCTCCTGCGAGACTTTAAGAGACCTCTCTACAACCATAGACCTCAGTCTTTCTCTAAGCATTTGGTCTGAGTCTTTTTTTGGCATACTCCATAAGCCCACCAGCTCTGAGTATATCCTGCAGTTCCTGAGGAAATTTTGTGGCTTGGTACTCTTTACCTTTTGTGATATTCCTTACTATACCCCTTTCTAAGTCTACCTCTATCTCGTCGCCATGATCTGTGCTATCCACAGCTTCTGGAGCTTCAACTATTGGTAGACCTATGTTTATGGCATTCCTAAAAAATATCCTAGCAAAAGATTTGGCAACAACTACTGGAATCTTAGCGTACTTTATGGCTATGGGTGCATGCTCTCTTGAGGAGCCAGAGCCAAAGTTCTTTCCGGCTACTATGATATCCCCTTCCTTATGGTCTTTTGCAAAGTTGGGATGCTCAGAGTCTTCCATCACATGCTTGGCAAGCTCGTATGGGTCGGATGTGTTTAAATACCTTGCTGGTATTATCTGGTCAGTGTCCACATTGTCTGAGAACTTCCACACTTTTCCCCTTATAACCATAAGAACATTATACTACTGCTTTGAGAACAAAAAAATTGTGAGTACTTGCTTACTATTCTATCTACCTGTATAATGCTAAACATGGGTTTGAGAGAGATAAGCTTGTTTCTTCACGTAGTACTTGCTTCTCTTTGGGTAGGTGGAATGATCTTTTTAGTGTTCGTTGTGAGCCCCTTTGTTAGGAGACTTCCCATAAAGGACCAGGTCTTTCAAGAGGTTGGAAGAAGGTTCAGCTTTTACGGTACTCTGATCTCCCTATCTGGGCTCTTCATCACTGGACTCTTTAACATACACTATATACTTGGTTTTTCTAACCTGCTTGACCTTTCTAACCTTTATGCTCTCACTCTCTGGCATAAGATAGTCCTCTTTGTTTTTGTTGTTTTGGTTTCTTTGGTTCATGACCTTTACTTTGGGAAAAGGGCTTTGTACAGCACCGTACACAGACTGATAGCCAGAATTTTAGGTTTTTTAAACCTTCTTTTGGGGCTTATTGTTGTCTTCTTTGCTGTTAAACTCAGGTTTGGTGGATGAGTCTTTTCAGGTCTTTGTAAAAGGATGGATAAGAAACGGAGACACATCTTGGGTTGTCTATTATGGTCTCCCCTTGTGCTAAAAGCCCAGCTATAGAAAACGCCATAGCTATCCTATGGTCGTTGTAAGTCTTAACAAAGGCTCCCTTCAGACTATCTGTTCCCTCAATGTCAAACCCATCTTCATACTCTTCCACCTTAACACCCATAGCCCTTAGGTTCTGGGTAATGGCTTTGATCCTATCGCTCTCTTTCACCCTTAGGTCTCTTGCTCCCCTCACTCTGGATACTCCATCTGCAAGGGACATAACAACGGCCAGAACTGGTATCTCATCTATCAAAGAAGGTACTTCATCCTCCTTCACCTCCACAGCCTTTAACTTCCTTCCCCCTCTTATCAGCACATTAGCCACTGGCTCAAAGGATACTTCCCTCACATCCTCAAAACTAACATCAGCCCCCATTTGTATAAGCTTTCTGTAAAAGCCATCCCTTGTAGGATTTATAAGAACATCCCTTAGGACAAGCTCTGAGCCTTCCGTCAAAAGGGCCAAAGCTGCAAAGAAGGCTGCAGAAGATGGGTCTGCTGGGCAGTAAACCTCAGCAGAGTGTAGTTTCTGACCTCCAGTTAGCTTTACAATGTGTCCCCTCGTCCCTTCCATCTGGAGAAGCTCCGCTCCAAAGAGCCTTAGCATCCTTTCTGTGTGGTCTCTTGAAAGATATGGTTCTATAACCTCTACAATACCCTCTGCTCTCAGTCCAGCCAAGAGCAGAGAAGATTTAATTTGAGCTGACGCCTTTTTGTTGAAAAAGGATATACCTTTTAAGTTCCCACCCCTCACACAGATGGGCAGTTTGTCCCCGTAATGCCTTCCGTCTATAAGAGCTCCCATCTGCCTCAAAGGTTCTACAACTCTCAGCATGGGCCTACCTCTCAAGCTTTCATCCCCAGTTATCACAGAGAAAAACTCCTGAGTTGACAAGACTCCCAGCATAAGCCTTGCTGTTGTACCAGAATTTTTCGCATCAAGGACATTTCCCGGCTCTTCAAGGAGGAAGTTTTTTCCCTTCACAGTGAGCTCAGACCCCCTTCTTTTTACTTCTACACCGAGGGACATGAGACTTTGAAGCGTTGCCAAAGTATCATCAGAGATAAGCCAATTTTTTATGATACTTTCCCCATCGGCTAAGGAAGATACTATAACAGCCCTATGAGATATAGACTTGTCCGAAGGAACTCTAATCTCACCCCTTATGTTTTTGACTGCTTTCACTCTCATGGGCTTATTATAATAATAGCATGTATGACCTTTTAATAAAAAATGCCCTGCTCCCTCAAAGAAAAGCCCTCTATGATATAGCAATAAAGGACGGAAAGATAGCCCTGATAACTCCAAACTTTGAAGGAGAGACAAGGGAAGTTATAAAAGCCAATGGGAAGGTTGCCATTCCTGCCTTTGCCAACATGCATACGCACATATCCATGAGCCTTTTGAGGGGAATAGGCGCAGACCTCTCGCTTATGGATTGGCTAACTAAGGTCATATGGGTTTTGGAGAAAGAGTTTGTATCTCCAGAGTTTGTCAGGGATGGTGCCCTCTTGGGTATAGCTGAGAGCATAATGTCTGGAACATCCCTTCTTATGGATATGTACTTTTTTGAGGAGGAGGTGGCAAGGGTGGCAAAGCAGGCTGGTGTTAGAGTAGGGCTTGGCTTTGGTATACTTGACTTTCCCACAAAGGTAGCATCAAAACCAGAGGAGTACATAAGAAGAGCAAGGGAGTTTGTAAAAGAATTCAAAGAGGAAGAGCTTGTTTTCCCTGTAGTTTGCCCTCACTCTACTTATACATGCTCACCGTCAACGCTTCTAAAAGCAAAAGAGCTTGCAGAAGAGGAAGATGTTTTAATACACATCCATGTGTCCGAAACGGAGGCAGAAGTCAATAGCATAAAAGAGAAGTACGGGAACAGGCCTGTTAAACATCTTGAATCCTTAGGTTTTCTTTCAGACAGGGTTTTGATGGCTCATATGGTGTGGTTAGATGATGAAGAGAAGGAGTTGGTTAAGGTTAGGAAGGCTAAGGTAGTACACTGTCCAGAGAGCAACCTAAAGTTGGCTTCTGGTGTAGCTCCAGTATCGGAGTATGTGAAAATGGGAATAGATGTATGCTTAGGGACGGATGGGGCAGCTTCCAACGATAACTTGGATATGCTTGAAGAGATGTCAGTTATGGTAAAGCTCCAAAAGGGTTTATACCTTGATGTCAAAGCCATGGATACAAAGACAGCTATAAAGATAGCTACAAGGAATGGTTTTTCTGCATGTGGCATAAAAGCAGGGGAGATAGAGGAGGGGTACGAAGCCGATATAGTGCTCATAGATACAGATAAGCCGCATCTTCAACCCCTTTACGACCCATTTGCTCAGATCCTTTACTCTGCAAAATCTTCTGATGTAGACACGCTCATATGCAAAGGGAAAGTGCTCATGGAAAGGAGAGAACTAAAAACCATAGACTACGATGAGGTAAGACACGTTGCAAAAAAGTGGAAAGATAAGATAATAAACTTTATTGCCGTAAGAGCTGTGTTATACTTGTAGTGAAAACTAAAAAGGAGAGTATCATGGAAGAACAGATGTACGCAGTCCCTTTTAGCTTGGTAGGTTTTTTCTTCACAAGTAAATCGGCTGAGGAGAGTATAAGGTCAGACCTTACCCCAGAGGAGATGGAAAAGCTCCAAGATTTGCTAGCCCGCTTCCTCTTCACAGAAGACATCAAAGTAACCTTGTACCCTTCTGTAGTTCCACCAGACCAAGCAGAGGAAGCTTTGGAAGAGCTTGAAGATATGATATTCGGAGAAAGTGAGGAGGAATGACGAAAGCAGCTCTTTGCGGTGCCTTGGGTAGAATGGGTAGGACTATACTCAAGCTTTCCCTTGAGTATGCCGATTTTGAAGTAGTTGCTGGGGTTGAGCATCCAGACTGCATCAGAGTCGGTGACCTTGGAGAAGCCTGCGGATTGGAAGAGCTCAAGGGGAGACCTCTCACCTCAAGGCTTGAGGATGTTTTGCCTTACTGCGATGTAGTCATAGAGTTTTCTGGGAATACACCCGCAGCATTGGCGCATGCCAAGTTAGCAACCCTTGATGGAAAGGGTATTGTCATAGGCACCACTGGTTTTACCCAGGAGGAAGTTGCAGAACTAAAAAGGTGCTCGGAGAACGCTCCCCTTTTGCTTTCTCCCAACATGAGCCTTGGAGTGAACATTCTCTTCAAACTGACACAGATAGTTACAAAGGCTCTATCGGATAAGAACTTTGATGTGGAGATATGCGAGATACATCACAGGTTTAAGAAGGATGCTCCCAGTGGAACTGCCATAAAGCTTGCCCAGATAGTCGCAGAGGTGATGGGTGTGTCTCTGGAAGATAAAGCCATCTTTGGCAGGGAGGGTATAAAGCTGAGAGAGGAAAAGGATATAGGCGTTCTCTCTATGAGGGGTGGAGATGTGGTCGGAGACCATACAGTTTACTTCTTGGGTTTTGGTGAAAGAATAGAGCTTACACACAGGGCTACATCCAGAGATACCTTTGCCAAAGGAGCTATAGAGGCTGCCAGATGGATAAAGGACAAGCCTTCTGGTTTTTACTCAATGCTTGATATGCTGGGACTATGAGTTTTTATGAGGTCATAGAGGATATAACCGCTGACGCTGGCATTAGAGTGAAAGCAAAGAGCCTTGAAGAGCTCATATGTAAGGCTCTTCTAGCTACATTCAACGAAATGACCAACATAGATGAAATAGAAGAAAGGGAAGAGTACCCCCTTGAAGTAAAGTCAGAACTTCCCTATATGCTTGCGGACATAATAAACCAAGCCTTAGTGCTTCACGAATATAAAGGTTTTGTGGCTTCAGGTTGTCAGGTGCTTGAACTTTCAGACCATCATGTTAAACTGAAACTCATAGGAAGTAAGTTTGACCCAGATAGGAACGAGTCAAAGCTTGTCATAAAAGCGGCTACTTATCACAGGCTAAAGGTAGAGAAGTCAAAAGAGCAATGGGTGGCGGAGGTTATATTTGACATTTGACTATGCTCTTCTTTCAATGACCTTGTCCACGATCCCATAATCTCTTGCCTCTACAGCAGACATGAAGTAATCCCTCTCTACATCTCTCTCTATCCTCTCTATCGGTTGACCTGTATGCTTGGCAAGTATTTCGTTGAGCATATGTTTTATCCTTTTTATCTCCTCCGCATGGATAATTATATCCGTTGCTTGCCCAGTTATACCACCGATGGGTTGATGTATCATTATACGCGAGTGGGGAAGAGCGTATCTTTTGTTTGGTGCACCTGCAGCGAGGAGCAGGGCTCCCATAGATGCAGCCTGTCCAACACATATGGTGATAACGTCTGGTTTTATGTACTGCATAGTGTCGTATATGGCCATACCAGATGTTACAGAACCACCTGGAGAGTTTATGTACATGTATATGTCCTTCTCTGGGTCTTGGGCTTCTAAGAAAAGGAGCTGGGCAACTATTAGGTTTGCTATATGATCATCTATAGGAAAGCCAAGAAGGACTATCCTATCCTGAAGAAGTCTTGAATATATATCAAAGGCTCTCTCACCCCTTGGCGTCTGCTCGATTACTATTGGTACCAACTGATTAAACAGTTCCTTCATCTTTCTTCTCCTCCACTTCTTTCACAAAAACTTTTTTAATTATATCATTCAATGCCTTCTCTCTGAGTATGTCTTGGCGTATTATGCCTTTTATATCCTTTAGCTCTTCTGGACTTTTTCCATACTGCTTTGATATCTCCTCATACTTTTTTTGAATCTCCTCATCCTTTACCTCTATACCCTTCTCCTTTGCGTACTTCTCTAATACATACCTTATCTTTATGTTGAAAGCAGCCTGCGGTAAAAGCTCCTGTGCCATTGCTCTATAATCCAGGTACCTTGTATCTATACCGTACTGGGAAAGCTGACTGACCCTTAACTGTACAAGCTGGGATACTTCTCTGCTCAGTAGGGTTTGAGGAACTCCAATATTATGAAGTTCTACAAGCTTTTTGACTACAGCCTCTTCCAAGGCTGACCTTTTGAGTCTATCTATGCTCTCTTTTACCTCTTCCCTTATCTTCTCCTCTAACTCATGCCAGTTTTCTGCCAAACCTGTCTCCTTTGCAAAATCGTCCCCCACTTCGGGTAAAACCTTTTCTTTGACCCCCTTTATAACAATGCTTACTTCAGCCTTCCCTACCTGCTCTCCGCTTGTGTCGTAAAGAGGGAGATCCTCAAAGTTCATCTGATCGCCTTCCCTTTTGCCTACGAGAGCCTTGTCTATCTCTTCCCTAAACATACCTTGTCCTACGATGCCAGAAGTATCACCGCTAACAGTCTCACCGCTTTCCGTATCCTTTATGTGATACTCTATGGATACCATGTCTCCATCTTTTATCTCTCTCTCCACTGGCTCCCATATAGCATGCTCTTCTCTCAGCTCTTCTATCCTATCTTTCACCAACTTCTCGCTGAACTCTATCTTTGGTACTTCAACCTCAATACCTTCAATTTCCTTGAGTTCAAACTCTGGTGGTACTTCAAAAGAAACCCTGTACCTTAATCTGGGAATATCCTCTTCTAACTTAATATGCTCCAAATATATGTCCGCCACAGGTTCCAACTTACTCTCTTCTATTGCCAATTTTAGCGTTTTGTCTGCAACCTTTTTACCCACCTCTTCCTCAATTCTATCTTTGTACCTTGCCTTTATTATCCAAAGAGGTGCCTGACCCCTTCTAAACCCTTCAACCTGCACGCTTTCCTTTAAATATCTGTACACATCATCGAGAGTGCTTTTTACCACATCCCCCTCTACTTCCACTTCTAATTCCTTAAAAAAACCTTCTCTATCTTTTACGGAAACTTTCATAAACATCCTCCTTTCATGCCTCTGATTAATATTCTATCATAACTTTACAGCAGGCGTTTATAAGATAAACTTATAGTAGATTAAATAAAAACTATAGAATGAAAGATGCATAGGGTTTATTTTATTAATCTAGCTGTTTTATAATTTCATGTTAGGAGGTGTTTAATATGGCTACGATCACACCAGACAAAGTGCTTGATGCTTCTGGACTCAACTGTCCGCTTCCTGTGTTGAAAACCAAAAAGGCTTTAGAAGGTCTTCAATCAGGCCAAATTCTTGAGGTTATAACCACAGACCCCGGTGCAAAAGCAGATATTCCTGCCTTCTGCAACAGGACTGGGAACGAGCTTCTTGAAACTGTGGAAGAGGGTGGGAAGATCATCTTTTACTTAAAAAAGAAATAAGGAGGGAAAAATTATGGCTACAGAAAGGCTTGCCATAATAGCCAGCAAGGGTACATTGGATATGGCTTATCCGCCTCTTATACTAGGCTCTACTGCAGCCTCTTTGGGAATTGAAACTGCCATATTTTTTACATTCTTTGGGCTTAACATAATACACAAGAAGAAGATGAACGAGCTAAAGCTTGCACCTTTAGGAAATCCAGCCATGCCCATGTCCTTCCCACCATCCATGCAAAACCCCATAACAAACGCAATATCCTCTATACTTCCAGGACCTCCCCAGATAATGGGTATCATCCCTGGTATGACGGACCTTATGACCTTCATGATGAAAAAGACTATAAAAGAGCATGGAGTTGCAGACATACCACAGCTTTTAGAGGCATGCAAAGAGGCAGAAGTAAAGCTCATCCCATGCCAGATGACCATGGAGCTCTTCGTTTACAAGTACGAAGACCTTATGGACGGTCTTGAGCCACCCGCTGGAGCTGCCACCTTTAT
The DNA here is from genome assembly GCA_037924335.1 of Aquificaceae bacterium. Lineage (GTDB taxonomy): Bacteria > Aquificota > Aquificia > Aquificales > Aquificaceae > Hydrogenobacter. The sequence goes on from JAXSMZ010000009.1 coordinate 8,901, forward strand.
AAACTATGTCTTAGAAGCAGACAAGCCTATGATAATCTTTGTTTAAGGAGGATAAAGATGGCTGCACAAGGATATGAAAAGCTCATATTCTACATCCTCACTGTACCTTTCTTTGAAAGGGCTGAGCCAGCAACGGGGGAGCTTATAAATCCTCAAGCTGGAGCTCCTTTCTTTCTTGCAACAGCAGCTACTACGATGGACTACGAAGTTGAGATGGTTATAACATCGGAGGCTGGTTTTCTTCTCATGAGGGATAATGCAAAGAAGGTAAAGGTAAGGCCCGGTGTGGAGCAAACTATCTATGACTTTATCAAGATGGCAAAGGAAGCCGGTGTTAAGATATACCTCTGCGTTCCATCCCTTGACCTTACGGAAATATACAAGAAAGAGGATGTTAACGAAGAGCTGTGCGACGGTATAATAGGCGGTGCTGCCTTCCTTGATAAGCTTATGAGCGGTGAGTATGCTGTCATTACTCTGTAGTGTTTTTCATTTTTTTAGGGGTACTATAAGTATATGCTTATATATTCATAAGCAAAAATTAATTGACTTTGGAAATAGCTCCTTTATTTTTTATCGCTAGGAGGTATAGCTATGGATGGACATATTTATGGATACAACCTTCCCATATCTGAGAAGACAAAAGCTGTCCCTTGGGAGGAGAAGGTTAGAGTTATAGAGGAAGTAAAATCAGATTTTAGGTTTAAGGAATACTTATTCGGCTGTCTCAACTGTGGCGTTTGCACTGCATCCTGTCCCTCTAACAGGTTCTTTGACTACTCCCCAAGGGAGATAGTCCAAAGGTTTTTGGAAGAAGACATAGAGGTTCTTTACGATATGATGCACGAGTATATATGGGCATGCTCCCAGTGCTTTACATGCTGGATAAGGTGTCCCTTTGTAAACAATCCAGGTGGACTAGTTGCCATAATGAGGGAGGTTGCGGTAAGAAATGCCTTTGAAGCCACAAAGGACCTTCTCAAACCTTACGGAAGGGTTCTTCTGAAGGTTATGACCACTGGAAATCAGCTTTCTGCAGACATGCTTCAGCCAGACTTCTTCCCAGACTGGGGACCAAAGATGGCAGATAACATGGAGAACCTCAGAGCTAAGAGAATGGCCATACCCTTTGATGTGGGTAAATCTGTAAAGACGGCATGGGAAGTTTCATTAGAGACTGCTATGGAGATGTACACCATATGGAGAGAGACTGGTATATTTGAGATGCTTGAAAAGCTTGACCCAAACCTTTACAACGTCATAATGGACATAGTTGAAGAGAATGAAGAAAGGTATGAGGAGATGTACGAGGAGGAATGAGTTTATGAATGGGTTAATGCCCAAAAAACTTAAGGAGGTTTAACCATGGCACACGGTAAGCATAAAGAAGGAAGCATACTTATGTATCCAGAGCAACCGCCCTTCCCCCTGAAGGAGTATCATGCACATTACGACCATATCTTTGAGATGATGGAAGAGCTAGAAGCAAAGGGAGAAATACTCATACACAGGATCACCGAAGAAAATCAGCCTGTGCATGTATTTACGAGAACTGGAAGGATAAAGGTCATCCCTACAAACAAGCTCTGGCATCATAAATCCTGCGGTCAGTGTGGAAACATTCCAGGATACCCAGCATCTGTTTTTTGGTTGATGAACAAGTTTGGACTTGACTATCTTAACGAACCTCATCAGACATCCTGTACTGCTTGGAACTACCATGGTTCTGGAACATCCAACCCAGTTGCTCTTGCAGCAGTTTGGCTCAGGAATATGCACCAAGCTTGGAAGACAGGATACTATCCACTCATCCACTGTGGTACATCCTTTGGCTCTTACAAAGAGACAAGAGAGCAGCTGATCATGAACAAGGAGCTGAGAGATGCTGTAAAGCCCATACTCAAAAAGCTTGGAAGGCTTACAGAGGATGGAAGGATAGTCATACCCCAAGAGGTTGTCCACTACTCTGAGTGGACGCATGCTATGAGGTATAGGATAAAGGAACTCTACGAGAAGGAAGGAAAGGCGAAGGGAATAGATGTGTCCAACGTAAGGGTTGCCATACACAACGCCTGCCACACTTACAAGATGATAGCGGATGACTATCCTTACGACCCAGAGGTCTTTGGAGGCCAAAGGCCAGCAGCATCAACGGCTGTTGTAAAAGCTCTCGGTGCACAGGTTGTTGATTACTCTACGTGGTACGACTGCTGTGGTTTTGGCTTTAGACACATACTGACAGAGAGGGAGTTCACAAGGTCCTTTGCCATAAACAGAAAGTTAAAAGTCATATACGAAGACGTGAAAGCAGACTTGATAGTGACGCATGATACGGGATGTACAACAACCTTTGAGAAGAATCAGTGGATTGGAAAGGCTCACGGTATGTACTATCCTGTTGCTGTCATGTCTGATGTTATGTTCTCAGCCCTTGCATGCGGTGCTCATCCCTTTAAGATTGTACAGCTATACTGGAACTGCTCATCCTATGAACCCCTTCTTGAAAAGATGGGTATAACCAACTGGAGAGAGCTCAAAAAAGAATGGGAAGACACAGTAAAGCATATTTCTGAACTTGAAAAGGCTGGGAAGTACGATGAGCTTATGGAGTTCTTCAAAGAGTATGACCTTTATGAGCCATACAGCAGAACATCTACTGGAAAGCCGAAAGCTTCTGCAACTGCAGCTATGCCACTGTTTAAGTCTTGAATGAAAAATATGTTTTAGGAGGTTTGCTTATGTCTAAGAGTGTGTTAGTTGTAGGTGGTGGACCAGCAGGTTTAGGAGCGGCAAGGATCCTTGGTAGGCTTGGCGTTCCTACAATACTTGTGGAAAAGGAGGATAAGTTAGGCGGTAGGCCAGTGCTAGAGGATTATCACACCCTTATACCTAGGAAGTTAAAGCCAAGCCAGGTTTTGGGTTCCTACATCAAAGAGGTTGAACAAAACTCTAACGTACAGGTAAAGCTCAAAACAGAGCTTGAAGCCTGCGAAGGTGAGGCTGGAAACTTCAAGGTCAGGCTTTCCAATGGGGAAACTCACCAAGTTTCTGCTGTGGTGGTTGCTACTGGTTTTCAGCACTTTGACGCAAGAAGGAAAGGAGAGCTTGGTTACGGAATCTATCCAGATGTTATAACCAATCTGGAGCTTGAGCAGATGTTTTCCCGTGAAGGGAAGCTTTACAGACCATCCAACGGACAGCTTCCCAAAAGGATTGCCTTTGTATTCTGTGTTGGCTCAAGGGATAGACAGTTGGGTGTTACAAACGTACATTGCTGTAGGTATGGATGTGCTCTATCTGGTCTTCAGGGGTCAGAGATAAGGGAGCACTATCCTGATGTGGAAGTTTTCTGTTATTACATGGACGTGAGGACCTATGGAACATGGGAGTATCCCTTCTACTGGGCACCTCAGGAGAAGTACGGTGTAAGATACGTAAGGGGAAGGATAGCAGAGATAACATACAGTCCAGCCGATGGAAGGCTCAGGGTAAAGCATGAGGATACTATAGTTCAAAGGCCATCTGAGGTACCTATGGACCTTGTCGTTCTTGTCTTAGGAATGGAACCATCAGAAGGAACAAAGAAGGTTGCAAAGGTTTTGGGCCTTGCTCAGGACCCAGATAGCCAGTTTCTCATACCATCCGAAGAGTCTGGTTCTAACATAATATCCAACAGACAGGGTGTGTTTATAGCCGGTGCCTGCAAGGGACCTATAGACATAGAATCTTCCCTATCTGAGGGTGAGGCTGCTGCCGTGGAAGCCATAGCCTTTATAGGTACAAAGGTTGCTGTATGATGGTGAATCTTGACGACTTCTTGGTTAGGGATTATTTGATAAAGCTTTTGGGCGAAGGTGAGGAGTTTATCCAAGATATTTACAAGGACCTCCTCGCCAAGTCTCTTCTTTTTCAACAGCTTTTTAGCAAAGAAAGACTCCCTTCTTTAAAGGAAGAGGAGCTAAGCCAAGTGCTGGAAAAGGTATTTGACAGTAGAAGGAAGAGCAGAAGAATAATAGAGGAAACTGGAACTGACAATCTAAAGAGGGCTATCAGCGACCTTCTTTATGGGAAGGCAAGCTCATGGGAAGAAAGGGTAGAGAAGTTTGCAACCAGGATAAGAGGTATTGACAAGAAGGGAGCAAAAAACGTAGCTTCTGAGATACTGCACTATACTTTTCCCGAAGAGTATATCCTTTGGACAAGCTGGATATGGGACCCGGAAAGCGAAAGCGGTGCTGTAGTCTTTTTAAAGGAAGAACCACCAAAGAGGTATATGTACGGTGAGACATACGAAGAGTTTGAGAGCATATATAAGCAGATTCAAGAGAAGCTCTTAGACTTTGGCATAAAAGCCAGGGGTTATCTTTTTGTGGATATATTCCTTGCCATGGTATACGCCACTTATGTGGATTATATGACCCTTTCTACCATGCACAGTGCAAAGGGCTTTTTCCCACCGGCTGGGTCCATAGCAAGGAGGCTCTTGGGAATATTAAGAAAAGAAGACCTTTTGGAGGTTTAACATGGCCATACATGAAAGAAGTTTGGTAGAACCTGAAAGAATCTTAAGGAAGGAAAGGCTTGTGGTTGAAGGTATAGATGTTTCTGGTGATTGGAACCTTATCATACTACCAAGGGTTATAAACGACTATGACCTGGACTTTGCAAAGGAGATAGTGAGCTCTCCAGATGGTAAGACTATAAACCAGTGTTATCAATGTTCATACTGTACGGCATCCTGTCCTGTTCACAACTACTGGGATGAGAGGTACAACCCAAGGCACTTTATATACCTTGCAAGGCTTGGAATGGTGGACGAGCTTCAAAAGCGTGCAGATGTCATGTGGAGATGCGTATCCTGTCATAAATGCACCCACAGATGTCCAAAAGGTGTTTTGGTTGAGGAAGTTCTAAAAGTTATACTGAGAACTATGGCCAAGAAGGGGATCGTAGAAGAGTACCCCTCTAAGAAGTTTGACAAATTCTTCACGGAACAGGTGCTCGAGTACGGAAGGATAGAGGATGGAGAGCTTCTCTTTGGATGGATAGAAAAGCAGGGTTACAAAGTTGTCAAAGACCCTATACTCAAAAAGCCTATCCCCTTTATAGGAGAGACACCAGAATGGCTAAAGCAGTTAACACTAAAGCCGATAAGGTCTATGAATGTAGACTTTTTAATACTCAACGCCAAACACATGCTCTTCCATCCAAAAACCAAAAACTGGAACAGGTTTAAACAGGTACTCAGAAAGGTCATAGAAGAAGAAGGAGTACTAACACATTAAGGAGGTTTAATATGGGCGTAATAGGTAAAAGGGTTGCTTACTATCCTGGTTGTTCTTTAGAAGGAGCTTCAAGGGCTTACGATGTATCCACAAGGATAGTTGCTAAAGAGTTAGGTCTTGAGCTTGATTATCTTGAAGATTACAACTGCTGTGGTGCCATGGAATCAAAGAACGTAACCTTTATGGGAACCATGCTCTTTAATGCAAGGAACATGTCTTTGGCTAGGAAGCAAGGGCACGACGTTATAGTTGCCCCATGTAACGGTTGCTCCTTCTCCCTTCAGAGAGCAGAGTACTTTTTAGAAACAGACAATGGCGTTTTTGAAAGGGTAAACGCCCTTCTCAAGGAGGGTGGAGTTGACCCCCTTGACCAGATTCCTCATACTTATCATCTCCTCGAGTGGCTATACACAGAAGCTGGACCGCAGAAAGTAAAGGAGAGAACAAAAAGACCATTAAGGGGTCTGAAGATAGCAAACTACTACGGTTGTCTTTATACAAGACCGCACTTCTACTCAAGAACTTATGCCCATGCTGGTGGACAGGAAGAGGATGCAAGACCCAGGAAGAGGGATACATCTGACGACGATGAACGCCCATACTATATGAACGCACTCCTTGAAGCTGCTGGAGCAAAGAGTGTTGAGTTTGAGCCTATGCATACTCAATGCTGTGGTGGCCCTCACTCCCTATCGGATGAGATGGTTTCAGAGAAGTTTGTAATGATGATACTTCAAACGGCCAAGAGAAACGGTGCAGACATAATAGCAACAGAATGCCCCCTATGCCATGCGTCCGTAGAGATGTACAGGTATAGGCTTATGATGAAGGGTGTTCCAGACGTAGATGTACCAGCGGCCTATTTTACACAGCTCCTTGGGCTTGCCTTTGGCTACAGCATCAACGACGTAAAACTGAAAGACAATCTATCTGACCCTATCCCAGTCCTGAAAAGACTTGGATTAGCTTGAGGAAGTTGGATGGCATTAGAGAAACCATCTACTCAAGAAGATAAAGAGTGGGAGTACAACGGATGCGTTGTGCCCCTTGATTTTTATTATGATATAGAGACTCAGACGTGGTTTAGGATAAACGATGATGGTACTGTCACCATGGGGCTTAGCGATGTTGGTCAAGTAAGGGCTGGGAGATTACTTCATGCTAGAATAAAGGAACCGGGTAAGTTTGTGAAGAAAGGGAAACCCGTCGCTTCCCTTGAGAGTGGTAAATGGGCAGGACCCATAAACGCTGTAATAGAAGGAGAGATCGTAGAAAGGAATGAAAAGGTGCTCGAACAACCGGATATAATAAACTATGACCCGTACAACGATGGATGGGTAGTTAGATTAAAGCCATCGAACTTGGAGAGAGATTTAAAGGACCTTGTAACTGGCAAAGAGGCTGCAGAGAAGATGAAAGCCTACATAGATGAATGGGATATAATCTGCATGAGGTGTACATAGATGGGAGTAGAGAACAAGCATGTTATACTTCTTGTCTCTCAATGGTGTGCTACGTGTCCAGATGCTGACGCTTTGTGGAAGAAGCTTCAGGCAGAGTATGGCTTTAGGTACGATGTTCTCGATGTTTCCCAACCGGAGGGTAGGATGTGGGCAAAGAAGCTTATAGTAAGGAGTGTCCCATCAACCATAATAGATGGGAAGTTGGCCTTTGTTGGTGTGCCAGATGAAGCAGAAGCTAGGAAGGCTATAGTATCATGAAGGTCATTATACTTATGACTAGTGGACCAAAAACACCTTGGAGGTGTGCATCTCCTTTTTACATAGCAGCTCTTATGGCTGCAAACGAGGCAGAGGTAGATGTTTTTTTTAATATGGATGGAACAAACTTAGTCAGAAAGGGAGTTGCGAGCAGAATAGTGCCAGCGGAGCCTAACTGCTTGAGCCCCAACGGTAAGAAGTTAAAAACTGTCTATGACTTTATGAGGGATGCAAAGCAGGCCGGTGTTAAGTTTTACTCTTGCAGACAGGCTATAGATTCACTTGGTTTAAAGGAAGAGGACCTTATAGAGGAGCTGGACGGTATAGTTCCAGCCAGTGAGTTTGCCCTTAGGGCTATGGAGGCTGATAAAGTTATTACCTTTTAAAATTCTAATAAACTGGAGGTAGGTAATATGGCAGTAGTAAACGGCTGCAACATACCAGAGGACCTGCTGTACGATGTGGAACCAGAGTCCAATGCCTTTACGTGGGCAAGGGACAACAAGGATGGTACATTTACTATAGGGCTTACCTCTGTGGCTGCCGCTATGGCTGGCAGGCTTGTTGCTTACACACCAAAGAAGGTGGGTAAAGCCATAGAAAGGCGCAAAAGCGTAGCAACCATAGAGAGCGGTAAGTGGGTAGGCCCTGTACCATCACCTTTGAGCGGTGAGATAACAGAGGTCAACGAAGCTCTGAGGGCGAACCCAGCTTTAGCCAACGATGATCCCTACGGTGCTGGATGGATAGCCAAGATAAAGCCGAATAATCCCGATGAAATAAACCAGCTTCTGAAGGGACAGACGGCTGTCGATGCTTTGTCCAAAGTGATAAACGAAAGGGGAATAAAGTGCGGATAGAAAACAGGGCTCTCTCCGTGGGTGTGGAACTCAACCACACCCTTCTTGAAAGTTTATACGAAGGATTAGAGATAAAGAGGACCTATTTTGGGAGTGCTGTACACTTTTACAGCCCAAGCTTTAAACATTATGAGGTGGAGGATTTTAAGGTGAGCTCATCTCCAAAGTTTGTGGATGTGTCCATAACTGGGAGAAGCTGTGAGCTCATGTGTGACCACTGCGCCTCCAAGATACTGTGGCATATGATTCCAGCCACAAGTCCAGAAGAGCTTTTAAGAGTAGGAGAAGAGCTGAAAAAAAGGGGCGTAGATGGCCTTCTTATCTCTGGAGGTTCCAACAAGGATGGTGTCGTTGAACTGTATCCCTTCTTGGACAGCATAAGAAGGCTAAAAGAAGACATGGGTCTTTTGGTCACATGCCATGTTGGGCTTGTGGATGAAGAATTAGCTTACGGATTAAAAAAGGCTGGCGTAGATGCTGTTCTCATAGACATAATTGGAGACAACAGGACCATAGCTGAAGTTTACAAGATGCCTCATAAGAGTGTGGAAGATTACAAAAAATCGCTTAGAGTTCTCAAAAAGCACGAACACCATATAGTACCGCACGTTATAATTGGTCTTCACTATGGGAAGATTTTGGGGGAGAGAGAGGCTATAGACATGATAGCTGAGTTTGACCCAGATGCTCTTGTTCTTGTAGTCATAATGCCCTACTACGGAAGGGCAAAGTTTCAGCTCCTTCCACCACCAAAACCAGAGGAGAGTGCCCATGTGTTCCTTTATGCAAGGAGAAAGCTTCCCAACAGACCCATAGTATTAGGATGTGCAAGGCCTGCGGGTGAAGATAGGATAAAGACAGACCTCTATGCTCTCTATGCTGGCATGAACGGCATAACCTTTCCCGCTGAGGGGGTTTTGACTCATGCCAAGGAGATGGGTTTTGAGCCTATAGTATCTCAAAACTGTTGTTCTACCATATACATGTTCAATGAAGTTAAGTAGTCTCATACTGGCAACTAAGAACATGGGAAAGTTTAAAGAGGCTAAGAGAATGCTCGAACCTTACGGCATAAGAGTAGAGCTTCCAGAGGAAGACATATATGTAGAAGAAACAGGACGCTCCTTCTTAGAGAATGCCTACCTTAAGGCTAAGGCTTATTACTATGTTTATTCGTCTCCCATCTTGGCAGAGGATGCTGGCCTGGAGGTTGAATGTCTTGATGGATATCCTGGAATCTACTCAAGCAGGTTTTACTCCATAGATTACGGTGGTAGAGAGGAAGTAAGTGGAAGTGTAGATGAGGCAAACATAAGAAAGGTTTTAAGGTTAACGGCCAAAGCAGAGGACAGGAGCGCAAGGTTTATTTCCTTTTTTGTCCTCCATATGGGAGATGGTGGGTACTGGTCAAGAGGAGAGTGCAAAGGTAAGATACTAAAAGAGCCTGCAGGGGAAGGCGGTTTTGGCTATGACCCCATCTTTAGCCCAGAAGGCTTTGATGTAAGTTTAGCTCAGCTCAGACCAGAAGATAAGGATAGGATATCTCATAGAGGAAAGGCTCTTAGAAATTTGATAAGTATAATAAAAAATGGAGGCTTGCTATGAACAAACTGACCCTTGAGAAGCTCACAGAGCAAAAGGAAAGCCCAGAGTACCTTCAGATAAGTATGGCTGCAGCCATGACACTTGGTATAGTACCAGGACAGTTCTATAGAAACACAAAGCTAAGCTGTATAAATACGCTTCTAACCTATCCCTCAGGTTGCCATGCATCCTGTGCTTACTGCGGTCTTCAGAAGGCAAGGGATATAGACTATTCTAAGAAGAACTTCATAAGAGTTGAGTGGCCGACGGTGAAGCTTGAGGAAATAATGGAGAGAACTAAAAAGGTGGGTCATGTGGAAAGGCTCTGCATAGCCCAGATAACTCATCCAAGAGCCATAGAGGATACCAAGTATGTCCTCCAAAAGGTCCTTCAAGAGCTTGGGGATAAAATATTTGTCTCACTTTTGATAAACGCCACGGGTACCAAATACGAGGACATACTAGATTACAGAAAACTTGGAGCAGATACTGTCACGGTTGCCATAGATTGTGCAACGCCTGAAGTTTTTGAAAAGCTTCGTGGAAGACCCATGAACAGCCCACACAGATGGGAAACCTTTTGGAATGTTTTAGAATGGTCAGCGCAGGTTATGGGAGATGGATACGCTGGTTGCCATCTTGTTGTAGGCCTTGGGGAGACAGAGCAGGAGATGATAGAGGTCATTCAAAAGGTCAGGGACCTTGGAGCCAGAACTCATCTATTCTCCTTTTGGCCGGAGGAGGGTTCTCTGATGGAAAAGGAAAAGCCATGCCCTGCGCCCCAGTACAGAAGAGTTCAGTTGGCAAGGTATCTGATAGACAACCGTATAGCGAGATACGAGGATATGAAGTTCAACGAGAAGGGTCAGGTGGTAGACTTTGGCATTTCCGAGGAGACCTTTGAGGAAATCTTCTGGAGCGGAAGGCCCTTCATGACATCTGGATGCAGAGGGAAGACACAGGAAGTGGCTTGCAATAGACCTTTTGGAGACAGCTCTGTGAGCGACATAAAGAGCTATCCCTTCAAACCAAACAGAGAGGACCTAAGAAGGCTAAGAAAACAGCTGCTCGATTATGAAATGTCCCTAAACTACCCTGACGTTCTCAACCCAAGCCTTTTTAGGTATCAATGAGTGTGGAAGGCTTAGTGACTGATTTGGGGTACGGTGGCTTTGCTGGGTTTGTTATAGGCTTTGCGGCAAAAAGAGTTCTTAACGTATTCCTCATGCTTTTGGGTCTTTACATGCTCTCTCTTCTATGGCTTAGCAGTAAAGGGGTGATAACCATAAACTGGCACGCTTTTGTGCACATTTTTACTGGAATGTTTACGGGATTTGGAGCTTTTGTTGAAGGTCTTGTAAGGAAGGTTGCCTTTTCAGCAGCCTTTTTGGGCGGTTTCATGCTCGGATTTAAGACATAACTATCTCTGCATCGAAACACCTTAGGTCTTCCATGAGCTTCTTGCTTGGAAGTATCATTATGCTTGGGTCTGCCTGCAACAGGGTTCTGTAGCCGTTCACCTTTATATCTATTAAAACTTCCCTTCCCTTCACTTTATCTACATGCTCTAAGATAAGCTCCTTGAGTGCTAAAAGCTCTTCATCGGAGAGCTCCCTCTTTAAAAGGACAGTTACGTTCATGCTTTCACCCACAATAAATTTGTTTGGTTCGTATACCTCTTTGATTATCAGCTTGGTTTCTTCAGAGTTTTCGTCATAATCCACATCACATTTTACAACGATCAGCATGTCTTCCTTTATAAGTTCACTGGCTTTTTCGTAAACGTCTGGAAAGGCAACAGCTTCTGCTATACCACTTTTGTCTATTAGGTTAAAGATGGCCATATGCCCGCCGTTTTTTGTCTTTTTCACCTTGAGGTCTGACACAACGCCAGCGAAATAGTATGTACCTTCTGTGACCTCTTCAACCTCCTCTATGCATCTTATACTGTTTGAAAGCATGGGCTCTAGGTCATCTATGGGATGCTTGGATATGTAAAAGCCTATGACTTCCTTCTCGTACTTCAAAAGGTCTTCCTCCTCCCTTTTGCCACTTTGAGTTGAAAAGAGCCCCCTTGAGAGTAAGCCTCCTGTTTTGTTCAGATATTCTAAGTTGGAAAGCATACTGCTTCTACTTTCTCCCGTATAGTCAAAGGCTCCAGCCTTTATAAGTGCCTCGATTACCTTCTTGTTTACCTTTCTTGAATCCACATCCCTGACGAACTCCTTCAGAGATGCCCAATGCCTCTTCCTTGCTTCCAGTATGGACCTTGCCGTATCCTCCCCCACACCCTTTATTCTTGCCAGACCAAACCTTATGCTCTTTGCTCCCTCTATTGTAAAGTCCACGTAGCTTCTGTTTATATCGGGTTGCAAGATATTGATGCCGAAGTTCTTTGCATCCTTGATGAGATTTATAAACTTTTTATCGCTCTTTTCCATGGAGAGCTTTACAGAGAAGAACTCTTCTGGATAGTGTGCCTTCATGTAAGCAGTCCAGTAAGATATGTAACCGTAAGCTACAGAGTGAGATTTGTTAAAGGAATAGCTTGCAAACTCTTCTATGTCAGACCAGAGCTTTAGGATCTTCTTTTCTTGGTAACCTCTATCTTTGGCCCCCTTTATAAACTTTTCTCTCATCTCTTGCATGACATCTTTTTTCTTCTTCCCTATGGCTTTTCTGAGAGTATCTGCTTCTCCCGGTGTAAATCCGCAGAGAGTTTGAGATATCTTCATAACCTGTTCCTGGTAAACGATTACTCCGTAAGTTTCCTTTAGCACTGGCTCAAGCTCTGGGAAAAGATAATCTATAGGCTCTTTCCCGCTCTTTCTATCTATGTAGCTGTCCACAAGCCCGCTCTTCAGTGGACCAGGTCTGTAGAGGGCCAAAGCAGCAACTATGTCATCAAACTTATCTGGCTCAAGTCTTTTTAGAAGGTTCTTCATGCCGGAGCTTTCAAGCTGGAACACACCAGTAGTGCTACCACCCTTTAGAAGTTCGTAAACCTTTGGGTCATCAAAGGAAAGCTTGAGATAATCTATATCAACCGCATGCCTTTCCTTTACAAGCTCCCTCATTCTCTTGAGTTCTGTCAGGGTTTTCAGACCAAGAAAGTCCATTTTTATGAGCCCTACTTTCTCCAGGTTAACCATATCAAACTGGGTTGCAAGCCCCTTCTCCTTGTCCCAATAGAGGGGTATGGTTTCATTGAGCGGTTTTGGTGATATGACTACACCCGCAGCATGAAGGGATGTGTGCCTTGTGAGACCTTCCAGCTTTAAAGATATATCCACAAGAGTTTTTATCTCTTGGTTTTCCTCGCAGAGCCTTCTAAACTTCCTCACGTTATCCTCTATATCTGACCTGTGGTGGCCATACTTCTCTAAGAGTTCCTCCATTGGAACAGAATACATCTCCTCGAGAGAGAGCCATGTACCCTGTACATCCCCCTGTGGTATTAGCTTAGCTATCATATCTGCAGTGCTGTATGGTATCCCAAGTGCCCTTGCTACATCCCTTAGCGTTTGCTTTGCCTTCATTACGCTCAACGTTATTATCTGAGCTACGTTCTCTTTCCCATACCTATCTTTCACATAATCTATAACCCTGTCCCTTTCCTCCATACAAAAGTCTACATCTATGTCTGGCATAGAAACCCTTTCGGGGTTTAAAAACCTCTCGAAGAGGAGGTTATGCCTCACTGGGTCCACATCTGTTATACCTATGGCAAAGGCAAGTAAGGAACCGGCAGCAGAACCCCTACCTGGTCCTACTGGTATGTTGTTAGATTTGGCCCAGTTTGTAAACTCTTGGACTATCAAAAAGTAACCTTCAAAACCCATCTTGGAAACTATGTTAAGCTCGTAATCAAGCCTATCCCAATACTCTTTTGAATCCTTCACAAGCCCTTGCTTTATCCTCTGCTTTAGCCCTTCTATAGCAAGCTCCCTCAAAATTTGGCTTGTATCCTTTTCTGCGTCATAGACTGGGAAAAGGTAGCCTTTGTTATCCAAAAATTCAAAAGAATCGCATGTGGTTTGGGCTATCTCAACAGTGTTCTTTAGGGCTTTTTCCCATCCCTCGAACTTTCCCCTGAACTTCTCCCACATCTCCTGAGGGCTTGCAAAATGTAGACCCTCGTTGTTGCATTTCATTCCATTTCCTTGCTGAACCTCCATGAGAGTCTTTTTCATCTGTATAGCCATAAGCACTTGGTGAGCTAATCTGTCGCTTGGTTCTAGATAATGAGAGTCGTTGGTAGCCACGAGTTTTACACCAAGCTTTTTACCAAGCTCTATGAGAGTTCTGTTAGCTCTCTCTTGCTCTGGAAGAGAGTTTGACTGAAGCTCCAAATAAAGGTCATCGCCGAATATATCCTTAAACTTTTTTATCCATTCTTCTGCCTTTTTCTCATCGCCTATGCTGGCATAGTAAGTGGGAACACCCTTAAGACAAGCTGTTATACCAATAAGCCCCTGACAATGTTCACTTAGCATCTCGTAATCTATCCTCGGTTTGTAATAAAAACCTTCTCTGTAGGATATGCTGGATAGCTTCATAAGATTTTTAAGCCCCACATCGTCCTTTGCTATGAGGATAAGGTGATGGTTAAGCCTGTCTGTTATGTTGTCCTCGCTTCCGGAACCTTTCCTGTCATGCCTTGATCCAGTGGTAAAGTAAGCTTCCATCCCCAGCAAAGGCTTTATTCCAACCTCCTTCATAGAATTATAAAAGTCCAGTATGCCAAAGAGGTTACCGTGGTCCGTTATGGCAACAGCCTTATAACCCAAGTCCTTGGCTCTTTTGGCAAGGTCCTTTACCTTTATGGCACCGTCCAAAAGGGAGTACTGAGTATGAAGGTGAAGGTGGACAAAATCTCTCATTCTCTAAGACTAAATCATAGACTTCAAGCAGTCAAACTGTAAAGTCCCTGATTTTCAAAGACATAACTCATATGTCCAGAAGTCCAGTGTTTTTTAGAAAATTTTTATTAGATACTCTACGGAAGGTTAAGCTTCTTCCAAATACCATCTATCCTCTCCTTTACGTCTTCAGACATACTTATCACCTCTGGCCACTCTCTTGTGTAGCCTTCCTGTTTCCACTTGGTGGTAGCATCTACTATCATCTTTCCACCAAATCCCATCTCGTTGGTGCTGTGGTCCAAAACGTCTATGGGTCCTTTTAGGATGATAACATCCCTTGATGGGTCTACGTTGTTGCCCCATGCCCAAAGGACATGCCCAATGTCATTTACCTTTATCCAATCGTCAAAGACTACCACATGCTTTGTCAGAGACATAAGGCCAAGTCCAAGAAGAGCGCAGCCTACCTTAAAAGCGTGTCCTGGATACCTCTTCTTTATGGAAACAAAGCAGAAGTTGTGAAAGCATCCCTCTGCTGGTAGGTGATAGTCCACTACCTCTGGCAGGTTGAACCTTATAAGGGGAAGGAATATCCTTTCGGTTGCCCAGCCTAAGTACTTGTCCTCCTGAGGTGGAAGTCCCACAACGGTGGCCAAGTATATGGGATCTTTTCTGTGTAAGATTGCCGTTATGTGCATCTTAGGATACTTGTCCACTGGTGTGTAAAAGCCTGTGTGGTCTCCAAAGGGTCCTTCATCCACCAACGGCTCTTGTGGGTCCACGTATCCCTCTATGACTATCTCTGCATTGGCTGGGTATTCGATGTCTATACTTATTCCTTTAACAAGCTCTATACCTTCTTCTCTTATAATGCCTGCAAATAGGTACTCGTCTACCTCAGGTGGTAGGGGAGCGGATGCTACGTAGGAGAGGACTGGGTCTCCCCCTATGGCTATGGCTACTTCAAGCCTTTTTCCAAGCCTTTTGGCCTTCCAGTAGTGATGGTTGCCGTCTTTGTGTATCTGCCAGTGGAGTGCAAGCTCTGTAGGAGAGATCACCTGAACTCTGTATAAGCCCACGTTCCTTATGCCAGACTCTGGATCTTTGGTAATGACCTGTCCAAATGTTATGTATCTTCCCCCATCCTTAGGCCAGCACTGAAGAACTGGGAGGCTAAGAATATCTATCCTTTCTCCTTCTATGTTCTCCCTTATGGGTCCATCTTTGACGATCTTGGGCAAGGAATCGTTTAGCTTTTTGAGTTCAGGGAGTCTTTTGAGTTTGTCCAAAAAGGTGTGGGGAATTTCTGGTCTTAGTAGTTTGTATAGCTTCCACCCTATCTCCTCAGGGTTTTCGTATCCTAAGGCAAGCTTTACCCTCCTTTTGGAGCCGAGCGTGTTGGTTAGGACTGGAATAGAGTAACCTTCTACCTTTTCAAAGAGTAAAGCCTTTCCCCCCTCTGGCTGCTTGCTCATCCTGTCTGTAAACTCTGTTATTTCTAAGATGGGGCTTATGGTTTCTTTTACTCTGAGGAGTTCACCGTGTTTTTCAAGTTCTTTTACAAACCACCTTAGGTCTTTTACTGCCATGGGGATATTATAATGCTGGTAATAGCCTGTAAGGCTTTAGCACGTTATCCTTTATGTATCCAACTCCTAGGAACTTTTCTTCTTCGTAAACTCTTACATACTCATTGCTGTAAGGAAAGGGTATATTTATCACCATACCATGTCTTATCTTTTTGCCCTCCATCTTGGATAGTCTAACAAGATGCAAAAAGCTAAGAGCCTCATCAACAGGCATTGCTATATCTTGCAAGCTTTCCAACTTCATAACATCTTCGTACTTTGTAGCCATATCCACGCTGAAGTTCCCTATGCTTATCCTTCTTAGCTCTTTTAGGTAAGCACCGCAGCCAAGGGAAAGACCAATGTCGTGAACCAGGCTCCTTATGTAAGTTCCAGAGGATACTTTAAAGTAAAGCTTTATGTATGGCAAAATGCACTCTTTTAGCTCTGCGTCCAACACCTCTACTCTTATGGGTTTTATCTCTACAGTTATGCCCTTCCTTGCAAGCTTATAGGCTCTTCTACCTTTTACTTTCTTTGCAGAGAAGGGGGGTGGTCTTTGTTCTATCTTTCCTAAAAACTTAGTCAAGGCTTTCTCCACATCTTCACAGCTTACTTCTACATTGCGAACCTCGACGGTGCTTCCTTCGTCATCATAAGTATCTCTTATCTCCCCAAGCTTGGCAAGAGCAAGGTAAGACTTGGGAAGTCTTAAAAAGAGGTCAGAATACCTTGTGGCTTCGTTTATGAGAACTATGAGTAATCCTGTGGCCATTGGATCAAGGGTACCAGTATGTCCAGCCTTGATTTTGAACTTTCTTCTTATACTTTCGACCGCATGGGTTGATGTTATGTCCCTTGGTTTGTCCAAAAGGATGGCAAACATCAACTGAGGAAGTCTTTAAGATGTTTTTTCATAGCCATGTTTCTGAGCTTTCTAAGGGCTCTTGTCTCTAACTGTCTGACCCTTTCCCTTGATATGTTGAGTATATCACCTATCTCCCTGAGGGTTCTTGGCTCTTCTCCCCGTAGCCCAAACCTTAGTTCTATAACCCTTCTTTCCTTCTCGGGTAGACGGTCGAGCATATCGCTCATCTCCTTTTCGAGGACTTCTGTTATTATCCTCTCCTCCACATCAGCGGTTCCGTGCTGGCTTAGGAAATCCACAAAGAAAGTGTCCTCGTTCTCCCCAACTGGTGCATCTAAGGATAGTGGCACTCTGCATACTTGCAGGCATCTTTCCACCTCCTGAGGTGTTATCTTGTAGCCTTCCCTCTTTAATCTCTCCTCTATCTCCTCTTTGGTTGGACTTCTTTCCAACTCCTTTTCCAACTCCTTTGCTAAGACCTCCTTTGTATACTCTTTGGCTATCTCCTCCGGTGTTGGTTCTCTTTCAAGCTCCCTGTAGAGCCTACTGTATATGCTCCCTATTCTGTTTATCACATGGGCTTGTTTTAAAGGTATTCTGACAGCTCCAGTCTGCTGTGAGAGGGCTTGCATGATAGCCTGCCTTATCCACCAAACTGCATAGGAGATAAACTTTACTCCTCTCTCTGGGTCAAACCTCTTAGCAGCTTCGATAAGTCCATGATTGCCGGCGGCGATGAGTTCGGAAAGTGGTAATCCGTAACCTATGTACTGTTTTGCTACGTTGATAACAAACCTCAGGTTGGATTCTACAAGCTTTCTAAAGGCCATCTGATCCCCTTCCTTTGCTCGTTTGGCTAGCTCTTTTTCTTCCTCTGGAGTGAGTAATGGGATCTTGGCAACCTTTTTAAGATACTGATTTATAAGCTCTTGCTCCGTATCTGGTATCATAACTTTACCTCAAACTCAGAACCACATAAAGGTTTGTGTTTCCTCTCCTTATCAGTAAAAGAGCCTTATCCTTCCCAGTCTTCTTTACGCTTTCCAAGGCTTTGGTTAACTCAGTTTTAGAGCTTACGGGTATATTGTTCACGCTCATTATGACATCCCCAGGCCTTATACCGCTCTGAAAAGCCAAGCTTCCTGGTACAACTCCAACAACAAGAACCCCTTTGACTCCTACAGTCCTTTCCTCATCTGGCGTTAGGTCCCTGAGTACAAGGCCCAAGTCTTGTGCCTCAGGCTGTGCTTGTGGAATCTTGGCCTCTTCTGGCATCTCTTCAACTTTTACCTTTATGTTCTCTTGTTTTCCTTTTCTTAGAACTGTGAGAGTGAGCTCTTCACCTGGTGGTGTTTTCATGATCCTAATCTGAAGGTCTCTCACACTGCTCACCTTTTCTCCGTTTACTGCCGTTATAACATCCCCCACCTTTATACCTGCTTTGTCAGCTGGGCTTTGTGGCATCACCTGAGCTATCAGAACCCCTTCTTTGACGCCTATAGTCTCTCCTATCTCTGGTGTCACCTCTTGTATGACTACGCCAAGCCAACCCCTGACCACCTTACCCTTAGCTATGAGCTGGTCCGCCACCCACTTGGCCAAATTTATAGGTATGGCAAACCCAATACCTTGACCCTCAGCAACTATGGCAGTATTTATACCAACTACCTCCCCGTTTATGTTTACCAGAGGACCCCCAGAATTGCCCGGGTTTATAGGAGCATCCGTCTGTATGAAGCTCTCATACTGTGTTATGCCTATGGACCTTCTGAGAGCCGACACTACACCCATGGTTACCGTTCTCTCAAGGCCGTATGGGTTTCCTATTGCTATAACCAACTGCCCAACCCTTAGCTTGTCAGAATCTCCAAGCCTTGCCACCCTTGACTGGGGTTTTTCTATACCCTTAGCATCTACCTCGACAACTGCCACATCTGTCTTTGGGTCTGTTCCTATTATCCTTCCTCTCCTTTCAGTGTGCTCATCCAGTCTGACCTTTATGGATTTAGCATCTCGCACCACATGACTGTTCGTAAGTATGTAGAATCTATCGTTCTTGTAGCCTATGATGACACCCGAGCCAAGAGACCTTCTCTCTTGGGGTGGCATTTGGAAGGGGAAGGGGAAGGGGAATGGAAACTCGGGGCTTTGGACTTCCTGCGTTGCAAATATGGTAACTACAGAGGGTGATACTGCATCAACTATCTTGGTTAGCTCATCCTGAAATTGGGAAAGTATATCGCTTTTTACAAGAGGGGCTTTCTCCTGCCTGTCTGTTTCAAGTGCAACCTTCTGAGCCTTACAGCCTGTAAAGAGTAAGAAAGAAGCCATTACTGCAGATACGAAAAAGAGCATCTTGATCCTCCTCATTTTTTTACCTCACAGGATAAAAATAACACATCAAAAAATGATGTTTCAACCTTAGAGATCATATTTTCAATCGTCCTCCTTAGTATTATACTGCCTTTATGTGCGGGGTTATAAGAAGAGCCCGTATAGTGGAAGAATTTAACAAGTTCCCAACCTTTGAAAGGAATTTCCAGGCTTTGGATAAAGCAAGCTTCCAAACTTGCATCTGTCCTTTCCACGAGAGTAATTATATCCTCCCTTTTTGGAAATGGGAAGCCAAAATGTGGAAGGCTTCCTTCCACTGGAAGGGCAAGAACAAACTGCCTGCTGCAAACCCTAAGTGCTTCTGGAATGCTTCTTTTCATATCGGTCCAGTGAAGGGAGAAATTACTTACAACAAGCTCAAAACTTCTGTCTTTAAAAGGTATGTTTTCCGCATCACCAACCACAACTTTCCCAAATCTGTCTTTGTATACCCTTGCCATCTTCTTTGATATATCAAGCCCAACAGCATGTTCTATCCCTATGCTTGCAAAACCAGTTCCACAACCCACATCAAGGGTTCTCCCACTTACCTTTATAAGGTTTTGTAGCAACTGTGCGCTTCTTTTCTGTGGAATAGCCCACTCTTCGTAAGTTTTAAAAGCTTTTGAGAACCTTAAGGATAAGATGTTCATAGCCCTTTGGAAAGTGTCCTCCTTTGAAGGGAATAAATTTAGACCTTTTTAAGAGATTGTAAAGTCTTATACCAGATAAGATGGGAACTATGGGGTCATGTATACCGTGAAGGAGTACAGCATGATGTTTTATAAATGGTATATTTGAGCTCAGGTCAAGGTTTATGTAATCTTCCAGCATCCTTGTAGCCAAGCCTAAGTTCAAAGAATCCTCGAAAGGTTCGCCATACGCCTTACGTCTGAACTCATTTAAAAAGCTCTCTTTTTCCTTTCTCAACCTCAAAAGAAAGGCTCTTACGTTGCTTTGGGACCAAGAAGCTCCAAAATTAGGCGTTGCTCCTATTAGCACTAACCTGCTAACCTTTTTTGGAAATTTTAAAGCTATCAAAAGAGCCAAGCTTGCTCCCATAGACCAGCCCACAAGGTCTGAACCCTTTGGAATTCTGAGAGCTATATCTTCTGCCATCTCTTCAAAGCCCCTGTAAGCTAATACTGAACTGCCGTGAGAGGGAAGGTCTATCTTGATACCATCGGAGAGCTTGAAAACTTTTGAGGAGAAGCCCCATCCATGTATAAGGACAGTCTTTTCAGAGAAGCTCCCTTTTAAACCTTTCATAAACCTTAAGACCCTCTTCGTACACTACTTTATCAAGCTCTATAAGCTTATCTATCTGTGCTTCTATCTGGGGTGTTAAAGTTTCCTTCTTTACTGGCAACATTCCATAGTTTTTTCCTACAATTTCAGAGAGTACGTTTTCTCTCTTTATAGGGGGGCAGGGTTTACCCAGTTTCTTAAAAAGCATCTTTACTGAGTTTTCAAAGTCTTCTTGTATACCTACAAAGAGAAACTCGTTCAGCCGAGATGCTATGGCAGGGCGAGCTATTTTGTTTATAAATTCCTTCCTTTCTTCCTCAGTGGTTATACTGCTTAGCCTTTCTCTCCACTCTTTCCAAACCCTTGTCCCCATAACCATATAGGTCATGTTCATGTTAAACCGCCACTCTTCAAGAATATAAGGATGCCTCAGCAGGTCCAAAAGACTTAATTTATGTAAGAGACCATACTCATCATGAAGCCTTAACCAAAGGTATACGCCTGGATTATGAGACCTTACGTAGTAGTAAAAGGATAGGAATCTATCTTTGGGATTTCTAAGGAAAGTAAAAATACGCATGTTTTTTCTCGGAATTAAAAGCTTTATATGGTCATAGTTAAAATGCCCTGCAACTAGAGAGTACTTGGTCAGCTCACCAGGGTGCAACATGAAATGCCCACTACCATGGTATACTGACCCTTCTCCGTATGCCTCTCTTAGCATGGCAACGAGGGATGTACCGGCACATTTTTGAATGTGCAAAAAGACATCAATGGGTTTCTCATAAAAGAGGGCAGGGTCTTGATACTTTTTTCTCTCCAGAAAAATAAGGAAAAACCTATCAGATTCTACTATGTTTTCCAGTACCTTTCTGAAACCCTTATCTAGCAGTATACTTCTATACTCATTTATCTCATGCTCGCTTGGCTTTTGAAGATAAAGCACTTCAAGCGTATCATCTACAAGCTTTTGCTGATAAATTTCCAAGTATCTTTTTCTGAACTCTTCTGAGTTTATGATCTCCTTCAATACTTCAGATATATCCTGATGCCTTAGCTTCTTTTTGTATCCCTCTAGGCCATTTGCATCTGGCTCTCTTCCAAGAATTCCTCTATACAGTTCACTGACTATATGTTTTGAGAAAAGTCTTAGGAAAAATCTGTATATACGACCTTTCACATAAATAGTATATAACTTTTCGCACGCCACGACTCAGAAAATTCTTAAAATAGTACTTATATGAGGACCTTGATAAAGATAGGCTCAAACCTTATACAGACAGATGATGGGGATATAGACCTTGGCTTTATAGCAAAGTTGGCCAAGGATATTAAGGAGTTAAAATCCAAGGGTGATGAGGTTCTGATAGTATCATCGGGTGCGGTTCTTTGCGGAGCTAAAAAGCTTGGTATGAAGGGAAAGCCCAAGGAACTATCCCTAAAGCAGGCTTTGGCTGGTATAGGTCAAGCGTACCTCATGCACATATACGATGTTGCATTCTCCAACTATGGACTTGTTCCTTCACAGGTCCTTCTCACATCGGATGTGTTCAAAGAAAAAGTAAAGTTTTACAACAGCAAGAATGCCATAGAGAAGGCACTGGAACTTGGAGTAGTACCCATAATAAACGAAAACGATACGGTTGCCATATCGGAGCTTGTTTTTGGAGACAACGACCTTCTTGCTGTCCATACAGCTTTTATGATGGATGTGGAGCTTCTTGTGATCCTATCGAGCGCAGGTGGTTTAAGGGATGAAAGTTGGGAAATAATCCCTTACGTGGAAGATGTTGAAAAGGCTTTCCTCTTTGTGAAAGGTACAAGGTCAGAGTTTGGAAGCGGTGGTATGTACAGCAAGCTTTTTGCCACAAGAATTGCCCTCAGCCTTGGTATTCATGTTGTTATAACTGGGAAGGATGATAGTCTTCTTGATGTGAGAAACTTCAAGACAAAAGGAACTCTATTCAAGCCATCGGAGAAGCCCTTAAAACCCAAGAAGAAGTTTATAGCCATGATGGAAGAGCCAAGGGGTATCATATACGTGGACAGTGGTGCTTTCAAGGCTTTGAAGGATGGAAAAAGCCTCCTACCCGCTGGTATTGTAAAAGTGGAAGGGATGTTTGGTAGGTATGATGTGGTTAGCATATACACGGAGGATGGATTCCTTGTGGGTAAGGGAAAGGTTAACTTCTCCTCCGAGGAGCTATCACGTGTGATAAAAAAGAGGGGAAAAGAGGTCAAGAGTATACTAAAGACAACAAAAGAAGAGGCGGTCCACAGAGATAACTTGGTTCTCTTTTAGAGATATCCAGCTTCGACGCCTATGCATGCATCCCATACTACCTTTATCTTATCCTTGTACTTTTCTATAACTTCCGTATTTTCGGACCCAGGTTGAAGCCACACACACTTAACTCTCAGTTTAACAGCCTCCTCAAATATAGGTTCTAAATGAGCTGGATTCCTAAAAACGTTCACTATGTCTATAGATTCTTTTATATCAGAGAGAGAAGGTAAAACTTTTATGCCCATTATCTCTTGTCCTGCGTACTTAGGGTTCACAAAGTAAACCTTATGAAGATCCCTGCTTATGAGCCTTTCGCTTACATAGTAAGAAGGTCTATTGGGGTCTGGAGAGATACCAACAACCGCAACAGTCTTTGCTTTTTTTAAAATATCCAAAGCATCATCCCTATGCGTATGTGTCAGTTCTCTCATACTATCTATTATAATGCATTCTATGCTGTGGGAAAAGTCAGCTGTAGAGCTAAGGGACCTTATAAAAAAAAGGGAAGTTAAAGTTTCTGAAGTCATCGAGAGCTTTTCAGAGAGAGCAAGCCACACAGAACCTCTTGTGAAAGCTTACATAACTGAAATGTACGAAGAAGCTCTCCAAAGGGCAAAGAAGATGGATGAAAGCTTAGAAGATAGACCTCTCTTTGGGATACCAGTGGCAGTAAAGGATAACATAAACATAAAGGGTGTGAGAACTACATGCGGTTCAAAGATGCTTGAAAACTTTTTCTCCCCCTATGACGCCACGGTAATTCAAAGGTTAAAAGAGGCTGGAGCTCTTTTTATAGGAAAAACAAACATGGACGAGTTTGCCATGGGTTCTTCCACAGAGTACTCGGCCTTTTTCTCAACTAGAAACCCTTGGGATTTGGAGCGTGTACCCGGTGGTTCCTCTGGTGGTTCTGCAGCTGCTGTATCTGTTGCTTGTGCTCCTCTGGCATTAGGTTCTGATACTGGTGGTTCCATAAGACAGCCAGCTTCCTTCTGTGGTGTTATAGGCTTAAAGCCAACGTACGGTAGGGTATCGAGGTACGGCCTTGTAGCCTTTGCATCGTCCCTTGACCAGATAGGACCCTTTGGAAGAAGGACTGAGGACGTTGCTCTGATTATGGAAGTTATATCTGGAATGGATAAAAAGGACTCTACATCTTCTCCTATGCCAGTTCCAAAGTTTACCGAGGAGATGAAAAAGGACATAAAAAATCTAAGGGTCGGAGTGCCAAAGGAGTTTTTTGAGTTTGAAGTACAGAAGGAGCTAAAGGAAATTTTTGATGATTTTCTTAAAAAGCTCCAATCCTACGGATGTTATGTGGAGGAAGTATCTTTACCCCATATTAAGTATGCAATACCCACTTACTACATAATAGCCCCTTCGGAGGCTTCGTCAAACCTTGCAAGGTATGATGGTGTTAGATACGGATACAGGACAAAGCAACATTTGGACCTATACGAGATGTATGCAAAGACAAGGGATGAGGGTTTTGGACCAGAGGTTAAAAGAAGGATAATGCTCGGTACCTTTGCTCTATCTACGGGCTATTACGATGCTTACTATCTCAAGGCTGCGAAGGTAAGGACTCTCATAAAGAGAGATTTTGAGGAAGCCTTTAAGAAGGTTGATGTTTTGGCTTCTTTAACAGCTCCAACTGTGGCTTTCAGGCTCGGTGAAAAGCTAAAAGACCCCATACAGATGTACCTTTCAGACATATTTACAGTGTCTGTAAACCTTGCACATCTGCCAGCTGTATCCATACCCATTGGCATGGTGGACAACCTTCCTGTAGGTGGGCAGCTCATAGGAAAGCCCTTTGACGAATCACTTCTCTTGAGGATCTCCTACTTTTGGGAACATTTATACAGACACTATGAATTTGTCCCGCTTACATAAATTATAATTATCCTATGCGCGAAATCTTTATAACAGACCTTTCTTTGAGAGATGGTGTTCAGTGTATTCTTGCCACACGTGTGAGAATGGAAGATATGATACCAATTATAGAGGTCCTTGATAAGTGTGGATTTTGGTCTCTTGAGGTGTGGGGAGGAGCCACCTTTGATGTATGTTTGAGGTATCTAAAGGAAGACCCATGGGAAAGGTTAGAGAAGTTCAAACAGCATACAAAAAGCACAAAGCTTGAGATGCTCCTAAGGGGGCAGAACATAGTTGGATATAAGCACTATCCCGATGATGTGGTAGAGGCATTTGTAAAGAAAGCGTACGATTATGGGATAGAAGTTTTTAGGGTCTTTGATGCCCTTAACGATGTCAGGAACATGAAAAAGTCCATAGAGGTTGCAAAAAAACTTGGTGCAACAGTAAAAGGAGCAATATCCTACACCATAAGTCCAGTGCATACCGTAGAGTACTATGTAAAAATGGCAAGGGAGCTTGTGGATTTGGGGTCTGACATAATATCCATAAAAGACCAAGCTGGACTCCTATCGCCAAAGGTAGCTTATGACCTTGTAAAGGCTCTAAAGTCAGAATTCCCAAAGCATCCTGTACATATGCACACACAGACAACGGCAGACCTTGCACAGATGGCACAGCTCAAAGGAATAGAGGCTGGTGCTGATATGATAGACACTGCCTTTTACAGCTTGTCCTGTCAAACATCCCATCCACCCGGTGAGAGTATGGTATACGTCCTGAAAGAGTTTGGATACAGTATCAGAGTGAATGAAGAGCTTTACAAGAAGGCTGGAGATATGTTCAGGGAGGTTAGGAAAAAGTACGAGAAGTATGATGTACTACCGCCGTACCCAGATGTAGATGTTCTCATACATCAAGTTCCCGGTGGCATGATAACTAACTTTATAAGCCAGCTGAAAGAACAGAACATGGAGGACCGCCTCGAAGAGGTCCTTGAGGAAGTTGCAAGAGTCAGACAGGATCTGGGTTACCCACCCCTTGTAACACCTTCAAGTCAGATAGTTGGTTCTCAAGCATTCCTTAACGTGCTTCATGGAGAAAGGTACAAGGTTGTTACTAAGGAGACAAAGGATTATGTTAAAGGGCTCTACGGAAGACCTCCAGCACCCATAAGTCAAGAGGTCATAGAGAAGGTCCTAGGTGGAGAGGAAACCCTTTACCATATAAGACCTGCCGACCTTTTAAAGCCAGAAATGGAAAAGGTAAGAGAAGAGGCTATAAAGCATGGTGCAAGGAATGATACCGATATACTATCCTACGCTCTTTTCCCCCTTGTGGCTAAAGAATTCTTTGAGTGGAGGGATAGCTACAAAGAGGGAAGGGCTCTCCTTCCAGAGTTTGAGGAGAGCATAAAAGAGCAGGAGAAAAAGGAGAAAATTCCCGTTGAGTTCATCATAACCGTTCATGGTGAGCAGTACCACGTTCAAGTGGCTGGAAGAGGAGAACCAACGCCAGAAGGCAGAACATTTTTTATAAGGTTAGATGGACAGCTTGAAGAGGTAATCCTAAAGCCAGTGAGAGAGATAGAAAGCGTAGGAGTGTCTTACGGTGAATTACCAGCAGGAGGGGAAGTAAAGCCAAAAAGACCAAAGCCTTTTGGTGTAGGAGACATAACATCTCCCATCTCTGGGAAGATAGTTAACATAAAAGTGAACATTGGTCAAAGGGTGAAAGAAGGGGATGTGCTTTTCGTTGTTGAGGCCATGAAGATGGAAAATGAAGTGCACAGCCCTGTTAATGGTACAGTAGAGGATATTCTCGTCTCCTTAGGCGAAGTTATAAACCCTGATGAAGTTGTTATGAGAATAAAACCAGAGATATGAATGATGTGAAGATATTTATAGTTGAGGATGATGTAGACCTTGCCCAGGTGCTTGAGTACAACCTAAAGAAGGAAGGTTATCGGGTGCTGACCTTCCAAGGAGGAAAGTACCTTTTCAAGAAGATGGAAGAAGAGATTCCAGACCTTATAATGCTTGATATAATGCTTCCAGATTACGACGGTTTTAGGATAGCAAACATTTTGAAATCAAAGGCTGATGTGAAAGATATTCCCATAATATTCATAACGGCTAAGGATTTAGAAGAGGATAAACTTAAAGGCTTTTCCCTCGGTGCCGATGATTACATAACAAAACCCTTCTCCATAAAAGAGCTCCTTGCAAGGGTTAAAGCCATTCTTAAAAGGGTCGGTAAGCTGGAGAAAAGGGGGATCTTCAAGCTTGGTGAACTTGAGATAGATACTCACAAGTATGAGGTAAAGAGAGGTAAAGAGAAGATAGAACTGACACCCACAGAGTTTAGAATATTCGAAACTCTTTTGGAGAACTACGGAAGACCAGTAAGCAGAGGCTATCTCATAGAGAGGATACTCCAGAAGGATATATACGATAGAACTATAGACGTGCATGTAAAAAACATAAGGGAAAAGCTTGGAAAAGAGGGAAACGCTATAAAAACGGTCAGAGGTTTTGGCTACAAAATAGAACTATGAAATGGTTTGTGCTCATATTCTTTTTCCTATACCTCTTCATACATTCTTACACCTTTTTTAGACTGATAAGGACAAACTTCTCTTCAAGAGTGAGCTCTATACTCATATTCCTTTTCATCTTTATGTTACTGTCCCCTCTCTCGTGGCGGTTTTTGGATGAGAGAGCTCCTCAATCTATAACCTATTTGGTGGTACTGACGAGCCTTCTTTGGATGGGCTTTATCTTTTATACGGCTTTTTTCACGCTCAGCCTTGATGTCTACAGGAATATTGTAACAGTAAGCAAAAAGCTCTTTGGTGTTAATCCTCTTCCCATCCCTTCTCCAAGGCTTTCCTTTTACACTATCCTCTTGGCAAGCTTTTTCCTCTCAGTATACAGCTACTGGGAAACTCTCGGACTCCGTGTGATAAGGATAACGATAAAGACGGACAAGCTCCCCCCACATGTGAGAAATATTAAGATACTTCACATATCTGATGTTCACTTGGGACCCGTGATGGGTACGGATAAGGTACTACTGATAAAAAAAGTGTGGGAGAAAGAGAGGCCAGATATCATAGTCTCAACGGGTGACCTGATCGATGGCAACATGAGGAGAAAGGACGGGCTTGCAAGCATGCTAAAAAATATGCATGCACCCCTTGGTAAGTTTGCTGTTTTGGGAAATCATGAGTACTACAGAGGTGTAGAACAGGCTATAGACTTTACAAACAGAGCTGGGTTTTATCTTTTAAAGGGTGAACGGGTGGACTTAGGACCTTTAGTTATTGTCGGTGTTGATGATGATGATTGCAGATTCTTTAATGCATGCAAAGGTACAGTTGATGAGTACCAGATTTTAAAAGACACGCCAAAGGATAAGTTTGTACTTCTCTTAAAGCACAAGCCAAGGTTAAACCCTTCCTCTGCTGGACTGTTTGACCTTATGCTGTCCGGACACACGCATGGGGGAATATACAAACCAGTTGGAGAGTTCATCATTAAAAGGATGTTTATCACAGATAGGGGCCTTGTAAGGGTCAAAGATTCTTATGTATTCGTAAGCAAAGGTGTGGGAACTGGCGGACCGCCTATGAGGCTCTTTTCTCCACCAGATGTAGCTATAGTAGAAATTTTAAATTCTGCTCAAAAATCTATCAAGCTTGTTCAATAAATGAACAATTATACCACCTACATCTTACTTAAAAGCCTTGGCATTCTCCAATTTTTTTGGCATCTTTTTTGCATATAAAAGGATGAGACTAATATAAGGAGGTGCGCGTCATGGAACTGAACAGAAGAGGCTTTATTTATTTAGGTGCCTTAGGGGTTACTTCTACGGTTGCAAAGAATGCCTTTGCAATCCAGGGAAAGGAGATTAAGGTGGTAGACCTTGCCAGCATATCTCCTCTAAAGCCCATCAGCTTTAACTACCCCGATGAAAACTCTCCTACAATTCTCCTGGATATGGGTAAGCCCGTTTATATGGGCGTCGGTCCCAAAAATTCTATAGTTGCCTATTCAGCCCTATGCCAACATATGGGCTGTCCTGTCAATTTTGATAGCAAAAGTAAGCTTTTGGTATGCCCGTGCCATATAAGTATTTATGACCCTGCTCGTGGAGGTATGTGTGTGGAGGGTCCTGCCACAAGTAGGCTTCCAAGAATACTCCTTAAGGTCAAAAGGGATGGCCTTTATGCTGTGGGTGTATCCCAGGGCATCATATACGGAAGAGCCAACAACATAGGGAGGTAATAACCATGGACAGAAGAGACTTTTTAAAATCATCCTTGGTAGGTGCTGGTATTTTGCCCCTTCTCACATGGGAGGAGGCAAAGGCTTTTAGCTTAGATGCAGAACTTATGCCAGAGGATATAGAATTACCACCGGAAGATGCTCAAGTCTTTAACCTTACCTGCCAGTACTGTATGGTGCAGTGCGGATACAAGGCTTATGTGTGGGAGCCAGGCAGGGGTAGAAGAATAAAAGGATCCTACACTACAGCCTTATCTGGAGAATGGATACACCCTCACTTTATAAACAGAGTTATAAAGGATGGAAAAGAGGTTTTTGTGGCCATAGTGCCAGATAAAAATTGTGTTATAAACCAAGGAGACCATTCTGTAAGAGGTGGTGGGAACGCTACAACCCTTTACAACCCTAGGTCTCAGAAGGTGGCAGCCAAACGCCTAGCCTACCCCATGGTGCGTCTAAAAGGCAAAGATTACCCCCTTACAAGGGTTAGCTGGGATGATGCAGCGGAGTTTATCGCAGAAAAGTTTACAAGAATAAAGCAAGAACATGGTCCAGATGCCTTGGGCATGGTCTTTGGAGACTGGCTTTGGACATTACCCACTTATGCCATTCTAAAATTCTGGTTTAAAGGCTTAGGCTCTTCCTCTTACGCGGGTAATGGTTGGTTCTTTGATGAGGAAAGCGCAGGCATTTCCTCTGCATTTGGAAGCGGTACTCGGAGCTTTACTGTTGAAGACTTTGAAATAACCAAGCTCTTGGTTACGGCTGGCACCAATTTGCAGGCAAACGGAAGCATCTGGTGGCATAGATTTTATCTCAAAAACCTCTCCGCAGGAAAAGCAAAGCACATAGACATAGACCCACGCCGTACTCTTCAGGCCCAGATGGCAGAGAAGCATGGTGGTCTGCACCTTCAAATAAAGCCTGGAACAGACCCAATCTTGGCTGGCGCCTTGATAAGGTTGGTTTTAGAGAAGGATGCCTACGATAAAGACTTCGTCCGTAAGTATGTGGTGGGCTTTGAAAAGGTAGTAGAAACCGTTAAAGATCCCAGGTTTTCCCTGGACAATGCGTCAAAAGCTACAGGTATACCAAAGAGGAAGATACTTAAGGCTGTGGAGCTTATGATAGATAACAAAGGTCAATCTATGTTCCTACATGAGAAGGGCTTAATACATCAGATGGCTGCCTTTGAGGCACAGCATGCCTACGCTGTGCTCGGAATAATACTGGGTAATGTGGGTAAGCCAGGCGCCTGTGTTTCCAGGTCTGGTGGGCATCCTAAGGGTACCTTTGCCTGGCCAGAGGAGCCACCTTCAAGGAAACAAAACCTTAACATCTATGAGGGACTAGAGAAGGGTAAAGTCAAAGCCCTTTGGGCTTATGGCTGCAGTATTTTCAAGCAACTTCCATCTTTAACAAAGTATAGACCCTTAATGGAAAAAACCTTCCTTGTTGTTTCCGACAGGATTCATACAGAAATGGATTCCGCAGCGGACGTTCTTTTACCAGCAGCCACATGGGGTGAAACGGACTTAATATTGGCAAGTGAGGATCGCCGGGTTCGGATTCTCCAAAAGTTCATGGACCCTCCTGGCGAAGCACTACCCGACTGGAAACATGTGGTCTTGGTTGCAAAGAAGATGGGCATTGAAGGCTTTGATTGGGAAAGCCCAAGGGATGTTTGGGATGAGATACGCACGCAAAACGACTGGGTAAAAGAGATGGATTGGGATAGCCTTCTCAAGGCTGGCACAAACGGACTGAGATACCCTATGGTAAATGGTAAATCACCCGATAGGCTTTATTCTGATGAGATGGAAAGGCTAATGGGTAAAAGGTTCTTCACAAAGGATAACAAGATACACGTGGAAAAGATAACGGTACTTAAGGATTTTGACCTTAAAAAGTACGAATGGGGTGAAGTAAACTCCCGCTATCCCCTTATGGCAATAGATTTTAGACTAAACGAACTTTGGAATACAGGATACACTTATTGGGACACACCCGGCGTATACGAAAGAACTCCTGACGCCTATTTACTGATAAATCCTGTGGATGCCAAAGCTCGTGGCATAAGTACAGGTCAATGGGTTGTATTGGAATCACCCTACGGTAAGTGCAAGGCTGTGGCAAGGGTAAGCGATGAGGTACCACCTGGTGTGGTTGGCATGCCCGCCCTTTTCCCAAAACCGGAACAAGAGTTTAACTATGCCACAAGGCCTACCCCAACCACTGATGGTAGCGTTGATACTATGGTTGCCTGTGAAGTTTATCCTGTTTGATTACCGGGCTTTGCCCGGTTTTTTGCAAACAGGCGTATACAAAAGACACAAAGAGTGGATGTGGTCTGTGTGGTTTGCTTTTAAACTCTGGATGGAACTGACAGCCTATGTACCAAGGGTGGTCTTTTAATTCTATGACCTCCACAAGCCTACCGTCTGGTGAAAGCCCAGAAAAGACTATACCATGCCTTTCAAAAGCTTCTCTGTATTGGTTGTTAAACTCATACCTATGTCTATGCCTTTCGTATATTAGATCTTTTCCGTATATTTCCCTTGCCTTTGAACCCTCCATCAGTTTACAAGGATAAGAACCAAGCCTCATGGTACCGCCCAGCTCTTTTATGTTTTTCTGCTCTTCCATTATGTCTATAATAGGGTGGGGTGTTAAGGGGTTAAACTCTGTAGAGTTGGCGTCTTTTAGATCAAGCACATTCCTTGCAAACTCCACACACATAAGTTGCATACCAAGGCATATACCAAAGGTTGGTTTTTTCTTCTCCCTTCCGTACTTTAAAGCCATTATCTTTCCCTGCGTTCCCCTCTCCCCAAAACCACCAGGAACCAGTATTCCGTCAAGCTTATCCAACGTATCCTCATCAACCTCTTCAGAGTTTATCCAGTGAATGTTAAGCTCTACACCGTTGGCAATACCGCCATGAATAAGGGCTTCCTGCACGCTTTTATAAGAGTCTTTCAATGACATGTACTTTCCCACAACTCCTATATTTACCTTTTCTTTTGAACTCTTGATTATGTTTATAATGTTCTCCCACTTTGTGGGAACATCCCTATACTCGAGCTTCAGTTTCTGTGCTATAAGCTTATCAACACCCTGTTTTTTTAAGATTATGGGTACTTCGTACACATAATCCACATCCTGTGCAGATATGACAGCTTCTTTGTTCACGTTTGTAAAGAGGGCTATTTTTTCTTTTATACTTGGTGGCAGCTCAAACTCGGACCTGCAGACTATTATGTCTGGCTGTATTCCTATGGCTCTTAGCTCCTTCACAGAATGTTGGGTTGGTTTTGTCTTTAGTTCACCCGCGCTTTTTATGTAAGGTACATATGTGACATGTATGAAGAGCATATCCTCTCCGTTTGATTGAGTGTACATCTGCCTTATAGCTTCCAAAAAGGGTAAGCTTTCCATGTCCCCAACGGTACCACCTACCTCAACAAAAGCTATACAGTTATCCTTCTGAACCGCCCTTATGAGCCTTTTTATCTCATCGGTTATGTGAGGTATAACCTGTACAGTTGCACCAAGATAACCACCCTTCCTCTCCCTCTCTATCACATTAAAGTAGACTTTACCAGCCGTTACGTTGTTTATTTTCCCCATGCTGGCATTTGTGAATCTTTCATAATGTCCAAGGTCCAAGTCAGTTTCAGCTCCATCCTCTGTAACATAGACTTCCCCATGTTGGTATGGGCTCATGGTACCCGGGTCCACGTTCAGGTAAGGGTCCAGCTTTTGAAAAGTTACTTCGTATCCCATCTCCTCCATAAGGGAAGCTATGGATGCTGCAGTTATACCCTTTCCAAGGGCTGAAAGAACACCCCCAGTTATAAAAATAAACTTCGCCATTTAAAAAAAATTTTAAAATATTTTCGTATGGAGTTTTCTATCCTTGGTGGTGGAAGGTGGGGAGTTGCTCTCTCTACCTACCTTGGTAGACTTGGTCACAAACTGCTCATTTACGATAGGAACAGAGATGTTCTTGAGAAGTTAAACATGGGCTTACATCCATACATGGAAAGCTTAAGCCTCCTGAACGTAAAAGGTACAGACTCTCTCAGAGATTTAGAAAAACATTCTGAGTACATTCTGATAGCCTTACCAGTTCAGGTAATAAGAGATGTAGTTTCACTCGTTGACCTTTCCAAGAGTAAGGTTATATCAGCATCAAAGGGGTTAGAAGTCAAAACTTACAAGAGGGTTTCGCAGGTGGTAAAGGATATCCATCCAACTGCCAAGGTATTTTCTATGTCTGGGCCTTCTTTTGCATCTGAGGTTTCAAGAGGGCTTCCAACGGCTCTTGTCCTTGCTGGAGATGATTTGGATGAGATGAGGAAAATAAAAAGTTGGTTCATGTCAGAAAGGTTCAGGGTTTACCTTTCCAATGACCTTGTAGGTGTAGAGCTTGGTGGTGCCCTGAAGAATGTCATAGCCATAGCATGCGGTATATCGGATGGGCTTGGCTTTGGCGAAAATGCGAGAGCATCTCTGATGACAAGAGGGCTTACAGAGATGGTAAGAATAGGTATAAAGATGGGGGCAAAGAGGGAGACCTTCTATGGACTTTCCGGGATGGGGGACCTTTTCCTAACTGCAAGCTCTCCTCAATCAAGAAACAGAAGCTTTGGTTATCTGCTCGGGCAGGGTGAAAGTGTTGAGGATGCTCTCAAAAAGGTAGGACAGGTAGTTGAAGGCTTTGAAACAACTAAAGCTGTGAAAAAGCTCTCGGATGAGCTTGGAGTTTACACACCTATATGCGATGCAGTCCACAGGGTTGTGGTGGAAGGGGAGAGCCTCTTTGATACTGTTAACTCTTTGCTCCTGAGACCACCCCAAATGGAGTTTGAAAGTTTATGAACATAAGACTTTTACTTAAGCTCTCCTTTAGGTACATAGTCGCCAGCAGGGGTTCAACGTTGCTCGTGTCTTTTATAGCTTTCCTTGGTGTCCTTCTCAGCGTTATGGCTGTTCTTCTTACAATGGGTGTTTTTGCAGGTTTTCAACATGCTCTAAAAGAAAAGATACTTTCAACATCACCCCACATAATTGTTAGCCTCCCTATAGCGGATGGCTTTGAAGATTACGAAAAAAGGATAGGGAGCTTAAAGGATGTGCAAAGGGAGTACCCAGTTGTTATCTACCAAGCTATACTCTCCAAATCTTCCTCTGTACAGAGCGTGAGCGTAAAAGGTATAAGGCATAAAGACATGGTTTACAAGAAAGCTTTCTTAGTTGAAGGCTCTCTTGGGAATGGATTGCTCGTTGGCAAGGGTCTTGCAGACATCATGAACATAAAGCCAGGTGATGCTGTTCTTTTGATATCTCCCATGGGAAGGAGGACACCCTTTGGCTTTCTGCCAAAGGTAAAGGAGTTTACTGTAAGCGGTATATTTCAGACGGGAACCTTTGACCAGGACTATCTTACAGTTTTAATGTCCATGTCTGAAGCTTTGGATTTTTTCGGTGGTCAGTGGCAGCTCTACGGGTTTGAGGTCTTTTTAAAAGACCCTTACAGAGCTCAGGATGTTAAGAGAGAGTTGGAAGAAAAGCTTGGGGATTACGCAATAGTTCGCTCATGGATAGACCTCAACAAACCTCTTTTTAATGCACTCCAGCTTGAAAAGGTTGGTATCTTCTTTGTCCTTCTTCTCATGGTCATAGTTTCATCCTTTAACATAACGAGCATGCTCTTTATGAAGGTTAGGGAGAAGATGAAGGATATAGCTGTGCTTCGTACCTTTGGGCTGAAAAGAAGGGAAGTCTTTTTCCTGTTTGTCCTTCAGGGAATTATCCTCGGGGGTGTTGGAATGCTGAGCGGATTCTTGCTTTCTATGTTGGGAGGGTATATGATAAACGAGTACAGGCTTGTAAGGGTTCCGGCGGACGTTTACCTTATGGACCACATTCCAGTTTTCTTTGAGGTTTCAGACCTTGTTATAACTCTGGCTGGAGCTCTTTTTCTTTCCATGCTTTCAAGCCTTTTACCAGCCCATAGAGCAAGTAAAACAAGCGTTGTGGAGATACTAAGGAATGAGTGAAGCCATAAAAACTCAAGACCTCTGGAAGGTTTATCCCAATGGAACAAAGGCGCTCAGAGGTGTTAACATAAGCGTTAAAGAGGGAGAGTTCTGCGGGCTTATGGGTCCATCCGGATCTGGTAAAAGCACACTTCTGCACATAATGGCTGGCTTGGACCATCCTACGGATGGTAAGGTTTGGGTTCTTGGGGAGGAAATTGATAAAATGAGCGAGGACCAACTTGCAGAATTCAGAATGAGGAACATAGCTTTTGTTTTTCAGTTCTATTACCTTCTTGAGGATTTCAACGTCTTAGAAAACCTTTTGATAGTTGGACAGATGGCCAACGTAAAAGATTCACAGAAGAAGGCGATGGAGCTTTTGGAATTTTTGAGGTTATCTGACAGGGTAAAACACAAGCCCAGTCAGCTCTCCGGTGGAGAACAGCAAAGGGTTGCTTTGGGTAGGGCTCTAATGTTGGAGCCTAAGGTAATACTTGCAGATGAGCCTACTGGAAACTTAGACCTTGAGGAGGCAATAAAGATCTTTGAGCTCTTCAGGACATTAAACAGAGACAAGAAGATAACTCTTCTTGTGGCAACCCATAACGTAGAGCTCAGTAAGTTTTTTGGCAGAGTATTAAAGCTTCGTGATGGATTGATAGAATCTTAGAAACTCCTGGGTAATCCTGCATAAGAAGCCAAAAGCTTACCATCTTTATCGAAGACGTAAGTGGATGGCAGGAAGGTTATTGGAAAGTAGTTGTTAAACTCTACAGAAGTATCCACGAGCGTTTCAAACCTTGGTTTTATAGAAAGGTCTCTGTAGCTTACTATCACATCCTTTACATCCATGGCTACGGCGTAAGATATTATGCTGTAGCTTGGATGCTCTTCAACCAATCTGTTTAAACTTTTTAGGTCTTTGGTATGCCCTGCACAAGTTCTGCTCCATACGTAGATGATGGTCTTTTTACCCTTGTACTGGATGAGCTTTACCTTCTCCCCCTTTATATCCCTAACTGTTATGTCTGGAAGAGTAGGGATGTTTTGACAGGAGAATGTTAAAAAAAGAAGGGCAATGAGTATGGCTCTTTTCATGTTCTCACGAGTATTTTTTCCTTGAAGTCCGCAATGGTTGGTTTTATCTTTATTGTTTCATGTAGGTGTCCTTCAAGAACTTCCATGGTCTTATAGCCGTTTCCCGTTATGTAAGCAACTACGACCTCATCTTTTCTTAGTAAACCCTTTTCGCATAGCTTTTTTAGAACCGCTACGGTTGTTCCACCAGCAGTTTCTGTAAATATCCCCTCTGTTTCTGCAAGCAGCTTTATACCCTCTATTATCTCCTCATCCTTTGCCACTTCCCATCCACCACCGCTCTCTTTTGTAACCTGAAGGGCGTATATGCCGTCTGCGGGATTACCTATTGCTATAGATTTGGCTATAGTGTTTGGCTTCACTGGTTTCACAAAATCCCTCCCTTCCATCCATGCCTGAGCTATAGGGGAGCATCCTTCCGCCTGAGCACCGTAAACCCTAGTCTTCACATCATCCAAGAGCCCAACAGCAACTAGCTCCTTAAACCCCTTCCATATCTTTGTTACCAAAGACCCAGATGCTGCTGGAACAACAACCACATTGGGAGACCTCCATCCTAACTGCTCTGCAACCTCAAAGGCAAGAGTTTTAGAACCTTCTGCATAGAATGGTCTTATGTTTATGTTCACAAAAGCCCAAGGGAGCTCGTTGGATATTTCAGAGCAAAGTCTGTTCACATCATCGTAAGTCCCTTCTACTGCAACAACCGTCGGTTTAAAAACCAAACTACCAAAGATCTTTTGAGATTCTAAGTTTGCTGGTATAAAGACAAAGCAGTTCAAGCCAGACTGAGCTGCATGGGCTGCAACAGAGTTTGCCAAGTTTCCTGTAGATGCACAGGCAACTGTATCGAAGCCAAACTCCTTTGCCTTTGACAGAGCGACTGAGACAACTCTATCCTTGAAGGAGAGGGTAGGATGATTGACTGAATCATCCTTTATGTAAAGGTTCTCAAGACCCAAAAGTTTTCCAAGGTTTTCTGCCCTTTTGAGTGGTGTAAGGCCAGCACTCAGCCCAACAGTTGCCCCTTCTACTGGGAGCAAGTCTATATAACGCCAAAGGCTTTTTGGCCCATCTTCCACCTTCTTTCTGCTTATCCCCTTCCTTATATCCTCATAGTCGTAGATAACCTCAAGAGGGCCAAAGCAAAACTCGCACACATGCACAGGCTCTATAGGATATTCCTTTCCGCACTCTCTACATTTGAGACCCTTTACCTTTGCCATCTTTCACCTCCAAGGTAAAATAATATAAAATAATTCCTTTACAATTAAAATATCCACATGTATGTCCATATGCTTCCTTCAGAAGTAATAGAGAAAATATCGGCGGGGGAGGTCATAGAAAGTCCTGCAGACTGCGTAAAGGAGCTC
>JAXSMZ010000010.1:0-44731 GCA_037924335.1 Aquificaceae bacterium
ATAACATATCCATACAACCAAAAGTGTCAAGGGGTCTTTATGTTTCTAAACTTCTATATGCGTCTATAAACTTCTATATATTCAGTGATTAGTTTCTAATACCTTTCAAAACTTGCTTGACTGTACCTTTTTTGAAAAGAACCAAAGAAGGAAAGGAAAAGTCTCTGAGAGTATCTGGATTGTCATCCACGTTTATAAAAAAGAACTCTATCCTACCATAGAAAACCCTTTCCAACTCAGGGGTTACCACATCCGTATCAAAGACTTCCTTAACTTTCTCCTTTCCCCTATCGGAGCGTACGTAGAGAACAAAGTCTCTTCTCTCCTCTTTAAGGGCCTCAAGCTCTTTTAAGTTTATCTTTTTCATCCACCTTTATGCCCCACTCTTTGAGCTGTTTTAAAACCTCATCCAAGAGCCTTTCTAAAACTTTCTTCACGGAGGGAGAAAGCTCCAAAGATACGTCCAAGCTCTCTGGCTCTACACCGATCACCACTACTTCCTTTGGGACTTTGCCTATTAGCTCGGCCACGCCTAGAACTTCTTGAAGACCTATGTCATGAGCGGATAGCTTTTTCTCTCTAAAGTAGGCTTTCACTTGGTCTCCTTTGAACTTGTAAAGGGAGCCTGGGGGATTTCCCCCAAGCAAAGCATCAACCACCAGCAACCTATCTGCGTTGTCCAGAAAATAAATGAGGTTTAATCCCAGCGTGCCACCGTCTATCACTTCCACATCGTCTGGAATTTCATACCTCTTTACAAGTTCCTCAACTACCCTAACGCCTACGCCTTCGTCCGATAGTAGCACATTTCCCACACCAAGCACAAGGGTTTTCATCCTTCTATATCCTTTATATCAACTGGTTCTTTTTCGAAGACCTTATAGCCACTAAACATTGAGGAAAGTTCTCCATTTTTCTTTACTGACTCTTCTCTTACAACAAGATAAACATGCAGAACAGCAAACACTATTATGATCCATGCTATCCAATGGTGCCACATATGCGCCATAAACTCACCACCAAGGGACCATATTACCCATCCGAAGAGCGATGACCAGAAACCTCCAGGCTTAGACATTCCATACATGGCAAAGCCCGTGATTATCATAAATAGGAAGAGAAGGTAAACAAGGGGGTATACAGTTCTTGCGCATGCGTTCCTTATGTACTCGTTCCCCTCCTTGTCCCTCATGACAAGAGCATACTTTAGGGTTATCTCTCTCAGGCTATTCCAGTAATCTCTTTTCCAGAGTGCAGGGAGAACAACCCTATCTCTCTTGCTAAATATGGCTATTATGACCCTGAAGAGGATAGCGGATAAAAAAACATAGCCAGCTATGAAATGTATTTTCCTGATGAAGTCCATGGTTATTCCCTTATCGTAGGCGTAGGTAGCTTCATAGCTAGTGGGTCCCAGGAAGAAGGGATTTCCTATGTAAAGGCCTGTTATGAAAAGGGTTAGGATGGCAAAGAAGTTCACCCAATGCCAAAGTCTAAGCCCTGGGCTAAAAACATAAATCTTTTTGGCTTCCATGGTTTATACCTCCTTTAGTAGCAAGCTTGAGCTCCCTGAACCTTTACTTCTACCACTTCTCTTCCTTCCGTATCGTAAACATGGGTAGAGCATGCAAGGCATGGGTCAAAGGAGTGTATACCTCTTAAAGCTTCAAGGGGTTTGTCGATGACTTTAACAGGACTATCTTTCATGCACTCCTCAAAGGCTCCCTGTCCACCCATCGGGTCTCTTGCGCCACCGTTCCATGTTGTCGGAACCACACACTGATAGTTGGCTATCTTACCATCCCTAATTATAACCCAGTGTCCTAAGGCTCCCCTTGGTGCATCTGTAATTCCCACACCTTTTGCTTCCTTAGGCCACGTTGATGGGTCCCATTTTTCCATGTTGGCAACGGACGTATCTCCTGCCTTTATGTTGTCGTAGAGTTTTTTCAAAAAGTAGAGGTTTGCGGAGGCACCTAGTTGTGCTTCGAGCCCTCTTGCTGCTGTTCTGCCTACAGTTGTAGGAAGCCATACATGGGGTGGTAGACCGAGTACGTTGGAAACCAGGTCCACTTGTTTTACTACCATCTCATCCATCCAAGATGGCTTTATGTGCCCCTGTTTTACGGCAGTATAAGCTACTATGTACCTTGCCAAAGGTCCCACCTCGCATGGCTTTCCTCTCCATCTTGGAGACTTTATCCATGAGTACTTACCGTTCTCATCGAGGTATTTCCAATGAGTTTTTGTCCCCTCTTTTGGTCCTGTGTAATTAGGCTCTGTTATACCATCCCACGGATGAAGACCTTTGGTCTCGTCAGGATACTTGTACCAGGAGTGAGCTACATACTCCTGTATAACGTTTGGGTCTGCAAAGTCCTTACCAACGAGGGGGTAGTACTTAGCCTTTTCCAAACCTTCTGCAAAATTTTCTACAACACCGTTGCAATGATAGAGTATCTTATTGTGATAGTCTCCAGTCTTTATCCCCTTGTAAGGCTCATCGGGAAACTCTCCATAACCAATGACTCTTTTCTTTGCAAGACCTCCACCGTAAACCTGTCCCTTCTGAACGTATATATGTCCTATAGCTAAAAGGTCTACAAGGTAGAAGAGGTTAACCGCCTCATCCTGAGTGTATATGGCATCCTCAACAACTGCAAGCCTTTCCGCATTTATTGGAGCGTTCATATCGTTAAGAGATATGGAGCATGTCATACCTCCTACCAGGTAATGGGGGTGTGGGTTCTTACCGCCAAAGACCACCTGAGGTATGAACAGTTCTCTTTGAACATCCAGCATGTTAAGGTAATGGGCTACAGCCATAAGATGAACCTCTGGGGGTAGTAACTTGTAGTCAGGATGATCCCACCAGTGAGCTGCAAATATGCCAAGCTGCCCGCTCTCCACTATCTTCTTTATCTTCTCCTGAAAAGCCCTAAAGTAGCCCGGTGTTGCCTTTGGGAACTTCTTTGGATAAGCTCTGCGACCTAACGGGTCTGGCATAAGCTCTGCTATTGCACCGTACTTTTCAAGGAGTTGATTCTGAAGGGCTGCTGTTTGAACGGGGTCAGCCTTTAAAGCTTCTACAGGGGATACCCAATCAAGGGCATGAAGGTGGTAGAAGTGTACAAGGTGGTCATGGACCTGAAGAGAGCCGTACATAATGTTCCTTATGTAGTTGGCATTCTTTGGTATCTGTATTTCTAGGGCGTCCTCAATGCATTTCACAGACACGTGAGCATGGATGGATGTACAAACACCACATATCCTTTGAGCAAAGGCCCATGCATCCCTTGGGTCTCTTCCTCTCAGTATAAGCTCAATACCTCTCCACATGGTACCGGAGGATAAAGCATCCTGAACTTTACCAGTCTTTTCATCCACTATGATCTCAACCCTTAAGTGTCCCTCTATCCTTGTTACTGGGTCAACTACAACTCTTGCCATGTTTATCACCTCCTTACTTGTTTCTTATCTTGGATAAGACACCGTGCGCAACTGCACCCGCAGCAGCAGCCGCAGCAACAACAACACCCACTTTATCTGGGCTTGCCTCCACGTTCGGAAGGGGTATGGTTGTAAGCCTTTGATAGAAGGGACTTTTGTCCCAAAAGTCTTCTTCTGCACATCCTATGCAGCCATGACCAGCCTGTATGGGATAGGATAGGCCGTTGTACCAGCGTATGTTTCCGCAGGAGTTGTAAGTTGTTGGACCTCTACACCCCATTTTATAAAGACACCAGCCCTTTTTGGCTCCGTCGTCATCAAAGCTTTCCACAAACTGACCTGCGTTGAAGAAGGCTCTTCTGTAACATGTGTCGTGAATTCTGTTTCCATAAAACTGCTTTGGCCTTCCCTGAGAGTCTAAGGGTGGTATGCTGTCAAAGAGAACAAGGTGCATGATAACACCAGTCATAACCTCAGCTATTGGGGGGCATCCTGGAACCTTTATTATGGGCTTATCGGTTATAACTTTGTGAATGGGAACTGCAGTGGTTGGGTTGGGTTTTGCGGCCTGCACGCATCCCCAGCTTGCACAGGAACCCCAAGCTATGACTGCCTTAGCTCCCTTTGCCGATTCTTTAAGATTCTCCAAGAATGCCTTTCCTCCCACTATGCAGTACATTCCATCTTCACCTAATGGGGGATTCCCCTCAACTGCGAGGATGTAATTTCCCCAGTACTTTTTGATGATATCTTCCCTGTGCTTTTCGAGGGCTTCGCCAGCTGCAGCAGAGAGCGTATCATCGTATTCAAGAGATATCATAGAGAGAACCACATCAGAAGCGAGAGGAGTTGCAGACCTTATGAAAGATTCGGAACAGCATGTACACTCAAGCCCATGAATCCATAGGACTGGTACTCTTGGCTTCGTTTCCAAAGCCCTCACCACTTCAGGTATCATGGAAGGCGAAAGTCCCATGATACCAGCTATGGTTGAGCCAAACTTGAGAAAATCCCTCCTGCTTACACCGTGCCTTTTAAAGGTTTCCCAAAAAGTCTCCATAGGCGACCTCCTTGATTGAATATTCATTTATTATATTATTGCAGCAACCTCCTTTGTCAAGCAAAAATTTTTATATATATTATAAGTATCTCTTATATTTATAGAGTTCTTTCATCTTACAACCAAGACAGAACAGTGTGCTCCGTCCACAACCTTATCGGCAGTAGCTCCAAGGATGCGCCTTGCCAGTGGATGATGCTTTCTCGTACCAAGAACTATAAGGTCTGCCCCTATCTCATCAGCAACTTCTACTATAGCATCTCCGGGTTTACCGTATCTTATCATCGTCTTCACTTCTACATTCTCCTCCTTTGCTCTCTTTAAAACATCCTTCATGATCCCAGAGTAGTATCTCTGCGCTTGATCCTTAGCCTCCTCTATCTCGGAAATGCTACCCGCATACTCGGGAATCCTCCCTACTGATAGAACAAAGAGCTCAGCCCCACATTGACTGGCAAGCTCCAAAGCTTTTTCCAAAGCGAGCTTTGCACCCTCAGAGCCATCGTAAGCGAGAAGTATCTTACTAAACATTACTTTTTACCTCCTTTCTTCTTTCCGAACTTGCATCCTCAAACCTTGGAAAGAAAAACTTCTGAGCTATCAAAGTTGGTATTACAGCAGATAGCAGAACAACAAATTCCAGCAGGGAGTACTGCTCCTTGTTTATAACCCCATGGTCTAAACCGTAAAGTGCTGCCACAGTGTCAAAGGTGAGTCCGGTGCTCATCATCATAGCTAGAAACAAGTTTAGCCTTTTTGGAAGCTTTAGAAAAACACCAATGGGATACAAACCTATCAACTTCAAGGAGAACCTCACAAAGAAAAAAAGCAAAAGGAGTCCAAGGCTTGTCAGTACCGTTTTGACATCAACCAAACTTCCAGCTTTAAGAAAGTAGAAAGGAGTTAGCAACGCAATAGCAGACATCCTCATCCTCTTTGCAAGCTCTCTGTTTTCTGCAAAAAGATTTGCTAGACTCACACCCACAAGGTATGCAGGAAATACTGCAACGCTACCAGCTTGGCTTGCTAAAAAGCCCAAGAAAGCAAGGAACAAAAGCACATATTTGACTTCAGGCTCACTGGGATGGTTGTTTACATACCCAAAGTACCTTTTTGTTAAAGGGGGTAGGGTAAAAAGCAAAAATAAAGTTACAGAAAGGAATATCCAGAAATTCCTATCAACTTTGATAAACAGAAAGGTGAGCACAAGTAAAGTTCCAAGCCCGTTTACGAAGGAAGCTGCCAGAAGAAGCCTCCCCACGGGTTTTTCATTTAAATTGGCTTCCATAAGCACAGCGTAAACTATCGCTATGGAGATGGACGAAAGAATAGTCCCGGCTAAAAGGGATTGCCTTACATCCCAACCTAAGAGAAAGTAAGCCAAAAGCCCAGTTCCTAAAAAGGGTGGGAAAAAACCCATAAATCCAATAATAAAGGAGTCTTTCCAAAAACTTTTTATGGCACTGCTTTCGAGCTCGGCACCTGCAAGGAAGGTGATAACAACTGCACCAAAGTTGGCAAGAAGATTTACCCAGTCAGTTATGGGCAGATAGAAAAAGTTTCCAGCAATCATGCCAACGATCAGTTCGGCAAGAACAGCAGATATACCAAGCCTCAGAGAGACAATGCTCGATATCAGGGCAAGGCTAAACCATACAGACAGATCCCACCAAAGCTCACTCATGCCATACCTCCTTCTAAGCCTTGGTAGGTGTCATCAGCCTTGTGGCGGTTAAAGGGGGACACCATCCCCTCAAAGTACCTATTATACTTGAAATTTCAAACTTTTTGTAAGATAATAACTC
Organism: Aquificaceae bacterium; assembly: GCA_037924335.1. Classification (GTDB taxonomy): domain Bacteria; phylum Aquificota; class Aquificia; order Aquificales; family Aquificaceae; genus Hydrogenobacter. The sequence goes on from JAXSMZ010000010.1 coordinate 6,316, forward strand.
CATGAACCTAATAAGACTTCAGCTCATATACCCGGAGGAGAAGGTAAAGGAACCCATCCTGTGTATGGTATGCAAGAACTTTGAAGTTGTTGTAAACATAAGGACAGCCAAGGTTAGCAAAGATACTGGTATACTTACCGTTGAGCTAGATGGGGAGGCGGAGGAGATAGAAAGGGCTGTGAAGTTTATTGAAGATCAAGGCATAACAGTACAACCCATAGAGGGGCAGATCTTCACAGAATGAAGGTTTCAAAGATAGGTGAGTTTGGGCTCATTGAAGTTCTAAAGAAGATACTCTCTTCACCCCTTATAGGGGATGATACGGCACCCTTTGAAGTAAACGGAAAGACTTTTCTGCTTACAGTGGATACCATGCTTGAAGATAGGCACTTTAAAAGAAACTATGCTCCATCTTCTATAGGTTGGAAGGCTGTGAGCATAAACGTCAGTGATATAGTTGCCAGCGGTGGGGAACCTCTATGCCTTTTAATATCCCTTATGCTTCCAGACATAGAAGTTTCTTACGTTGAAGAGGTCTATACTGGGATAAAAATGGCTTGTGATTTTTATAAATGTGAGGCCATAGGCGGGAATTTAACAAAGTCAGAAAAGGTCTGTATAGACGTTTTTATGGTCGGTAAAACGGAGAGGTTTGTTTCACGCAGCGGTGCTAAGGTGGGTGATGGTCTTTACGTATCTGGCACTTTGGGAGATTCAAAAGCAGGTCTTGAACTTCTTCTCATGGAGAGAAAAAGCTACGAGGACTTTGAGCTAAAGCTCATAGAAAGACACACAAGGCCTACAGCCAGGATAGATTATACAAAGCACATATCCAAGTACGCAAATGCGTGCATAGACATAAGCGATGGACTCTCTTCAGATGCATGGCACTTATCCAAAAGGAGCTGTGTAAAGCTTTCTCTAAGAAAGGATAGAGTACCGTTTTCAAAAGAACTTGCCCTCTTCTGTAAAAAGCATGGAAAAGACCCGCTCTCTTATGCCCTTCATGGGGGTGAAGACTACCAACTTCTCTTTACTCATCAAGAGAGTAAGTATAACCCCTTTCTGGACATGAGCCTGATAGGAGGGGTAGAAGAAGGAGAAGGTGTCTACATAGATGGAGAAGAGCTGGCTCCTTTAGGGTTTGATCACTTTTCCAATTAAGTGCTACAGCTTTCACACTCTTCTATCTCAGTTAAAGACTTACTCCTGCAGTAGTAAACGCTTTTCAGCCCAAGCTCCCAAGAGAGCTCATAGAGCCTTGAAAGCTTTCTACCATCAATATTTTCAGGGTCTATGAATAGGTTTAAGGATTGAGCCTGGTCTATCCATTTTTGCCTCACGGCAGCAGCTTTGATTATCCACTCTTGGTCTATGCTATAGGCGCTCTTGTAGTGCCAAAAGTATTTGTCTACCTCTGGTGGCACTTGGGGAAGTATTCCAGACATGTTTTCTTCTTTGTAATACTTGGCAAATATAGGGTCTGTTGATGGTGTCGCTCCTATTATCAAAGATGTTGATCCAGTTGGCATCAAAGCGAGAAGGTATGCATTCCTCATACCGTAATCCTTTACTTTCTTTGCCAAGCCTATCCAATCCAGATTGTTCCTAGATATTCTTTGATTTTCTTCTGCTGTCCTTCCAAAGAATATACCTTTGCTCCAATCTGAACCGTCAAAGAGCTCATACTTACCCCTCTCCTTTGCAAGCTCACAGGATGCATCTATGGCATAGTAAGCTATGCTTTCAAAGAGCCTGTCTGCAAATTCAAGATGCTCCTCACTTTCCCATTGGATGTTGTTCTTCACAAGGCAGTAGTGATAGTTGCTTACTCCTATACCTATGGCTCTATACCGTCTGTTTGTATACTCTGCTTCTTTAATAGCATAAAAGTTCATGGATATAACGTTGTCCAACATCCTGACGAGCAAAGGTACAACCCTCGATATGTCCTCTTTCTTGTAAACCATACCGAGGTTTAAAGACCCCAAGTTGCAAACGACCACATCACCAGATTGCTTTCTTTGAGTTATTAACCCATCGTCACCCACATTTACTTCCAGATGTTTGGTCACAGACATGTTTTGTACTATCTCATGGCAGAGGTTACTCGAGTAAACCATACCGCAGTGCTTGTTGGGATTTAAGATGTTGGCTCTATCTCTGAAAAATATGTAAGGTTCTCCAGTTTCGAAGACAACAGAAAGTAGCCTTTTCCACAGTTCAAAGGCCTTTACCTCCCTTTTCGCAAAAGAAGGGACCTCCCTTTCGAGCTTTACATAGAGCTCTTCAAACTCCTCACCGTAAAGGTCTTCTAAGTTTTTTCCATCCTTTATGTTCTTGCAGTAGTATGGGTCGAGGAGTGTCCATTTACCATCTTCTTTTAACCTTTTCATGAATATGTCTGGTATGGATACTGCAGGATGTATATCATGGGCCTTTTTCCTTTCATCCCCTATGTTTGTCTTCACCTCCAAAAAGTCAAGCAGGTCCTTGTGCCATATGTCTAAGGTTATGGCAGCAGAGCCTTTCCTCATACCAAGCTGGTCCACATAAACCATAACGTCGTTGAGAATCTTCACCACTGGCAGGACTCCTGAAGACGCACCCTTGAACTTTCTTATGGGGGCACCAGTTGCCCTTATCTTACCAAGATATATGCCAAGCCCTCCAGCAAACTTAGAGATCTGCCCGGCCTTTTGCACATTATCAAAGATATCGTAAAGGTCATCGTCCACTGTCAGAACAAAGCAAGAGCTCAGCTGTGTGTACTGTCTTCTGGCGTTCATTAGGGTTGGAGTTGCTAAGGAAACTTCATGAGTGCTAAGAAGGTCATAAAAAAGTTTGGCCAGCCTTAGTTTGCTTTCCCCCTCTGGAATGGCCAAAGTCATGCTTATGAGCATATACATCTCTTGTGGTAATTCTATGACTTTACCTTCTTCGTCCCTAATTAAGTATCTATCGTAAAGGGTCTTTATTCCGATGTAATTAAACTGCAAGTCCCTCTCTGGTTTTATGTAGTTAGCGAGCTCATCAAACTCTTCTTTTGTATAGTGTTTCAAAAGATAATCACCGTATATGTCCCTTTCTGAGTAGACTTTTACAAGGTGGTAAAAGCTCTCTGGATTGTAAGGTTTGTATTTGACATAATATCCGTTTATTTTATCCTTTACTTTATACCCCCTTATATGTCCCACGTCTTTGTACATGTCATAAAGCAAAAGCCTGGCTGCCACATACTGCCATTGTGGATTCTCCGGAGATATCTTTTCTGCTGCAGTCCTTATGAGAAGCTGCTGTATCTCTTTAGTCGTTATTCCTTCTCTGAACTGGATGTGAGCATCTGTCTCTAACTCTAAAGGGTCAACATTTAATCCTTTGCACGCAAAATCTATAACTATCCTTATTTTGGATATGTCCATCTGCTCCCTGCTGAGGTTTCTCTTTATAACATACATGGCCGTTCCTCCTCTTTTTGGAGTTAAAAGCTTAAACCCTGGATTTTCCCCTGTCAAACTTTTAAACTCTCAAGAATCAAGAGAAAACATGATATGTGTGTAAGTTCCTAAAAGTTCAGTGATTTATGTCGCCTCCAGCTCTGATATGCTTTCTATGTGATAGGTCTGGGGGAAGTTATCAATAAGTTTGACGCTTTTGAGACAATAAGACCCACTAACTAAAGCTTTTATGTCCCTTGCCGCAGTAGCAGGGTTACAAGAAACATAAAGGATCCTTTTAGGTTTGTTTTGGAGTATCAACCTTATCTCATCGGTAGTTATTCCAGTCCTTGGTGGGTCAAGCAAAAGAAGGTCTATTATCTCTCCAGCATGATTCTTCAGAGCTCGGTAAGCACTTTCATGACTGAACACTACGTTGTGCCTTCCGTTTATCTTGGCACTGTAGTCTGCATCCTTTATCGCTGAGGGGTTTGTATCAGAAGCCAAAACAAAGCTTGAATTTTCCGAAAGGGGTATGCTAAAAAAACCAGCACCACAGTAAAGCTCAAGGACTCTTCCATAGCTTTCCTTCACAACACTCTTTATAAACTCTTCCCAAAGCGTGTGATTAACTTGGAAGAAAGAATCGTTGCTCACTCTATACTTGTACTTACCAACCTGCACATAGGTAAAGTTTCTACCTATGTGATACCTCTCAATGAGCTTATCTCCTAACTTTGAATAATTGCCAATTCCTACAACTCTGCTGGGAAGAAGGAACTGCTTTAGACTCCTTAGCTTATCCTTATCAAAGAATGTTGCCGTTATCAGCTTTAAGAGAATCTCATCTTCACTCGGTGAGTAAAAAACATGTATTTCTTGAAGGTCGTGCATCTTCTTGCAAAGTTCTTTCAAAGCGGGTATGGTTTGATTTATAGCAGGGTGCGAAATGGGGCATTCGTTTATACTTATAAGGTTTTTTGTCCCCCATGCAAAGAATCCAAAATTATCTCCCTCTACTTTAAACTGAACCTTTATTCTGTAATTCAGTTCTTCCTTTGACCTGATGCTATCATCAAGTCTTTCTATTTCCAATTTTCCTATGCGACTTAGGCTTTCAAGCAGAATATCCTCCTTTAACTTTACCTGCTTTTCGTACTCAATATGCTGAAGCTGACATCCACCGCAGTAGTAATAATACTTGCACGGTGGGTCCTTCCTGAAAGGTGATCTTACCGATACCTCCCTTGTTACTGCCTCCACGTAGTCTTTTTTTTCGTTTATAACTTCGGCAAGAACTATCTCCCCAGGTATTGCATAACGTACAAGGAACTTCTTGCCCCTACGCTCAGCAAGGGAATAACCACCGTAAACCATCTTGTTTATGGAAAGTTTAAAAAGAGAGCTCATTTCAGAGTAGTCAGCTTCTGAAAGTCTTCCTCAGACATAAGGTCTATGTACCATCCAGTTAATCTATTTGCAAGTTTAACGTTCACGCCATGCTTTCCTATTGCAACGGACAGCTTTTCTTTTGGAACGGCAACTTCAGCCCTCTTCTCTTTTGGTATCAGCCTTATCTGCTTGACCACTGCAGGAGAAAGACTCCTCTTTATTAGCTCTTCTATGTCATCGGTCCATCGTATTACATCTATCTTTTCGCCGGAGAGTTCTTCCGATATAGAGATTATGCGTGACCCTTTTATTCCCACAACTACACCTACAGGGTCCATTTTCATATCTCTGGCATAAACGAGCACCTTTGCCCTCTCTCCAGGCTCTCTAACTATTGCCTTTATCTCAATATCACCGCTTTTGATCTCTGGAACTTCGGTTTCAAGAAGCTTCCTTAAAAACTTGGGATGTGTTCTGGAGAGTATTATCTCGTACCTGCCCCTGAACTTTTTAACCTCAAGCAGAAGAGCTCTTACCCTATCGCCCTGCCTGTAAGTCTCCTTTTTTATCTGTTCCCTCTTGGGAAGAACACCCGTTACCTTTCCTAAATCTAAGACAATGTCCCCATCTTCGAGCACCTTTCTAACTATACCCACTACTACCTCACCCTCATGCTCTGCCAGCTCAAGATAACCCTTCTCTTCTTCAGCCCTTTCTAACTCTTTTAAAAACTCCTCCTTAGCAGCGTAAGCGGCTATCCTGTTCATGTCCTCCGTTGATATATCCAATGGAACCTTAGTCGTTTCTGTGTCACCCTTTTTCAATACATAAACCTTTATCCCTTCATCCAAAAGGTCAATCTGTATGTTTTCCTTCAGCTTTCTCTCCTTTTTTACAGCAAGGGCTATGGAGTTTTTAAGAGCGTTTTCTACTATCCATTCGGGAAGGTCTTTTTCTTTTGCAACCTGTTCTATGAGCTTTTTTAGATTTCTTACCATTTTTCTATCTCCAAGTTAGCCCTTGCTATCGAGGAGATGGGAATGTAAAGAAATTCGTTGCTATCCTTTTCTCTAAGCTTAACGATCCCTTCCTTAGCATCCTCTATATAGCCTCTGACCTCCCTTTTCCCACCCAAAGGTTCTTTTAGTACAGCTTTTATTAGCCTACCTTTGAAGAACTCGTAATGCTCTGGCTTTGTTAGCTCCCTTGTGAGTCCTGGCGAAGAAACCTCAAGGACGTACGATGTGGGTATAATATCCTCAACATCAAGTAGAGCGCTCACTCTCTTGCTCACTTCCTCACAATCATATATGGTTATACCACCCTCCTTATCCAAGATGATCCTTAGGACCCATCCTTTTTCAGGCTTGAACTCTACGTCGAAGAGTTTAAAACCCATACCTTTAACGATGGGTTCTACAAGTTCTTTAACCCTCGGAACAACATTTTTTTCCTCTATACGCATGTTTAAAATTATAGCATGCGGTTATAATTGAGATTGAGAAGTATGTATATAAACAGCATAGTATCAGAGGTAGGCTCTGTTTTAAAGGGAAAGGATGAGGTAATAACCTACTCTCTTGTATGCTTTTTGTCTGGCGGTCATCTTATGCTTGAAGATGTACCTGGCGTTGGAAAGACTACTCTTGCTCTTGCCCTTTCAAAGGTGTTGGGTCTTTCCTTTGGGAGAATACAGTTTACAAGCGACCTTTTACCATCAGATATAGTAGGGGTAAGCATCTATGACCAATCAAAGAAATCCTTTGTCTTCAGACAGGGTCCCATATTCCACAACATAGTTCTAGCAGATGAGATAAACAGGGCAACGCCTAAAACTCAGAGTGCTCTCCTCGAAGCTATGGCAGAAGGAAAGGTTAGCGTTGATGGTATAACCTACGATCTTCCTTATCCCTTTTTTGTAATAGCAACCCAGAATCCAGTAGAGCAGTATGGAACCTATCCTCTCCCAGAGTCTCAGCTCGATAGGTTCAGCATGAGGCTTTCCATAGGTTATCCAGACCAACAGACAGAAGTGCAGGTCATAAGGGGAGAAAACCCTTTTGAAAGGATCGAAAGATTAAACACTGTTACAAAGGTGCAGGATATAGTAAGCACTATCCAGCAGATAAAGAGATTCTATGTTTCTCCAGATGTTGGTAATTTTGTTATAGAGATAGTAAATCAGGTAAGGAATCATCCAGATGTGATATTGGGCGTTTCAACAAGGGGAGCCATACATTTAATAAGCTGTGCAAAGGCACTTGCCTACACTAAGGGTAGAGACTTTGTAGTTCCAGATGATGTGATAGAGCTTGCTCCATTGACACTCCCCCATAGGATAATAACTAAGGACCATACAAACCCAAAGGCTATAATAAAGGAAATCCTAAAAAAAGTTCAAGTACCTTAATTTTGGTGGAGGCGGGCGGAATCGAACCGCCGTCCGGAAACAGCCCGGACAAAAGGACCTCTACAAGCTTAGGGAGTAGTTTTGATACGTGCCTCTGGAAGTCCTACTCCCAAACTCCCAAAGGCAGTTGGGGTTATGTCTCGAGAACAAGCCACCCCACGAGCTTGCTTCTCATAGCCTTTGTCTATGAGCCCATCCCACAGCCCAAAGGCGAAGCCATAGGCGAGCCGCTGCTAAGAATTAAGCAGCGAGAGCGAACTGTGCTTCGGGAAGTGTTTGGTTTGGCTGTTCAGGTTGCCACCCTGCTTGCCATCCTTTGCCTACCGTCCCCGTCGAATCCGTTCGCCCCCTACAAGGGGTCAAAAGACCCCTCAACAGTATTAAATATATACAAGCTTGAAAATTCTTCAACATCTCTTAAGCACATCCTTTAACATCTTTCTCATCTTTGGAAAGTGTGTTCCTTTCCAAAAGATGGCATCACACTTTGGACATACTGTAAAGTCATCTGCAAACTCGTAAACTATAGATGGTATTCTGTCTTTTATTTTTTCCTTATCTATGGACTCCAGCTGCCAATTGCAATAGGGACATCTGTTTAGTTTGAGCTTTGGCTCTATACTGAAGTGTTTTAAGAGCAAACATAGCTGGACTTCCCAATCATCCTTGGGTATTAAAAAGTGGTCTACACCCCATGCTTTTAAATGTTTTTCCCACTTCCTTGAGGTTGTTACAAACACCCTGTTTGGATACTTCAATACATCCCTTTTGTTTATGTGTCCCTTCAAAAGTTCTGCATCTTGCCCAAGAAACCTAAGCCACTTGGCCAGCTTTTCAAGGTCAGCCTCAAGTAAAAATTTCAACTTCTTCTATTTTTACCACTTCCTCTGGATGTGCTATCCTTCCCAGCAAGGCACTCGCCGCTACTACAGCAGGGTTTGCAAGGTATGCTTCGCTCTTAGGATGTCCCATCCTACCCGGAAAGTTTCTGTTAGAGGTTGATATGCATCTTTCACCCTCTGCAAGTATTCCCATATGTCCACCAAGGCAAGGACCGCATGTTGAAACAGACACAACACACCCAGATTCAATAAAAACGTCTATTAACCCCTCATGCAAGGCTCTATGGTAGACCTCCTTGGAAGCTGGTATGACTATGCACCTTACATAAGGATGCACTTTTTTACCCTTTAGTATACCTGCTGCAATTCTCAAGTCCTCTATTCTTCCATTGGTGCAAGAACCTATGAAGGCTTGGTCTATAGTTATATGCGTTGACTCGCTCACTGGATGTATGTTAGAGGGTAGATAGGGCCATGCTACCAACGGCTCTATATCTTCCGCATTCCACTCGTAAACTTCTACATAGCTTGCATCTTTATCGCTCTTGTAGACCTTCCACGGTCTTTTGGCTCTTTTGGATACATAATCTACGGTCTTCTCATCCGGCGGAATTATCCCACTTTTTGCACCAGCCTCTATGGCCATGTTGGCTATGGTCAACCTTTGCTCTATGGAGATGTTTTTTATTGTTTCACCTTCAAACTCCATAGCTCGGTAAAGAGCTCCATCTACTCCTATCTTTCCGATGGTATAAAGGATGAGATCCTTCCCCATAACCCATGCTTTTGGCTTTCCATAAAAGATAAACTTCATTGATTCTGGAACTCTGAGCCATACCTCACCAGTTGCCATGGCATAGGCCAAGTCTGTGGAACCTACACCCGTAGCAAAGGCACCTATACCACCATAGGTGCATGTGTGTGAGTCTGCTCCTACTACAAGGTCACCTGGTACCACTATGCCTTGTTCCGGCAGTATAGTATGCTCTATCCCTTCACCTTCCTGAAAAAGCCATCTGATGCTATGCTTTCTTGCGAAGGACCTTACTATCTTTGCCTGCTCCGCTGATTTTATGTCCTTAGCTGGAACAAAATGGGACAGTACAAGGGCTATACGTTCTGAGTCAAAAACTGTGTCTATTCCATACTTCTCGAGAGTTTTGATGGCTAAAGGTGCTGTTACATCGTTTGCCATGGCAAGGTCTACTTTTGCAGTTATTAGCTCTCCCGGATGAACTTCCTTCTTTCCAGCATGCTCAGCAAGTATCTTTTCTGTTATGGTCATACCCATTTGATACCTCCAAAAGAGTTTTTCATACGTTAACTTTCTTTTCCTCTTCCTTCTTTAAGCTTTCATCCTTCTTGCATTCGTTCTTTATATCCACGTCGTAAAGTTTCAGTATCTCCACAAACTCCTCGCAGGAAATGGTCTCTTTCTCAAGAAGTTTCTTTACGACAGCTTTCAGTGGTTCTTGGTATGTTTCGATAGTTTTTCTTGTCTCTTCGTAAGACCATGCGAGTATCTGCTTCACTTCTTCATCTATCTCCTTCCTAAGCTCCTCGCTTATGTCAACGGACGTGCTTATACCACCAAGGAACGGATTGGCAACCTTTCTAACTGCTAAAGGTCCAACCCTATCGCTCATACCCCACATAGAAACCATCCTGTAGGATAGCTCTGTGGCCCTTTGAAGGTCATTCTCAGCACCAGTAGTTATGCCATCCTTCCCATAGAAAACCTCTTCTGCGGCACGACCACCCATTAGGACAAGTATCCTTCCCATTAGGTCTTGCTTATCGTACATATGTTTGTCATCTATAGGAAGCTGTTGAGTAACACCGAGAGCCATACCTCTTGGTATTATGGAGACCTTGTGAAGAGCATCTGAGCCAGGAACCATCAAGCTCATCAAAGCATGGCCTGCTTCATGGTAAGCTATCTTTTCCTTCTCCTTAGGGGATATGACCATACCCTTTCTTTCAAGTCCCATGGTAACCCTGTCTATAGCCTCTTCTATGTCTTCCATCTCTATGGCATCTTTACCCTTTCTTGCTGCCAGAAGGGCCGCTTCGTTTAGCACGTTTTCAAGGTCTGCTCCAGTAAAGCCAGGCGTTGCTCTTGCAACTATCTCCAAGTCTACGTTTGGGGAGAGTTTTTTATCCTTTGCATGTACCTTTAGTATCTCATACCTACCTCTTACATCTGGCCTTGGTATGAATATCTGCCTGTCAAACCTACCAGGTCTCAGAAGGGCTGGGTCAAGGATGTCTGGCCTGTTTGTGGCAGCTATTACTATTATTCCCTCTGATGGGTCAAAACCGTCCATTTCAACAAGGAGTTGGTTTAGAGTTTGTTCTCTTTCGTCATGTCCACCGCCAAGGTTTACAGCTCCCCTTGACCTTCCAACGGCATCTATCTCATCTACGAATATGATGCACGGTGCATGTTTTTTAGCTGTATCAAAAAGGTCTCTCACTCTTGCTGCACCAACTCCTACAAACATCTCAACAAAATCTGACCCAGAGACAGATATAAAGGGTACGTGGGCTTCACCCGCTATGGCTCTTGCGAGAAGCGTCTTACCAACACCCGGTTCACCGTAAAACAGAACACCTTTTGGGGGTCTACCACCCAACTTTTGGAATTTTACTGGGTCTTTGAGATAATCTATGATCTCTTTTACTTCTTCCTTTACTTCCTCCATACCTGCCACATGGTCAAGAGTTACCTTTGGCTTTTCATCTATGTATACCTTTGCCCTGCTTTTACCAAAAGTAAAGGCTCTCGAGCCTGGGTTTCCTCCACCGCTAACCTGTCTCATCATGTATATCCATATTCCTATGAAGAGAAGAATGGGAAGCCAGGAGATTAAAAAGCTCACAAGCCATCCGTTATGTTCTGGTACAGAGACATCAACCTTTACACCCTTGTCCATGAGCTTTCCCACCACATCCGAACCTGGTGGTATACCCGTTTCTATCCTTTGCCCATCTGTTGTAACTCCAACTATAAGGTTGTCTTTGACTTTAACCTCTTTGAGTTTTCCTTCGTCTGCAAGCTCAAGCACAGTGTTTACCGGTGTCTTTACGGCACTCTCTCTATTTCCCTCAAAGAGATTGAAAGCTAAGATCATAAATCCAAGTATGAGAATCCAAAAAAAGATGTTCTTAAACCACTGCATCCAAAAACCTCCTAATATAGATAAACATAATCAAGCCTACTTCCTTTTCAAGTACAAATAGTTTCCTTTAGCTTCCAAAAGGATACCTCCCCCTAAGGACGCACTTCCTCCGTACCTTTGGATTCTCATAATCTGTTCAACTTTTTTCATGTTTTTTATTCCCAGCCATTCTGAGAGAAGCTTTCTCTGTATAGCTGGGTGTAAGGCTTTGAGTTCTTTTCTGTCCGCTTTATCTTCCTTTATGCATCTGCCCATTGCTCTCTGCATCTCTTTCTTGAGAAAGTCTTCTTCGTCTCTGAGAAGGCTAACAAGACGAAGCACAGACTCTTCAAGCCTTGGGTTTATCTTTTTTAGCTCGGGTACGACATTATGCCTTATCCTGTTTCTTGCATACAGAAGGTCGTAGTTAGTGGAGTCTTCAACCCAAGACTCATTCCTTGACCTCACAAACTCAACTATATCCTCCCTCGTTGATGTATAGAGCGGTCTTATAAGGTCATTCATCTTTTCGTTAAAGCCAGTGAGACCTTCCAATCCACTCCCCCTTACAAGCCAAAGGAGAACAGTTTCAAGAAGGTCGTTTAGATGATGGGCAGTGGCTATTAGGTCAAAACCCTCCCTTTCTTTTATATCCCTTAAGAGCTTGTACCTTACTTCCCTTGCAATGGCTTCTAAGTTTTCTCCTTTTTCCTTTGCTATCTTTTTCACATCCGCTTTTTCCACAAAGACTTCTAAACCTTTACTGTCCCCAAACTTTTTGGCAAACTCTTCATCCCTTTTGGATTCATCACCCCTTATGCCATGGTTTATGTGTGCTAGCGCGATCCTTTTAAGCTTTAAAAAGTCCTTAAGCTCTATCATAGCAAGGGAAAGGGCAACAGAATCTACACCGCCAGAAAAAGCGACCAGAAGAGCTTTCCCTTCGGGTATAAGATCCTTCTGTCTTTGGAGCGTTATAATTTTTCTAAGTAACGGAGAGCTTTTCCCCAATCCTTTTCTTTGTCTCTTCATAAAAGGGTATTCCTCTCTCTTCCATATAAGATAAAATGCCCCATGCCCTTTCTACCTCACCCTTCTTCTCAAGGATATAAATGTATACGTCAAAGGAGTTTAAAGCTGGAATGACTCCCTTGTTCGATCTTCTTAGCTTCTCCTCATACTCTGGAAAGAGATCCACGTCAGCCTTTGAATACCTCTCCATCTTTTCATAATCTTTTTGCTTTTGAGCTAGTATCACAAGGTCGTTTAGTATCATATGATCTTCCAAAGCTTCTCCATCCATATTTAGAGCTTCTAAGTAAAGCCATTCAGCATCTTCTAAGGCTTTTTCCAAAAGGGCTGTCTGTGCAAGCATACCCAAAAAGGTCTTCTTCGTATACTGCGTGAGCACGTCTCCTCTCTCTAAATCCTTCGGTTTGTAAGGAAACTTAAGACTTTTTATACATCTCAAAGAAAAGTAGTACTTTACTGTTTTCTGCTCCTTTGGATGGAGTGCCTTGTACCAATCCCAAAGCCCGAGAGCCTTCAAGAGCCCACCTTCTTTCCTGAATATTTTTAATACTTTACCCATCATAAGCCTTTCACAAGGTGTTCCATTGGCATATCCCTTTTTATCTCCGTTATACGGTTATCATCGTCTACATAAACCAAGTAAGGTCTGAAATCTATGAGTTCTCTCTCATCTAAGACTGTATAAGAAGCAACTATTAGAATATCCCCGACCTCCCCAAGCCTCGCAGCAGCTCCGTTTAGCTTCACTTCACCAGAACCGGGTCTGGCTGGTATAACGTACGTAGAAAAGCGTGCACCGTTGTTTACGTTGTAAACCTCTATCCTTTCAAAGGGTATAAGCTTGGCAGCCTCCATGAGCAGAGTGTCCAAGGAAAGGCTACCTTCGTAGTTTACATCCTTTTTCGTTATCCTTACCCTGTGTACCTTAGACTTTAGCATAAACCTTTGCATGTTCTCCTCCATACGTTGAGACTTTATAAGATAATGTGAAGATTGTTATAAGTCAAGGTTTACAAGTAATTCTTCAACTTTCTTTACAGGATCATCCGCCTGAAGGATAGCCCTCCCAACCACCACCATGTCCGCACCAAGTTTTACAGCATCAAAAAAGCCAATTCCCCTTTTGTGGTCTCTATCTTGGTTAAACTTTATGCCTGGGACAACTGCTATAAAGTCTCTTTTTATCTTATCCTTTAAAAGCTTCACCTCGTACCCAGAGCAGACTATTCCGTCAAGACCCTCTTCTATGCCCATGCTCGCAAGCTTGAGTACTGTGTCTTGAACAGAGGACATTATGCCTACCTCCTCCAGAAAGCTCTGGTCAAGGCTTGTAAGCAGCGTAACTCCCAGGAGCTTTGCCCTGCTCTTGACTTTAAGGCTTTCCCTCAGTGCTTCCCTTCCGGAGAGAATGTGTACGGTAAGGTAATCGGCAGAGAGCTCCTCCGCTGCGGTCACACCATTTCTGACAGTGTTTGGTATATCGTTTAGCTTCAGGTCAAGGAAAAGCTCAAAGTTTCTTTCCTTTATGAATTCCGTTACACTTCTCCCGTACGGTATGAACAACTTATAACCTACCTTGAAAATGACGGGATATCCCAAGAGGGCTTTCACAAGGTCTATGGCATTCCTATAATCTGTGTCTAAGGCAACGCACAGCTTAGCCATAGACCACCTTCTTGAAGTTTTCCAAAAGCCTTAGCCCAACCTTTTGACTCTTTTCTGGATGAAACTGTACAGCAAAGATATTTTCATACTCTACTGAAGATACAAAGTCTATTCCATAGTCCGTTGTTGTGGCTATCACATCCTTCTTCCTTGGAAGGACATGGTAGGAATGTACAAAGTAGAAGTAATCTCCATCGTTTATGCCATCGAAAAGCTTTGATCCTTTCTTTTTCCATACTTGGTTCCATCCTATATGGGGAACTTTGACTTTTTGGGGAAGCAAAACCACATCCCCCTCAAACACACCAAAACCTTTCTCTTCGCCGAACTCATAGCTCCTCTCAAACAAAAGCTGAAGGCCAAGGCATATGCCCAAAAAGGGTTTCCCGCTTTCTATGTACCTGACTATGGGAACATAAAGACCGAGTCTTTTAAGGTTCATGACAGCATCTTTGAAAGCTCCAACCCCAGGCAAAGCTAAAGCTTCAGCCTTGTTCATAAAATCTGGCTGAGAAGTTACCGTCACATTGAAACCTACCTTCTCAAGGGCCTTTGACACACTTTTTATATTTCCCATACCGTAATCTACCAAAACTAACATCCTTTACATACCAAGTAAGGCAGAGATCTCACTGAGATTGCCAGTTATCAGGAGAATACCAAGGATCACAAGAAGCACACCGCCTATAAACTCAACTATGCCAAAAAACTTGCCGAAACCCTTTATAAACCTAAGGAATGCAGACAAAAGCGCACCCGCCAGTATGAAAGGAAGGCCAAGCCCCATAGAAAAAGCAAAAAGAAGCATAGCCCCCCTTAACAGAGTTTCCTGCTGGGAAGCATATAGGAGTATAGAACCCAAAATTGGTCCTATGCAAGGGCTCCAGCCAAAAGCAAATAAAACACCCACAATGAAAGCTCCCAATATAGTAAGATTGCTCTTTGCCTCCTTCCTGGTTTGCCTGTAAAGCATTTCATGAAATCCAAGAAGGTAAAGGGATATAACCATCAAGAGCATACCAGCCAAGTCGTAAAAGAGTTTCTGTTTTATAACACCCAAGAGGTATAAGGATGTTAAAAGGGAACCAAAGCTCAAAACCTCTCTTGTGAAGTTTTTTCTAAGGAAAACTCCAGCAAAATGAAGGCCAAAGAAGACAACAATGGCTCCTCCCACTTTGGCTATTGTTGCCTGATAATCTCTCAGAACTTGGCCTATGGCGCTTGCAGTTGCACCAAGCATGGTAAAAACAAGGGAGAAACCCAACACAAAGAGGACAGAGGCAGTGACTAACCTCAAACTGAAGCCTTTTCCCTCCTCTTTCATCTCCTGTGCCCCTATGCCTGATATGTAGGACAGATAGCCGGGTATTATTGGGAGCACGCATGGAGAAAGAAAGGCTAACAAACCTCCAGTAAAAGCCAATAGAAAAGAAACATCAAGCATTCTTAACCCTCTATGGTTTTAGCACTTGGTACCCAAAAGTTCTTTCAGATCCTCCTTCAAGTTGCTATAAACACCCAAATGCATTTTGTAAATCCTGCCATCTTTATCAATTAAGTAAGATGTGGGAAGCCCAATTAGCTTTACCTGGTCATTTCCTTCGAGCACAAGGAAATTAGGCTTTAGTTCTTTAAGGTATCTGTCCCTTGCTTCGGCGTTGGTATCCATGCTCACTGCCAGTATAACAAAGTTCTTGTCTTTACAATCTTCATACACTCTCTTAAAGATTGGCATTTCTTCTCTGCAAGGAGGACACCAGCTAGCCCAAAAGTTCAGAAGGACTACTTTACCGGTAAAGTCAGAAAGTTGATATACCTTCCCATCCAACCCGGTGAAGGTAAAATTTGGGAGCGTTTGACCCGAGTCAGACTTAACACTGTATCCAGCTTTATCCTCCTTTTCATGTATGAAGGCAAAGAGCACCAAACCACCTATCAGAGCTAAACCTAAGATATAGGCTAATGTCTTTCTCATAGTTAATAATTGTAGACCAGTTTAGAAGATTGTCAATTTGGAACATTGTTGATGAGAATCATTGAAAGCATAGAAAATTGAAAACTCTTTATTTATGAGGAGGTAAATGGAATGGAAAAAGTTTATCCAAAAGAAGAGCTAAGGTATAAAAACATATACATATACGGCACAAAGGAAGCACCCGATAGTGTAGAGTTAAAGGAGGACCATATATTGGTTAAGAAAGGTGCAGAGAGTATAGAAATACCTATCAACTCTATGCGTGGTAAAGCGATACTTGATAGGTTATCCTATGAGGGTGAGCTAGTGCAAGAGATATATCTATAGCATCGTATAAGAATATTTCAATATTTATATGTTTTATCAAAGCATAAGAAGGTTTTATAGCATTCACTCTGTGCTTAGAGTAAATTTTTTTAACAAAAAGGAGGTATGAAGATGAGAAGAACAGTGCTTAGCCTTTTCGTATTTGCGGCAAGCTCTTTTTCTGCAGAAGTGTTTATGGGAGATGAGTATGCAAAGGCTTTATGCAATGCTTGGAATAACACCTCAACACTCGTTGATGGGCTTGGCAAAAGTGAGAGTTGGATAGCTGTTCCAGAGAGAAAGATATTCCTTTACAGGGAAGATTGTGGGAGCAGTAAGATAATAGAACTCATTGTAAAGAACGAGGGTGGAAAAGCTAAGTGTGTTTACGGCGGTGCTATGAAAGATAAGAGGGGTAAGGATGATTTTCTCATGTACGCTGAAACAAATAGATGGCTTGAGATGGGTAGGAAGGAGTACGGACCTATGAAGGCCATGATGTTTGGAAGGCTTAAGTTTGAGGGACCAAAGGGCGTAGCTATGAGAAACATGGGTCCTTTTGAGGCCTTCCTGGATATTATAGATACACCACAGCTTGATGCAAACAGATGTCCATGATCAAAGCAGAACCTTTTCCAGGGTTAGCCCTTTTGCCTTTGCGGTGAAAGGGCAACGCTCCTTTCTAGAAAGGTACATGTTTATATCATCTATGCTTATCTTTCCAAGACTAAAATAAACAAGACATCCCACTATCCTTCTTACCATATGCCTTAGGAAGTTCCTAGCTCTTATGCTTATCTCTATAAGCTCCTCATCTTTGGAAATGTTTATATCCTGTATTTCCACAGTGGTGCTTTTATCCTCATCTTCTTTGGCAAAAGCCCAGAAGTCTCTCTTACCCAAGAAAAGCTTACTAGCTTCCTTCATTTTAATGAAGTCAAGCTTATAAGCTATCCTCCAAACAAAGGGTTCTATGAAAGCATTCCTTGAGTGAGAGTTAAAAACTCTGTAAGTGTAAACTTTACCCTCTACAGAGTACCTTGCATTGAAGTTTTCTTGCTTCCATACCTTCTTTATTCCTATATCTTCAGGGAGCATAGAGTTAAGAGCCATCAGAATCCTTTCATCTTCAAAGAGCCTTTGAGATTGAAAGTTTGCTATGTACTCTTTTGCATGAACTCCAGCGTCTGTTCTACAGCAACCTATCAACTTTATCTCTTCTCCCAATATTCGTTCCAAGGCTTCCTTTACAGTGCCCTGTACAGTCCTTAGGTTAGGCTGTATCTGCCAACCATGAAAGTTCGTACCAACGAAGGAAAGAAGGAGAACATAGTTGGGCATTTTGTTTTATTATAACTCCATGGACATATACATTATGGGTTCAGACCAAAGGATAGTAAGGTGTGCGAGGGTTTCCTTTGCCATAGACGATAAGGTTGATGTGGAAAGGGATAAAAAGCTCATCAAATATCTCTTTGATAACAGACATGCATCACCTTTTGAACATGTAGTTATTGCCTACAGGGCAAGCAAAGGAGAGTGGTTAAACCTTATAGAAAGCTTGAACAATCCAACCTTTCAGGCTTATTACTCTGGGGGTTATCTGTGGCTAAACTTAAGAAATCTCATAAATGCTATAGACAGCATAGGAAGGGAAATAAAGGAGTTTATCAAAGAAAAGCTTCCAGCTGTTTGGAGCGCTGTAAGTGGAGAACCAACAGGAAACTACTCTATGGACAGAGCTTTTCTCTTTCAAAGCCTAAAAACCTCTTCTGGTTGGGTAGGTCTTGTGGATAAGCTGGAGCTTGGTACAGAGATGGACTACTACACTTTTGTAGTTGAATGCCCACTCTTTGTAGCAAGACAGTGGTTCAGGCACAGGTTTGGTTCTTACAACGAGGTGAGTAGGAGATATGTGAGCTATGAGCCTAGCTTTTACATACCTGAGTATCTTAGAAGGCAAGCCAAGAAAAACAGACAGGCTTCTGAAGACGAACCCATAGAGGAGCCTTTTAACTCAACACTTTTGGGGAAGATAAAGAAATATACGCAGGAGCTCAAAGCGTTGTATACGGAAATGATAGAGAGAAACGTAGCAAAAGAGATAGCGAGAGGTATACTTCCTCAGTTTATGCTTACAAGGTTTTACTGGACTGTTCCAAGGATATCCTTAGATAACTTTATAAGGCTTAGAATCCATGAAGGTGCACAGAAGGAGATAAGGGAGTTTGCAAAAGCCATTATTGAGCTAGTAGGCTATCGTGAAGCAGATAGGATTATCAGGCTCTGAGTCTCTCCAGGATAGTTTTCATCATTCCGAGCATGGAGCTTGGGTCTGTAGCAGTTATTAGGTTTCTATCTTCTTCTACAGGTTTTCCTGTGTATATGGCACCAGAGTTTTCAATGTCATCCTTTATGGCATAAAAGCCTGTAACTTTTCTTCCCTTCACTACCTTTGCCGAGACCAAGACCCATGGTCCATGACACACAGCTGCCACTATTCTTCCGTTTTCCACGTGTCTTCTGACCATATCCAAGACTTCCGGATATCTTCTTAGCTTGTCTGGAGCGTATCCACCCGGTATAAAGAGGCAATCGAAGTTTTCTCTGAAGACCTCACCTATGGTTTTATCCGGTCTGAAGACCATCCCCTTCTTCCCTTTATACTCCTTGATTTGAGGAGATGCGGAGACCACCTCATACCCCTCTTCTCTAAAACGCATGTATGGGTAAAGAAACTCCACGTCTTCTACGAGCTCCTCAAGCAGAACGCACACCCTCTTCATGCATATATGCCCATAGTCCTTGCTAAGTTCTTAAGCCTTTCGATCCTCTTCTCCGTTGATGGATGCGTGGAGAAAAGCTCCCATATGCCACTTCCAGATAGGGGATTCTCTATGAAAAGGTGTGCAGTCCCCTGATTTACCTCTGCAGGTATCTGGTAAACGTAGTTGTGGATCTTCTCAAGAGCCCTTGCAAGAGCTAAGGGGTCTTTGCTAATCTTAGCGCCAGTTTCGTCTGCAAGGTACTCCCTGGACCTCGATATGGCCATTTGCACTATGGTGGCTATTATTGGGGTTATTACTATGAGGATGAGGCTTCCCAACATTCCACCCCAACCACCTCTGTCTTCTTCATCCCTGCCACCACCAAAGATAAGCATCCACTGGAACATGTTCACTAAGTAAGATATGGCACCAGCTATGGTTGCTGCCATAGTTGCTACTAAAACGTCTCTGTTTTTTATGTGTCCAAGCTCGTGAGCCAAAACACCCCTAAGCTCATCCTCGCTTAGAAGGTGTAGTATTCCAGAAGTTACAGCAACGGCTGCATGACCTGGCCCTCTTCCAGTGGCAAAAGCGTTAGGCTGTTCCATAGGAACCAGATATATGGGTGGCTTTGGGATGCCAGCTTTGTTTGCAAGTTCTTCCACAATCCTATGAAGCCATGGAGACTCTTCATAGCTTATCTCTTTAGCCCCATACATAGAAAGCACTATTTTGTCAGAAAACCAGTAAGCTAAGAAGTTCATAACACCAGCCAGAATAAGGGCTATGGACATACCAGTTTTACCGCCAATAAGATGTCCGACAAAAAGGAAAAGCCCTGTTAAAAAGCCCAAGAGCAAAACAGTCCTAAACATGTATCCCATAGTTTTTCCTCCAATAAGACACTTGAAATTATTTTGTTTATCAATATATTTAAAAATAGTAGAATGTCAAGCATTGAGAAAGTAGAAGAGAGGGTAGATTTAGGCAGCTTTGATGAGAAGTTCTATGCAATAGTTGGCCGTGGCGATGAGAATCTTAAGTATTTCTCTCAGCTTTTCGATGTAAAGATCGTGGCCAAGGGTACGGAGATCCTCATAAAAGGAGAAGAGGAAAGAGTAAAACAGGCTTACGACTTTATAAAGGGTGTTATAAAAGAGCTAAAGGTGCATTCCATAACTGCTCAGGAGGTAAGAGAGAAAGCCAAGGAATACATTGGCAGGAAAGAAACTATGCAGATTGAGGATAAGGAAAACGTGATCTTTATAAGCCACAGGAAAAAAGCCATCTTTCCTAAAACTCACACGCAGAAGATCTATGTGGATGCTATAAAAAACAACGATATAGTTTTTGGTATAGGACCTGCAGGCACTGGAAAGACTTATTTGGCTATGGCTATGGCCCTTGCACATCTAAAAGAGAATAAGGTGAACAAGATAATTCTTACAAGACCGGCGGTAGAAGCTGGAGAAAGGCTTGGCTTTCTTCCTGGAGGTATAGCCGAGAAAGTGGACCCGTACCTTAGGCCTCTTTACGATGCTCTCTACGATATGGTTGATTACGACAAAGCCAGTTATATGCTGGAGAGAAATATAATAGAGATAGCGCCCCTTGCCTTCATGAGGGGTAGAACCCTCAACGATGCTTTTATAATTCTTGATGAGGCTCAGAACTCAACAAAAGAACAGATGAAGATGTTCCTAACGCGCATAGGTTTCAGTTCTAAAGTTGTGATAACAGGGGATATAACACAGATAGACTTGCCTAAGAGGGAGCACTCTGGACTCGTGGAGGCTCTTAAAGTACTCCAAGGTATAGATGGTATAAGCTTTGTATGGTTTACGGAGGAGGATGTGGTAAGGCATCCTATAGTCGCTAGGATAATAAAAGCTTATGAGGAGTTCGAAAGATACAAAGAAGAACAGAGTACATATAAACCTAGAGAAGAAGTGGAACCTAAAGAAAAGATGGATTAAAGGCATATCTCATCTCATCGCAGACCTTCTTGAACTTGAGCGTGTGGAAGTAAGCGTATACATAACGGATGATGAAACCATAAAAGAGTTGAACGGTGCTTATAGGGGAAAGTACAGGTCTACAGACGTTCTTTCATTTCCCTTTGGTGAGAAGTTGAACGATACCTACCTTCTTGGTGAGATAGTGATATCTGTGGAGACTGCAGAAAGGCAGGCAAAAGATATGGGGCATTCCTTGGAGGAGGAGATAAAAAGACTCCTTGTCCATGGTTTTATACACCTTCTCGGATATGACCATGAAAAAGGGAAGGAGGAAAGAGAGTTTAGGGAAATGGAGGAAAGGATACTATCTGGGCTTTCATCCGTTGGATATTAAAAAGTTTTATGTTATAATACATATTTTAGCCCAGGTAGCTCAGTGGGTAGAGCACACCCTTGGTAAGGGTGAGGTCGCCGGTTCAAGCCCGGTCCTGGGCTTTGTGGAGGTAAGAGATGGCTAAGGAGAAGTTTATAAGAGAGAAGGAGCACGTTAACGTTGGGACCATTGGGCACGTTGACCATGGAAAGTCAACGCTTACATCTGCCATTACATGCGCATTGGCAGCTGGTGTTATGCCTGGAGGAAAAGCCAAATGCCTGAGGTACGAGGAGATAGACAAGGCTCCAGAGGAGAAAGAGAGAGGAATAACCATAAACATAACACACGTAGAGTATGAGACACCAAAGAGACACTATGCCCATGTGGACTGTCCAGGACACGCAGACTACATAAAGAACATGATAACAGGAGCAGCCCAGATGGACGGAGCCATACTTGTAGTATCAGCAGCGGACGGTCCCATGCCTCAGACAAGGGAGCACGTACTTTTAGCGAGGCAAGTCAACGTTCCATACATAGTAGTATTCATGAACAAGTGCGACATGGTAGACGACCCAGAGCTTTTGGACCTAGTGGAGTTAGAAGTGAGAGAGCTCCTATCCAAGTATGAATTTCCAGGTGATGAAGTACCAATAATAAGAGGCTCAGCCTTAGGAGCGCTTCAGGAGATAGAAGCAGGGAAACCAGACAAGTGGTGCAAGGCGATAGTAGGTCTATTAGAGGCCATGGACAACTACGTACCGACACCAGTAAGGGAAGCAGACAAACCCTTTTTAATGCCCATAGAGGACGTATTTACCATATCTGGTCGTGGGACAGTAGTAACAGGGAGAGTAGAGAGGGGTGTATTAAAGCCAGGTGAAGAAGTAGAGATAGTAGGCATAAAAGAAGAGCCTACAAAGACAGTAGCCACATCCATAGAGATGTTTAGGAAGATACTAGACGAGGCACTACCAGGAGACAACGTAGGAGTACTTTTAAGGGGGGTAGGGAAAGAGGATGTAGAGAGGGGTCAAGTATTAGCAAAGCCTGGGAGCGTGAAGCCACACAAGAAGTTTAGGGCACAAGTATATGTACTTAGCAAGGAGGAAGGAGGAAGGCACACACCCTTTTTCATAAACTACAGGCCACAGTTTTACTTTAGGACGGCGGACATAACGGGGACAGTAGTGAAGCTACCCGAGGGGCAGGAGATGGTAATGCCAGGGGACAACGTAGAGATAGAAGTGGAGCTTATAAGTCCCATAGCGATGGAGGAAGGTCTCAGGTTTGCCATAAGGGAAGGAGGAAGGACAGTTGGAGCTGGTGTAGTAACTAAAATACTAGACTGAGAGGTGAGAGAATGGCTGCTGTTAGAGAAATAATAGTTTTAGCTTGTACAGAGTGCAAGAGAAGGAATTACTCAACAACAAAGAACAAGGCAAAGCATCCTCAGAGGATGGAGGTTCGTAAGTACTGCAAATGGTGTAAAAAGCACACACTACATAGAGAGGTGAAGTGAGGGGCACTAGCTCAATTGGTAGAGCGCGGGACTCCAAATCCCGCGGTTGGGGGTTCAAGTCCTCCGTGCCCCGCATGGAGAAAGGTATATGGAGAAGATAAAGAGGTTCTTAAGAGAGGTAAAGCAAGAGATAAATCGTGTTGCTTGGCCAGATAGGAAACTGGTGACAAAAGCAACGATAAGTGTTATAATTTTTTCTTTGCTTATTGGTTTTTACTTATGGCTGCTTGACCTGGTTTTTACCAGGATAATACATTTTTTGCTTTCTTGGAGAGGTGGTTGATGAGCGAATTTAAGTGGTATGCCCTTCAAGTTGAAGCTGGCAAGGAAGCGACGGCAAGGGAGAATCTTTTGAAGGTTCTTGAACTTGAAGGTTTGCAAGACCATGTGGAAGAGGTGGTCGTGCCAGCTGAAGAGAAGGTAGTTATAAGAACACAAGGGAAAGAGAAGTACAGGCTTTCTTTGAGAGGCAACAACAGGGACCTTAGCGTGTTAGGGAAGAAGGGCGTAACCACTTTTAGGATAGAGAACGGAGAGGTAAGAGTGGTAGAGAGCGTTGAGGGAGATGTATGCGTTGAAGCCCCCCCCATATCAAAGCCTGGACAGAAGATAAGCTGTAAAGAGAATAAGGTGGAAGCAAAGATCATATTAGAATCAAAGATGTTTCCAGGATACCTAATCATAAAGGCTCGTATGGATGACTCTCTCCTTAGAGCCATAGAAAAAACACCCCATGTGTACAAGCCTGTTCTTGTTGGTGGAAGGGTGGCCTCCCTTGATGAGAGGGAGGTTGAGAGGATCATAAGCTTTGTAAAGAAGGGTGTAAAACCAGTCAGAGTGCTCTTTGAAAAGGGTGATCAGGTAAGAGTTATAGAAGGCCCATTTATGAACTTCACAGGTACAGTGGAGGATGTGTACCCAGAGAGAGAGAAAGTTGTAGTCTTTATAAGCATATTTGGAAGGCTAACTCCTGTTGAATTAGATTTTTCACAGGTAGAGAAGCTTTAGGAGGAAATGTATGGCTAAAAAGGTAAGTGCAACAGTTGAGCTTATGTTGCCAGCACAGCAAGCAACGCCCGCACCACCGGTTGGTCCGGCTTTAGGACAGCACGGTGTGAACATAATGGAGTTTGTAAAACAGTTTAACGCAGCCAGTAAGGATTTTGAACCTGGCACTGTTGTCCCAGTTGTCATCACCATATATCAGGACAGGAGCTTTACTTTTATAATGAAAACTCCCCCTGCATCGTACCTTCTGAAGAAATTTGCCAAGCTACAAAAGGGATCTGGAGACCCAAAGAAACAAAAGGCTGGTAAGGTTACCATTGAGCAGGTTAGACAGATAGCCAGCATGAAGCTAAAAGATATGAACACATCTGATATAAATGCGGCTATAAAAAGCATAGTAGGAACTGCAAAAAGTATGGGAATAGAAGTAGAAGGATGGAAGGAGTAGAGCCATGAAAGAAGGTAAAAGATACAGAAAGGCATTAGAGCTTTTTGATAGGAGCAGTTATCACAGTCTTGAAGAAGCCATTGGACTTCTCAAGAAGATATGTAAGGAAGCTGGAACTAAGTTTGACGAGACTGTAGAATTGTCCATGAAGCTTGGCGTTGACCCCAAGTATGCAGACCAAATGGTCAGAGGCTCCGTTATACTTCCCCATGGGCTTGGGAAAGAAATAAAGGTTTTGGTTCTTGCTGAAGGAGAAATGCAAAGATTGGCACAAGAAGCCGGAGCAGACTTTGTAGGTGGAGAAGATATCATAAACAAGGTGCTCAAAGAGGAATGGGTTGATTACCATATAGTCATAGCTACACCCGAGATCATGCCAAAGGTTGCCAAGCTTGGTAAGATACTTGGTCCTAGGGGTCTGATGCCCAATCCTAAGATGGGGACTGTTACATCCAATATAAGACAAGCTGTGGAAGAGGCCAAAAGGGGTAGAGTAGAGTTTAGGGTTGATAAGACAGGGAATATACACATGCCAGTTGGTAAAATATCCTTTGACGAAAAGAAACTCATAGAGAACATATATACAGCCATAGATGCTGTAGTTAAATCAAAACCTTCTGGTGCAAAGGGGCAGTACGTGAAAGGAATTACGCTTTCAACCACCATGAGCCCAGGTATTAGGGTGGATGTCCCACAGACTTTGAAGAGGCTACAGGAACTGGCTGCATAAGGAGGTTAACTATGGAGAAAAAGAGTTGGAAACAGAAGTCTGAAGTTGTCAGAAATTATATGGGTAAGATAGAAAAGTCCCGAGCTATACTCTTTTTAAACTTTGATGGCATGGATGCAAACTTTATGTCAAGGTTGAGAGGTGATATAAAGGCCATAGATGGTGAGGTACTTGTAGGGAAGAACACGCTGCTTTATAGAGCCTTTATGAACACAGCCATGTCTGACCATAGAGATGCTCTTGTTGGTCCCACAGCTCTTGTTTTTGCTTACAAAGACCCTGTCCTGGTAGCCAAAAAGGTTTATGAGTATATGAAGGAGCTCAACAAGGACAATCCCATTGAAAAGATAAAGGGGGGTTTAATACAAAGTAGATTCCTAAAACCAGTAGATGTGCAGGCTCTTGCAGAGCTTCCACCGGCAGAGGTTCTTATATCAAAGCTTATGGGAACTATTCAGGCACCTCTCATGAGCCTTATGATGGCTCTCAAAGGTATGCCGCAAAAGCTTGTCCTTACATTGAAAGCAGTAGAGGAGAAAAAATCTTAGAAAGGAGGTATATAAATGGCTACTATTACCGTTGACGAGATCGTCGAAGCTATAGGCAACATGACACTCTTAGAAGTTGCCGAGCTTGTAAAAAAGCTTGAAGAGAAGTTTGGCGTATCTGCAACCATGGTAGCGGCTGCTCCTGCAGCTGTGACTGCTGCACCTTCTGCGCAAGCAGTGGAAGAAAAAACAGAGTTTGACGTGGTGTTAAAGAGCGCAGGAGCTAACAAGATAAACGTTATAAAGGTTGTCAGGGAGATAACTGGACTTGGTCTGAAGGAAGCCAAAGACCTTGTAGAATCTGCTCCAAAACCTGTTAAGGAAGGTGTATCAAAGGAAGAGGCAGAGAAGATCAAGAAAAAGCTTGAAGAGGTTGGTGCAGAAGTAGAAGTAAAGTGAAGAACATTTTCCAGCTCCTCTCCCAACAGAGGGTAGGGTGGAGGTCTACTTACTTGACATATTTTATGGAAGAGATTATATTTATTTGTTTCAATCAGCAATGCTTGAGGGTTAAAGCATGAGAAAGAATATTTCCCTGCCAAGAAAGTTCTTTGGAAGAAGGTCAGAGATGGTTCCTCCTCCTCACCTACTTTCCTTACCCAAGGAGTCCTTTGAAAACTTTCTGCAGTTTAGGAAAGCTCCAGATGAAAGAGAAGTGAAAGGCTTGGAATACATATTTAGAACATCCTTCCCCTTCAGGGATCCAGATGAGAAGATAACCATTGAGTACTTAGGTTATGAGGTAGGTGAATGGGAGTGCAACAAGTGCGGTTATAAAGCGTACAACGATACAAGCTTTTTGGGTGGGTATGGTGTTAGCTGTCCCAAGTGTGGAGCAAGGCTTACCCATAAAGAGAGGTATACGGTTGATGAATGTAAGACAAAGGGGTTTACTTACTCTGTCCCCCTTCGGGTCATGGTAAGGCTTAAAACAAAGACAAAGAAAGGGGAAAGGGTCTTTGAACCAAAGAAGGTGTACTTTGGCGAAGTTCCCATGATGACTGATATGGGCTCCTTTGTAGTAAATGGGAGTGAGAGGATAGTTGTTAGCCAGCTGATAAGGTCTCCTGGTGTTTTCTTCGAAGAGAAGGAGGAAAGGCAAAAGGATAGCACTATAGTTAGGATACTTTACAAGGCAAGCGTAATACCCGACAAGGGTTCAAGGGTCGAGTTTGAGCTATCAAGCACTACGGACGTTCTAACTGCAAAGGTTGATAAGAAGAGAGTAGGTGGGTCATACATTTTCAGAGCCTTTGGACTTGAAACAGCTTACGACATACTAAGGCACTTCTATCCAGAAACGAAGTCTCTCTTTTCCCAGAACAAAAGTCTCTTTGATAAGGTCACAGGAGAAGAGTATGCTCCAGAGGACCTAAGCAACTACTATCTCTTCGCACTTTTGAAGTACAAAGCAAGGCTTGAGGGGAAAGGGAAAGAGGAAGAAATTATAGAAGAAAGATATATAGAAGATGTAGAGTTGCTGGATAGACTTCTCAAGGATGATAGGATAGAGATAGAGCTTTTAACAGCGGTACCAAAGGAGAGTGCCGTCAAAAGCCCTTACAGAAAGATCCTGATAGAAACGCTCATAGCAGAAACGACTCCAAAAGAGCAAGATAAGACAAGCACTGTCAAGATACCTTCTAGGTTTACCCTCAGGGACATTGCCCTTGTTGACATATACAAGAAGCTCAGAGCAGTTGAGCCTATGGTTATGGAGCTAGAGCATTTGGTAAGCAGGGCAAGGTCACACTTCTCATTGTACTTTGAGGATATAACCAGGTACGACCTTTCAAAGGTTGGGAGGGTAAAGATAAATGCAAAGATACATAGAGTGCCCAAAGTTTTAAAACCTGCTGATGTGGAAAGGCTTTCAAACCTTCCTCCCCTTGTCCTTGCTGAGTCTGTTGATGGTTATAAAGAGGGTGAACTGCTGACAGAAGATATTTTGAAGAAGATTTTCAAGAAAAGGGAGAGTGTAAGTGTAAAGAGCTGTACAGAAGATATAGCAAGGTTCATACTTCCCATAGACCTTATAAATACAGTCAAGTACCTTATAGACCTTCGTTATGCCAGAGAAAAGAAGGATGATATAGCTTATTTAGGAAACAGAAGGGTAAGGGCTATAGGTGAAATCCTTGAAAACCAAGCACGTATAGGCATAGCCCGTATGGAAAAGTTCTTCAGGGACAGGTGTACAGTAGCAAACCCTGAAGACCCCAACATAAAACCCCAGGACCTTTTAAACCCTAGGTATCTAACAAGTACCGTTTACGAATTCCTAAAGAGTGGCCTTCTCTCTCAGTACCTCGATAACACGAACCCTCTTTCTTCTTTAACTCACAAGAGGAGGCTTTCGGCTCTTGGACCTGGTGGTCTTACGAGGGAGAGCGCCAAGTTTGAAATAAGGGACGTGCATCCATCTCACTACGGAAGGATATGTCCAATAGAAACACCAGAGGGACAGAACATAGGGCTTGTTACATCTTTAACAGTGTACGCACAGACCAACGAGTTCGGTTTTGTTATAACCCCATACAGAAAGGTTTTAGATGGAAAAGCTACGGACGAGATAGAGCATTTGGCTGCTTACGAAGAAGAGAATTACGTTATAGCTCAGTATACGCCCATAGACGAGTATGGGAGGATTCTAACAGACAGAGTCTTTGCAAGGTATAAAAACGACATACAGATAGTTAAACCTCAGCAGGTGAACTACATGGATGTATCCTCAAGACAGGTGGTTTCTGTATCTGCATCCTTGATCCCATTCCTTGAACACGATGATGCCAACAGGGCTCTTATGGGTTCTAACATGCAAAGGCAAGCAGTTCCACTCATATTTCCATCCTCGCCCCTTGTGGGTACTGGTATGGAGAGAAAGGTAGCTCAAGATAGTGGAGCAGTTGTGGTAGCAAGGAGAGGGGGCATAGTGGAAAGGGTGGACAGCAAAGGGATAATAGTAAGAGTAAACCCTGAAGAAGTGGATATAAATGACCCAAACGATGTAGGCATAGACATCTACGAGCTTAAGAAGATGGGAAGAACTAACCAGAACACATGCGTAAACGAGAGACCCCTTGTTGTCAAGGGTCAGGAAGTGAGAAAGGGAGATGTCATAGCCGATGGTCAGTCTACAGAAGGGGGAGAGTTAGCCTTGGGAAAGGATGTTTTAATAGCCTTCATGCCTTGGAGGGGTTACAACTTTGAGGATGCCATAGTTATATCTGAGAGGTTAGTCAAGGATGATGTGTTCACTTCCATACACATTGAGGAGCTTACGGTAGAGGCAAGAGAGACAAAGATAGGCTACGAGGAGATAACCAGGTCTGTTCCTGGTGTTCCAGAGAGAGTTTTAGCTCACCTTGACGAGTTCGGTATAGTAAGGATAGGTACTTATGTAAAACCAGGGGATATACTAGTAGGTAAAGTTACACCCAAGGGAGAGCAGCAGCTCACACCAGAGGAGAAGCTTCTTCAGGCTATATTTGGGGAAAAGTCAAGGGATGTTAAAGACACATCTCTGAGATGCCCGCCTGGTATCGAAGGTGTGGTCGTTAATGTGCAGGTGTTTGCTAGGAAAATTGGAGAGAGAAGGAGCTATTTGGTAGAGCATGTAGAAAGGCAGGAGAGAGAAGAGCTTCGTTCAGAGCTTGAAAAAAGGAAGAAACTTCTGATAGATGGTAGGAATAGGATCATAAAAGATATGGTTATTGAGAGAAAAACAGATAAGGATATAACTGTAAAGAAGAAGACGTACAAGGCAGGCACTCTTGTGGACGAAAAGGTTTTTGATACTCTTTTAAATTATATAGTAGCAAGGCCTGAAAATCTCTTTGAAGATAAAGAGCTATGTCAGAGGATAAATGAGGTAAGGGAAAGGACCAGGTCACAGGTGGAACTAATAGAGGCTGTTTACAGAGAGAAGGAAGAGACTATAGGTAAGAAGAGCGAACTTCCTCCTGGAGTTGTTGCTTTAGTAAAGGTTTACGTAGCCCAGAAGAGGAAGATAGGCGTTGGAGATAAAATGGCCGGAAGGCATGGCAACAAAGGTGTGATTTCTGTAGTTCTTCCAGTTGAGGATATGCCTTTCCTTCCAGATGGCACACCTGTTGATATAGTTCTCAACCCATTGGGTGTTCCATCCCGTATGAACGTGGGGCAAGTTCTTGAGGCTCACCTTGGATGGGCTGCAAGAGAGCTTGGGAGGAAAATAGGTAAGCTATACTTGGAGATCGCAGATAGACAAGCCTTAGTCGATTTCCTTAAGAAGATATATTCCATTGGGGATACAAAGGATGGAGAGAATGTCAGTTACATAGAAAAATTTGTTAAAGATCTGGGAGATAAAGAGCTCGAGGACATCATAGCCAAGTACAAAGAAAAGGGTATCCCTATGGCTACACCAGTGTTTGAGGGTGCAAGCGAGGAAAACATAAAAGAGCTCCTAAGATTGGCTTCCCTTCCTGAGGATGGGAAAACAATTCTTTATGATGGTAAGACTGGTGAACCTTTTGATATGCGAGTCACTGTAGGCTATATGCATATGCTCAAGTTGATACACATGGTTGATGATAAGATACACGCAAGGAGTACAGGTCCTTACTCCTTAGTAACTCAGCAGCCTTTGGGAGGAAGGGCTCAGTTTGGTGGGCAGAGACTTGGAGAGATGGAAGTTTGGGCTTTGGAAGCTCATGGCTCTGCTTACACATTGCAGGAGATGCTTACAGTAAAGTCAGATGACATCGAAGGAAGGACAAAGGTCTACGAATCTATAGTCAAAGGAAAGTACACGTACGTATCGGGCATACCAGAATCTTTCAGAGTGCTTGTCAGAGAGTTAAAGTCTTTGGGGCTAAATGTAAAGTGTGAGAATGGAGAATCAAAGCCCTGTGATCAAATTGAAATAGAGGAGGAAGAAAGATGAGAAAGGGACTTCTTCCCTTTGAAAAGATAAAGCTTATGCTTGCATCACCAGAAGAAATAAGGAGCTGGAGCTATGGGGAGGTTAAAAAGCCAGAGACTATAAATTACAGAACCCACAAGCCAGAAAAAGATGGACTTTTCTGTGCCAAGATCTTTGGTCCCATAAAAGATTACGAGTGTTTGTGTGGTAAGTACAGAGGTAAGAGGTTTGAAGGCACAATATGCGACAGATGTGGTGTTGAGGTAACAAGGTCTTACGTGAGAAGAAAGAGGTTCGGTCATATAGAGCTGGCGGCACCAGTTGCCCATATATGGTTTTTGAAAAGCTCACCATCCAAGATAGCAACTCTTTTGGGGTTATCGGCAAGAGATGCAGAAAAGGTTGTCTACTTTGAATCTTACCTTGTTATAGAGTATCCAATAAACGAAGAAGAAGAGAGGAAGTTTGAAGAGATGGATAACACTATACCCATAAAGGATGATATGGGTACCACAAAGTTTGTAAAACTGCATGTGGTTGATGAAGATAAGTACATGAGCGAGTATGCCACAAGTTTAGAGCATAAGTACGAAGGCGGTATGGGTGCTGAAATTGTAAAGAAGCTTCTTTCCATGCTTGACCTTGAGACTTTTGCAAAAAAGCTAAGGGAAGAGATAAAACCGTACAGCTTTGGCTTTGAAGACCTTGGGAAGCATATAGAAGAAAAGCACAGCAAAGTCTACCATAAGATGGTAAAAATTCTTGCAGAGAAATTCAAGCTATATGGCATAGATATAAAGCAGAAGAATATGACATTTGAGCAGGCCATCCTTGGCATTCTAAACGAAGAGTACTACCTTAACATGGAAACTGGAGAGGTTATTCCTGAAGATTGTGGAGAAAGCTGCCTTACTGGAAGGGAAGCCATCCGTGAATACTACGAGAGGTTTAAAACGAAAAGACCAGACCTTCCAGTCTTTGAAAAGATAAAAGAAGATATAAGGGCAGTGGTTCTAAAGGAGATGTCCGAGGTAAAAGTTAGGAGAGCTTTAAAAGTTCTTAAACTCGTTGAGGATTTCATCAAAAGCGGGAACAGACCAGAGTGGATGATCCTTGATGTTCTTCCGGTCCTTCCACCTGAGCTAAGGCCCTTGGTGGCTCTTGATGGAGGGAGGTTTGCCACATCAGACCTTAACGACCTTTACAGAAGGATAATAAACAGGAACAACAGGCTAAAAAGGCTTATAGAGCTTGATGCACCAGAGATAATAATAAGGAACGAAAAGAGGATGCTCCAAGAGGTTGTAAGTGCCCTTATAGACAATGGGAAGAGGGGAAGGATCGTTTCTCAAAACGGAAGGGCACTTAAATCCCTATCAGACTATCTGAAAGGAAAGCAAGGAAGGTTTAGACAGAACCTTTTGGGTAAAAGGGTAGACTATTCTGGAAGGTCTGTCATAGTTGTGGGTCCTGAGCTAAAGATGCACCAATGCGGTCTTCCTAGGATAATGGCTCTTGAGCTCTTCAAGCCCTTTGTTTACAGAAGGCTTGAGGAGAAAGGTTATGCCACATCTATAAAGAATGCAAAGAAGCTTGTTGAGCAAAAGACGGCTGAAGTCTGGGAATGTTTAGAAGAGGTTGTTAAACAGCATCCGGTACTTTTAAACAGAGCCCCAACGCTTCACAGGATGTCCATACAAGCCTTTGAGCCTTTGCTCATAGATGGAAAAGCAATACAGCTCCATCCTTTGGTATGTCCACCCTTTAATGCGGACTTTGACGGTGATCAGATGGCAGTTCATGTACCTTTGAGCATCATGGCACAGCTTGAAGCTTACACATTGATGTTGTCAACCCAAAACATACTTTCTCCTGCGCATGGAAAGCCTATAACCATGCCATCACAGGATGTTATATTGGGAATTTATTATTTAACTCAGGAAGTTCATGGTAGCAAGGGTGAAGGAAAACTCTTTTATACAAAGGATGATGTCCTTTTGGCCCTTGAAAACCAAAAAGTGGATATGCACGCCAAGGTGCGTGTCAGGCTTGACGATGGGAAGGTGGTGGAAACAACGCCTGGAAGAGTTCTCTTTAACAGCATAATGCCAGAAGGATACAGCTTTTTGAACGAACCCATGGATAAGAAAAAGCTCTCTAAGCTGATCACAGATATCTATAACAGGTACGGTGTTGAAAGAACGGCTAAATTCCTCGACGATTTGAAGGAGTTGGGCTTTAGCATAGCAACCAGGGCTGGCGTATCTATATGCGTTGAGGATCTTCAGGTACCAAGAGTTAAAAAGGAGATAGTTGAGGAAGCTTTCAGGCAGGCGGATGAGGTCATAGACCAGTACATGAAGGGCCTTCTGACCAATAAAGAGAGGTACAACAGAATAATAGACCTTTGGTCTGAGATAACTGACAAGGTTTCAAAGGCTATGTTTGATGAGATAGAGAAGGGGGAAAGGGAAGAGAAGGGTAAAGTTTTCCCAGGTATCTTCAACCCGATATTTATGATGGCAAACTCGGGAGCAAGAGGCAACAGGGACCAGATAAGACAGCTCGCCGCCATGAGGGGGCTTATGGCAAAGCATACTGGAGAGTTCATAGAGACGCCCATAATATCCAACTTTAGGGAAGGGCTCTCTGTGCTGGAGTATTTCATATCAACCTACGGTGCAAGGAAAGGTCTTGCAGATACAGCTCTGAAAACAGCCTTTGCCGGATATCTCACAAGAAGGTTAGTGGATGTGGCTCAGGACATAATGATAACAGAAGAAGATTGCAAAACACACAGAGGCATAGAGATGACGGCTATAGTAGAGGGTGGGGAGGAAAAGGTACCACTAAAAGATAGAATAGTGGGTAGAACCCTTGCTGAAGATCTTTTTGACCCTTACACGGGAGATCTTCTGGCTAAAAGGAACCAGATAGTGGATGAAGCCCTTGCGGATAAGATAGTGCATGCTGGTATAGATGCTGTAAAGGTGAGGTCACCCCTTACATGCGAGTCCAAGTTCGGTATATGCTCCATGTGCTACGGATGGGACCTATCTCAGAGAAAGCTAGTGGATAAAGGAGAGGCTGTCGGTATTATAGCAGCTCAATCCATAGGTGAGCCAGGTACTCAGCTCACCATGAGAACCTTCCACATAGGTGGTGCTGCTGTAGCTGAAAAGGTACAGAATGTACTCATCAACGAGACAGAGGGAACGGTGAAGTTCCATAACATAAGGCTCATAAAGAACAGAGAAGGAAAGTTCATAAACATTTCAAAGGATGCAGCCATAATGATACTTGACAGAGAAGGTAGACCAATAGAAAGACACTCTCTTCCGTATGCAGCCACAATAATGGTTGAGGAAGGAAAGCATGTAAAGGAAGGAACTACCATCGCCGAATGGGACCCCTTCAACGTATACATAATAGCCGAGGAAGCTGGAAAGGTAGACTTCAGAGATATTGTGCAGGATGTAACGGTTAAAGAAGAGAGAGACCCCCTTTCAGGGAAAACATCAACCATAGTATCCTTTACAAGACCTAAGGACGCCATGCTTCACACACCTAGGATATTGGTGACAACAGAAAAGGGTGCAGAGCTTGTGTATGACCTTCCGGTAAACTCCATACTGAACATACCTGCGGAAAAGATCAAAATGGAATGGCTTGTATGCCCCACATGTACGGAGTCGGAGGGAACTGAAGTGCCCCATAGATACTATATGGTAAAAGACTACCAAGTTCAAGCTGGAGATGTGCTTGCAAGGATACCCAAGGAGATGGCAAAGGTTAGGGACATTGTTGGGGGTCTGCCAAGGGTTGAAGAGCTCTTTGAAGCGAGAAGACCCAAAAACCCAGCCATTCTCACCGAAATAGACGGTATAGTGAGAGTCTTTGAGGATGCCGATGAGGTTATAATCTCGGGGAAAGAGGGTACAAAGAAGTACGATATAAAGAAGGATGAGTACATACTGGTAAACCATGGACAGTACGTGCATAAAGGAGCAAAGATAACGGAGACAATAGTGGCAGACATTGAGGGTCAAGTAAGAATAAAGGGAAGGGGCTTCAAGGTTGTGGTTTACAACAAGGAAACGGGAATCCAGAGGGAATACTTTGTTCCAAAAGGAAAACATCTGCTGGTGAAGAATGGCGATACAGTCCAGGCTGGTAGCCCACTTACTGATGGAACACCTGTCCCCGAAGAGATCTTAAAGATAAAGGGTACGGATGAGCTTCAAAAGTTTCTTTTAAAAGAAGTTCAGATGGTTTATAGACTCCAAGGTGTGGACATAAATGACAAGCATTTTGAGATCATAATAAAGCAGATGCTTAGGAAACGTAGGATTGTTGACCCGGGAGACAGTAGGTTTCTAGTAAACGAGGAGGTTGATATTGAGGAGCTTGAACAAGAAATAGAAAGGATAAGAGAGGAAGGAGGAAAACTGCCTAAGGTTGAACCCATACTGGTTGGCATTTCAAAAGCTGCACTCACTGCAAGAAGCTGGATATCTGCAGCGTCCTTCCAAGAAACTCCGAAGGTGCTAACGGATGCATCTTGCGAAGGGAAAGTCGACGACCTAAGGGGTATAAAAGAGAACGTAGTCATAGGAAACCTTATACCGGCAGGGACTGGGGTTAGAGAATACTCTCTTGTAAAAACAGTTGAAGAAAAGGCAAAGGCTTTAAAGGATATGGTATAATAATAGATTGTTTTGAAAGGAGGATACCATGCCTACTATAAATCAGCTGGTGAAGTATGGTAGAGAGTTAAAGAGGAAAAGGAGTAAATCTCCAGCTCTACAGGGAAACCCACAAAAGAGAGGAGTATGCGTGAGGGTATACACGGTAACCCCAAAGAAGCCCAACTCTGCCTTGAGAAAGGTAGCAAGGGTAAGGCTTTCTAACGGTATAGAGGTCACATCTTACATACCGGGTGAAGGTCATAACCTTCAGGAACACTCTATAGTTCTTGTAAGGGGTGGTAGGGTTAAGGACCTACCGGGTGTTAGGTATAAAGTAGTAAGGGGGACACTTGACACTGCTGGTGTAGCAAACAGAAAACAGTCTAGGTCCAAGTACGGTGCAAAGAGGCCAAAGCAGACAGGAGGTAAGAAGTAATGCCTAGGAAGGGACCAGTAAAGCCAAGAGAAACAATGCCAGACCCAATCTACGGCGATGTTATCATAAGCAAGCTCATTAACAAGGTTATGAAAGATGGCAAGAAGAGCGTTGCTGAATACATAGTTTACAGAGCTTTAGAGGAAGCCTCAAAGGAAGCCAACATGAGCCCTACAGAACTCATACACCAGGTTGTCAACAAGGTAAAACCTGAGTACGAAGTAAGGCCAAGGAGAGTGGGTGGTGCCACGTATCAGGTTCCCGTTGAAGTACCGCCAAGGAGACAGGTAAGCTTAGCCCTAAAATGGATCGTTGAGGCCGCAAGAGCTAGAGGGAAGCATAGGGGTAGCTATACCATGCTGGAGAGGCTAAAAAGTGAACTCCTTGATGCTCTAGAAGGCAAAGGCGGCGCCATTAAGAAAAAAGAAGATACGCATAAGATGGCGGAGGCCAACAAAGTTTTTGCTCACTTCAGATGGTAAAGGAGGAAAGAGTATGCCAAGGACAGTGCCCATAGAAAATTTGAGAAACATAGGCATAGTAGCTCACATAGACGCTGGAAAGACAACCACAACAGAGAGGATACTTTATTACACGGGAAAGACTTACAAAATAGGTGAAGTCCATGAAGGTGCTGCCACCATGGACTGGATGCCTCAAGAAAAGGAAAGAGGCATAACCATAACTGCGGCCACTACTGCATGCTATTGGAAAGACTATCAGATAAACATAATAGATACACCAGGCCACGTAGACTTCTCTGTGGAAGTGGTACGTTCCATGAAAGTTCTTGACGGAATAGTGTTTATCTTCTCAGCTGTAGAAGGTGTGCAACCTCAATCAGAAGCCAACTGGAGATGGGCTGACAGGTTTGGTGTGCCAAGAATAGCTTTTATAAACAAACTCGATAGGCTTGGTGCTGATTTTTACAGAGTTTTTGGCGAAATAGAGAAAAGGTTGAGTATAAAGCCGGTGGCCGTTCAGATACCAATAGGTGCAGAGGAAAAATTTACCGGCGTTGTGGACCTCATGAACATGAAGGCCATAATCTGGCTTGAGGAAACGCTTGGAGCCAAGTATGAGATAGTGGACATACTACCTGAATACTTAGATAAGGCTCAGGAGTGGCGATCCAAGATGGTAGAAACTATAGTAGAGAAGGACGATGACCTGATGATGAAGTATCTTGAGGGAGAAGACATAAGCGTTCATGACCTCAAAAGGGTTTTAAGAGGTGCCACGATAAACAGGTCTCTTGTTCCCGTTTTATGCGGTTCTGCTTTTAAGAACAAGGGAGTTCAGCCCCTTTTGGATGCCGTTATAGACTACCTACCATCACCCATTGATGTACCGCCTATAAAGGGTATAAACCCAAAAACAGTTGAGGAAGAAGAGAGAAGACCTTTCGATGATGAGCCTTTCTGCGGTTATGTTTTCAAGGTGATGAGCGACCCATACGCTGGGCAATTGACTTACTTTAGAGTGTTCTCTGGTAAAGTAACCGCAGGTTCGTACGTTTACAATGCAGCAAAAGATAAGAAGGAGAGAATAGGGAGATTGCTCCTTATGCATGCCAACTCAAGAGAGGATGTGCAAGAAGTTTCTGCTGGGGAGATAGTTGCTGCTGTAGGTGTTGAGGCTGCAACTGGAGATACTCTCAGCGATGAAAAACGTCCCATAGTGCTTGAAAAACTCGAATTTCCAGAGCCTGTCATATCAATGTCCATAGAACCCAAGACAAAGAAGGATCAGGAAAAGCTATCTCAAGTTCTCAACAGATATATGAAGGAAGACCCTACCTTTAAAGTCTCTGTAGACCCAGAAACTGGACAGACGTTGATACATGGTATGGGAGAGCTCCACTTAGAGATCATGGTGGATAGAATGAAGAGGGAGTACAACATAGAGGTTAACGTAGGCAAACCTCAGGTAGCTTACAAAGAAACAATAAAGAGGACAGCTCATGGAGAGGGTAAGTTCATAAGGCAAACGGGTGGTAGGGGTCAATACGGACATGCCATTATAGAGATAGAACCTTTGGAAAGGGGTCAAGGCTTTATCTTTGAGAATGCCATAGTGGGTGGCATAATACCGAAAGAGTTCATACCTGCAGTTGAAGAGGGTATAAGAGAAGCTTTGCAGAATGGAGTTATCGCTAACTATCCAGTGGTTGATGTTAAAGTGAAGCTCTACGATGGTTCTTTCCATGAAGTAGACTCCTCCGAGATGGCCTTTAAGATAGCAGGTTCCATGGCTTTTAAAGATGCTGCGAAGAAAGCTAATCCTGTTCTCCTAGAGCCAATTATGGAAGTTGAAGTAGAAACTGCGGAGGATTATGTTGGAGATGTGATAGGTGACCTGAACTCAAGGAGAGGAAAGATAATGGGCATGGAGAATAAAGGCGTTATAACTGTCGTTAGAGCTTATGTACCGTTGGCTGAGATGTTTGGTTATGCCACAACGCTAAGGAGCTTGACACAGGGAAGAGGAACCTTTATAATGAAATTTTCTCATTATGAGGAAGTTCCCCATAGCATAGCAGAGCAGATAATAGGGGAACGAATAGCTGGAGCAAAAACCTAAAGGAATATATGGAGGTAAGAGATGGCTAAGGAGAAGTTTATAAGAGAGAAGGAGCACGTTAACGTTGGGACCATTGGGCACGTTGACCATGGAAAGTCAACGCTTACGTCTGCCATTACATGCGCATTGGCAGCTGGTGTTATGCCTGGAGGAAAAGCCAAATGCCTGAGGTACGAGGAGATAGACAAGGCTCCAGAGGAGAAAGAGAGAGGAATAACCATAAAC
>JAXSMZ010000011.1:0-2570 GCA_037924335.1 Aquificaceae bacterium
GAGGTTAACCATGGATAGAAGAACGCTTCTTAAGGGAGCAGTGTGTGGAATTACGCTTATGGCTATGCCCATCGGCACTGTTTTAAGCAAGACATCACAAAATAAAAAAGCGTTGAA
Organism: Aquificaceae bacterium; assembly: GCA_037924335.1. Taxonomy (GTDB): domain Bacteria; phylum Aquificota; class Aquificia; order Aquificales; family Aquificaceae; genus Hydrogenobacter. The sequence continues at coordinate 118 of JAXSMZ010000011.1, forward strand.
GCTGAGCTACTCCACGGAATTACCCTATAAAGACCTCGTTAGGTTATGGATTCCAGTTCCTATGAACACCTCCTATCAGAAGCTCGTTGATGTGGAGGTAAGGAGTAATGCTTCCAGAATTCTTATTACAGAGGAAAATATCTATAAGACCCCTATTCTGTATTTAGAATTTCAGGGTGGCTCAGAAAGAAACTTTGCAGAGGTGAGCTTCCATGTAGAAATTTGGAATAGAGATAAGATAGATTGGAAAACTATACCTGCTAATAATAGAAAAATACCAGAGGATGTGGCTCTTTATCTCAAGCCAACGGAACATATACAGACGGATGGTATAGTTAAAGAATACGCAGACAAAATAACAAAAGGAGCAAAGACGGATTTAGAAAAAGCAAGGGCGATATATAACTGGGTTGTAGAAAACACCTTTAGAGACCCAAAAGTTTTGGGTTGTGGTGTCGGGGACGTGAAGAGTATGCTGGAAAGCGGATATTTTGGCGGAAAGTGCACAGATATAAACTCTCTGTTTGTCGCACTATGTAGAGCTTCTGGTATACCAGCAAGGGAAATATTTGGGATAAGGGTGTTGCCCTCTGAGCTTTCAAAGGGAATATCCTCTGTTCAAGGTGATGCCACAAAAGCACAGCATTGCAGGGCAGAATTTTATCTGGGCAGATGGATACCTGCAGACCCTGCGGACGTAAGGAAGCTCATACTTGAGGAACAGCTTGACCTAAAGCATCCTAAAGTGGCACAGATAAGAGAGTTTATGTTCGGTGGATGGGATGTTCACTGGTTAGCTTTTAACTACGCAAGGGACTTTCAGCTGAAGCCTTCCATGTCCAGCGTAGAATCTCTAAACGAATTCATGTATCCTGTTGCGGAAGTGGGAGGCAAGGCTATAGACAAATACAAGCTTACTTTTGAGCATTCTAAATACAAGGTGCAGGTAACTTAGATTTAGCATGGATGCCCTTTGGGGCATCGCCCCGACACTAATACCATCTTCTCCTATACAGTCTCCTTGCAAGAAAATATCCAACCACAAACCCGCCTATATAGGCAAACCAAGCAACTCCACCAACACCAGACAGTGGGAGGGTTATAAGCCCATTTATAACCTGGATAATCATATTAAAACTCGCATGCTTGCGACAGATGGAAGGAGTATACTACCTAATTGACAGTATGCCAGTGAAAGTATGTGAGAATGCACGCATATGGACAAGCAAAATTCTAAAGGGATACGAAAAAGCTCAAAGCGGTCTCCACGAACTTTTCAAACCTAAAGCTCATAGCTTTTATTTGGGTCGTAGGGTATATAGCATTTCACAGAGAACTCCAAAAGTCTTTTGGCTTTAAGTAGGTCTTCTCTTAACCTTGAGCCAAAGAGATAAACCTCACCTTCAAAGCCTTCTTAAGGGCTCTTTTCTCTTCCTCTGTTAAACGCATATTTTTAAATATTCTACTCTTTAGCCTACTCGCAAAGTTTTAAAACTCTTACTTTTTTGCCTTCACTGGTTTCAAAGTCTTTTCTCTCTTCCGCTTTTGCCCTAAGAATGTATCCGAGAGCAAAACCATTCCTTGGACTTACGGAGGTTATAATCCCTATATCCTTGCCCTCCGTTCTTATTTTTTCTCCTTCTGTTAAACCTTCCCCTTCAAAAAGTGCCAAAGTCCTTGGAAGTATTCCTCTGTAATAGACCCTTGCTATGGCTTCTTGACCCACATAACAGCCCTTTGTTAGGCTAATGGTATCCTTTAAAAGGCAGGCTTCCAAAGGTGAAAAACCTTCTCTTAATTCCTTTCCAAGTTTTGGAATGAGCCTTTGGATGCGTATGTCCTCATACTCCTCTTCAGAAAGCATAGCCTTTGTATCCAATGGAAGCTCAGAGACTTGACCCATTATCTCGTAGCCTTCTTCTCTTAATCTTAGAGGATTGCAAGCTAAAAGCATACCATCAAGCTGTTTTACCTCAAAATCTTGAAGCTCTATACCAAAGTGCTCTCTTATAAACTCCCTTACACCCTCTCCAAATAAGAAAATATGTTCCATCTCAAGGGCTTCAAAGTAGACTCTCATGGACAGCTTAAGGCGGTTAAACTCCTCAAGCACATAGCTAACATCCAAAGGTGTATCAAGAAGATAGTGGTCTGCAAGCTTGTAGACATAAAACTCTCCTATAGGAAAGCCGTTCTGCTTTAGCCACAGGTTATATGTAAATGTGTTTTCTTTCATGCCCTTTATGTCGTTGCTTAAAAGATTATGCAAAAAGTAGGATTTCAAACCCTTATAGGAACTTAAAAAACTAGGTTACTTTTGTTTGTTTTTGGGTGTAGGGGGATTGAGGTCTTTAGTATGCTCGTGTAAAATACTCTCCACCAGCTGTGATACACTCACCCCCCTCTGGAGGGCGAGGAATTTTGTCTTAAAGAGTGTTTCTTCAGACAAGTAT
>JAXSMZ010000011.1:2580-40124 GCA_037924335.1 Aquificaceae bacterium
ACTTAAAAAACGAGGCTGAACATTGGAGCAGAGAGGCAAGCAAGTTAGGTTTCAAACCCTTATAGGAACTTAAAAAACGGCTGTGGGAAAGGTGCTTGTATGGACTTAGAAGCGAGTAAGGAGTTTATATAGTCATCTGCGTATTCTAAGTCTTCTTCTACAACTGCTATTCTTTCTTTTATGTCCGCAAGCTGTGCGTAGTAAGCCATAAGTGTATTATGTGTCTTTACCTACTACGCTTTTGGAAAGTTTTCTATTAGTAGCACTTAACTTCTCTCAGTTGTGCTTCCAGATTTGTTACATCCGTGTTGACCGTCCCAATTGCAACAAAATCTCTTCTTTCTCTGTTTGCCACATATCTTAGATGTGCTATTGCGTCTCCAACTGTTTGCCCTGATCTGCGTTTTATGAGAAAGTTGATAAACAAGTCCTTGCATTCCTTCCCGCTGTTGTTTTCTACTCTACCCTTGACATTAACAGAAGAGCCAAAGACGCCCACTGACTCCACTCTTACGTCAAACTGTGCGAAGGCTACGGATACAAGCATAAGGCTTGCGATGGCTATGTTTTTCATGGCGCTACCTCCTTACAAGTTTTTTAACTCCGCAGGCTTATAAACAGCCACAACCCTGCCTATTATTTTACAATCTGAATAAAGCTCTGGTGCATAGTTAGGGTTATCCGCAAAAGCCCACCACTGCCCGCTTATATGTCTTAGTCTTCTTATCTTTATGCCGTTGTCCCCGCAGGCTATAAGGTAAACCGCATTGTCATATAGCTCTGTGTCTTGTCTATCAATTAGCACGTATTCGTCTTCTCGAACAGTTGGCATCATGCTGTCTCCAACGACCTTAAAAGCCTCCACTTTGTAGTGTTTTAGCCTACTCCTTTCTACAAGCACATGATCTGGTGTGTATCTTACGCCCGCTCCTGCCTCTGTGATAACTGGTATTGCTACAAGCTCTGTAGGAATTAGCTCCTCTTTGGGAAGAAACATCTCCCCAGTGCCGTATTTGTTTCAAACCCTTATAGGAACTTAAAAAACTTCCAGTCCGCCCAATCATCATCGGAGACCTGAAGTTTCAAACCCTTATAGGAACTTAAAAAACCATTTACCACATCCTCGGGTCTGAAAACCTTCAGCTCGTTTCAAACCCTTATAGGAACTTAAAAAACGTTGTGCTTTATGTGTTTTTACCAAACAATTCAAGTAGTTTCAAACCCTTATAGGAACTTAAAAAACGAATAGTAGAAAGAAAAATCTTTAGAACGTCTAATAACGTTTCAAACCCTTATAGGAACTTAAAAAACCTATTTATGTTTACTCTTGCGAAAACCCTTTCCTCCTGTTTCAAACCCTTATAGGAACTTAAAAAACTTTAAGCTCAATATTGCGATACTCATCAAGCATACGCTGTTTCAAACCCTTATAGGAACTTAAAAAACCTACCTTTACGTATTCAGTTGCCAAGAACGCGCTGGGCTTGGTATACCCAGTTTTTCCTTCACTACACATTATTATAATACAGATTCACCCGGCTAAGCTATTTATCTGTCTACCTAGAATCTTGCAGAAAGCGTGGGGGATCCACAGAAAGTAAGATAGTCCTATATTATAAAATCCTCATGAGACGGACGTTCTGTCCCAATGCTCTGCCTTTGGTAATACTGCTTGGTTCTAAACTTGTATATGAGGACAGAGTCGTAATTGAGATCAAGAACATCCTCTAATTCTTTTATGAGCTTGAGAAGTTTAGCTTCAGTTAGTTCACCTTCAAAAACTGAGTTTTGCACCCTAGTTAGATATTTCCTGCATACCTTTAGTGCCTTTCCAACTCTATCCTCTCTTACATCATAGACAAGTATCACAAACATGACTGTAGCCTTACCAATTGCTTATGAAAGGTTTGTAAGGTTTCTCATCAAGAAGGTGTTTATAAAGCTTATAACACTCTATTCTTATGACACGTCTATATGAAACTTTCCCTACGTTTTTATACCTAATCGTGGTTCTAAGTTTTTCTTCAAAAGCGTTAATAAATATCTCTCTCCCTTTTTGATTCAGATAAGCATAATTTACATCCTGTTCAAAGTGCTTGTTCTGTATCTGACCTTTATTCACAAGAGAAAATATTATTCTGTCCACTATTATAGGCTTGAAAACCTCTGCTATATCCAGATTAAGGCTAAAACTTCGCTGATTGGTTTCGTGTAGGAATCCTATCCTCGGGTCAAGATGAGTTTTATAAATTTCACTTAAGACTACCACGTAAAGAAGTGAGTTGCCAAAGGAAAGCATGGCATTTATAGGATTCATTGGTGGACGTATGGATCGCTTTTCAAATTTGAAACCTTCTAGAAATAGGTCAAAGGCAGAATAGTAAATCTTTCTTATCTCTCCCTCTAGTTCCATAAGTGACGGTATTGATTTTTCTTTGTCTATATACTTTATAAGGTTCTCTATAGAGACTATAGCATCTTTTAACTGAGAGGTCTTACTCCTTCTATAGTAATCAAGGTTGCGAAGTATATTATTAGCCCCTCCATAAACGAAAGATTTTGCTAAGTATAGTCGTTTCTCCATATCTAAGTAGTGTTCAACTTGCTTTAGTGTTATAATCCCAGAGTTTGTTACTTCTCTTGGATAAAAACTACCCATATAGAAACCGTAGTAATTGAAAAAATGTAGCGGTATACCGTGTTGATTGAGAAACTCAAGTGCTCTCTTGTTAAGTTCCAATTCACCAAAGACCATCAATTCGCTGACCGCATTAACGGGTATTGCCCTACTACCACTTGAAGTTGAGAAAAAGAGAGTGTTATCCTTCCTCTCCAGAGTCCCAGAAGTGAACAAATAAAGGGTTCTTTTCATGCCTAGCACATTTCCTTGTAGGCACAGTTTCTGCAGTAGAAAATTTTAACAGGTTCTGGAGGTCTTGAAAGGGATATTATGTGTTCTATTCTTCTGAGTATATTTTCAATTTCTCTCTCGTTTTCAGGAGTAAGCTCAATATTTATAATTCTTTTCTCCGTTGGTACAAGGATCTGACCGACTGCTACAACACCTTTTTCTTTCTTTAGATAGTAAAGGTAATAAAGTAGTTGTGCCCTTGCACCATCTAAGTTTTTACTACTAGCTTTTACTTCTGCTACCATTCCCTTGCGTTTGACAACGTCTACCTTAATCACACTATCTATGAGCATCTCCTTTGTATACCTTTCGTAGAATAGCTCGTGAATTGTTCTACCGTATTCAAGCCTTTCGTGTTCTTGAAAAGGTTCAATAGAGTGACCTATAAGCCACACCTGCCTTTCGCATATTTGGCTATACCAAATCATAGTTCCGTTTATTACCATATCTGCTCATTAAGTTTTCCAGTGAAACCCACTTCCTCGTTATATAATTCTGAACCCGTAACATATATTTTTAACAGTGGGTCTTTCTGTGTGCCTTCTGGCTTTGCGTTTATCACATAGGAGTAAAAAGTGCCCTTTATAGCTTCAAATTCTCTTTTTGCCTCAAATATGTTCATTTCCCTGTCTTTTAATCTATCTGCTATGTTTCTTGCTTTTTCCAAAATTTCCCGAGCTTTATCGTCTACACATACGAACACACTTTCTTTGTATGGTTCATCGTCTATTAAAGTAAAGTCTCTCATGCTATGGAAATTGCATTTTTGGATATGCTTGAGAAGTTCATTACTTTCCTCTTGATAAATTCTTTGTTTGATGTCTGAGAAGTATTTTTCAAGTTCCTGCAAGAGTTGGCTCTCTGTGATTTGAGATTTGTTCTTGAGAAAATCTTCCGTTGCAGAAAGGAGTATAATATCATATACACTTCTGGCATACTTTCCGTCGTCAAGTCTTATTACAAACACTTTTCCACCTTGTTGACTTTTGGCGTTTCTGTTAGCTCTGCCTGCTGTCTGGACTATACTATCAAGAGGTGCAAAGTCTCTTATGACCACATCAAAATCAAGGTCTACACCCGCCTCTATAAGCTGTGTGGATACAACTATCTTGTGTTTACCATCTGCTATTTCTCTTATCCTATACGCCCTGTGAACTGGAACGAGCATGGTAGAAAGATGAACCACACTAGGAAAATACTTCTTTAGCTCACTGTAAACTTCTCTTGCGGAGGCTATAGTGTTTAGAACTATCAAGTATCGCTTGTCTTGCTCGTATAAATCTTTAAAAAAGTTCACAAGTGCGTCAAGGGAGTTCACATCAAACCTCACCTCGAGGTTATATCTGTTGACGGATAATCTGAAGTGGTTTACATCTACAATTTCCCATGAGCTAGGAGTAAAGTATGGCTGAGTTGCGGTCATATACAAGACTTTACAGCTTAGTTCTTGAGTAAGAACTTCTATAGCCTTTCCTACGAGATCCCAGTACCTAACAGGCAGTGCTTGAACTTCATCAAGGATTATGAAAGAGTTTCTTAGTCTATCTAATCTCCTTATGTAAGGGTTCTGCCAGGGGAAAATGGTATGGAAAAGTTGATAGAAAGTGGTAAGTATTATAGGAGCTCTCCAGCCTTCAACTAAAACTCTGAAAAGGTTATGGTCTTCTTCAGAATTCTCTGTGGGATATTCGGTAAGATGGTGGTGGACTACAAAGTCCTGACCTATCTTAAGCCCAAGCCTTTCTAAGTTTAAACGAACCTGTTCTATGACACTTAGAAAGGGAAGTGCATATATTATCCTCGCAGGTTCGTGCTTAAGAGCAAAAGAAAGACCTGTTAGTGTCTTCCCCATGCCAGTAGGCAAGGTCAAAGTAAAAACTCTCCCTTGTGCTTCACTTGAGAAAACATGCCTGTATGCCTCATCCCTTAACTGCTTTAAAGGAGACTGTAGGTTCTTTGTGTATTCTTCTATGCTATCTGGAGAGAGCGGAAGGGGCAATTCTTCCAGAACACCTCTCAAGGCTGCGGAGGATTTGTCTGTATCTAAAAGTAGAGAAAACTCTGAAAGCCTACCCCAGAAGTAACCATCAGGGAAAGAAACAAAAAGAAATCTCTTTTTCATTCTATCAAATAAAGGTTTTCCAGAATTTTTTACCCACTTGAAGAAGTCATTAAGGTCAAAAAGCAGCTTCTCTTTTAGTTGATCTTCTATATCAAGGAAATCCACGAAGTGTTTGAATTGTTGATAGTCTATGCTTCTGGCTTTTTTAAGCTCTTTTTCTATCTCTCCCGAATTGAAAAGTCCATTTATACGATCTATATAGTACAAAAGATAATAGCCATGCCCGTCCCAGAAAAGGTCTGAATGATGTCTTTCTACATAAAAGAAACTCCAAAAGCAGTCTTCATCCTTCAACTTAAATCTTTCCTTGCATACATAGAGAGTATAAAATGCTGAAAGAAGAGCGTGGGTTGTACGTTTCCCACCATTAAGATAGTCTTGAAATTCCTTTGTTGCCTTTCCCATATCATGAAGAACCATCGCAAGAAGAAGATGGAGTGGGATGTCTTGCTTACTTTTCTTAGCAATTCTTAGTATACGGTTTACATGGTCATGCATACATACATCAGGATGAGAATAGATACACATAGTCTACTCCTACCTTATATATGTTTATAAACTCACCACTTAAAGGGTTATCTTTCGTTGTGTAGAAAATATCTATATAGCTGGGGCTTTTTCTGCCTTCCTGAAAGCTAATTGGTATTCTATCTTTGAAAACTGGTCTTTGCTTTAAGACTTCTATTAGATTAGAGGTGCAATCAGGAGGGAAAACTCCATAGATACAGTCTGATTTTCCCACAAATACAGCTTGTTGAAACCCGATAGGTTCAAGTCGGGCAGGGTAGGAGGTTTTTCCAAGGTATGGATGGTAATGGCTTTTGCCTTCCTGAACCATATCAGCAAATGTCTCAAACAGATCACCTTGACCACATAGGTGTATTCTGTAAGAGGGATTAATGAGAACTTGTCTGTTTGCTTGTGTGCGGACGAGTTTTTTAGGGTCTTTAATATTTAGAAGGTTTAAGCCTAAAAACATCTTTCCTTCCACCCTCTCTATCACGATACCTATATTAAATTCGCTTGTAGTCTTTATGTAATCCTCACAGCCTACTACAGCGGCGATAAGCCCCCTTATAGTTGTCGGTGGTGGAAAATCATAACTTAGGGCGGACGCAGTTGTGTAAAACTTTCTAAAGTGTCCAAGCCTTCCACTAAGCCTAAAAGAAAAGCACTTCATTTTGTCAGATTAAACTTCTCAAGGGGCAAACCTTGAAAAGTATTCTCTAAAGGCTCTGATAGTCGTAACATAGGGTCAATCTGATATATCACCTTCTGTATATCTCTCTTAACCCCTTCAAGCTTATTTTTCATTGCAGAAAGGTCAAGGATAAACTCAGAAACATTCCTTATAGCTTTTTCCTCAAGCCCTTCGTCAGGAATGAGTTTAATGAAACTTATAAGGTCCCCAAGAGAGTATAGAGTGTTTTCTTGAAAAACAATGTCAATCAGAAGTTTAGGTGAATGTCCAAGCTTACTGGTGGTTTCAATAGTACTTGCACTCATATGCCCATACCACAAGGCTTTAAAGAAAAGTTCTATATCCTTTTCACTTAAGCCAGTTTTCGTTGCATTCTTGTCATTCACTACCCCATAAGTCCCTATGAAAGCGTAAGGCACTTTGTATTCTTCTGTGAAAGTCCCCACAGTCTTGCCTTCACCAGATGGCATCTCAGTAGTCCCTTTGATAAAAACCACATCCACTTTATGAAGAGACTCTCCCCATGCAATCTGCACAGGTCCCACAAAAGAAAAGGCTTTTTGTTCTTCTTTTGACTCTTCTGTATTCCCTGAACCTTTCTTCTTCTCTTTACCTCCCACCGCAAAGACACCACCAAAAAGTCGTATGTCCACGTACTTTTCCAACACGTACTTTTCCAACGGCATTTTAGGATCACCAATTTCTTTGCCAATTTCTTTTAACTTCTCATCCTTGGTTTTGAGGGTGCCATCTTCGTTTTGTTCTGCCTTTATGAATACTTGATGACCAAACTGCTCTAAGGCATCCCTCACCGTCCTCTTTATCCTATCGTCGGACACAAGAATTCTCTCTCTTATCTTATCTTGTCTTGGTTGGTTGTCCGCTAAAGGGTCTCCATTAGGATTTGCCCACCTAACATCGTAAAAAAAGAAAAATTCATGTCTCTTCATCTTGCTCACCTCCAGACTTAAGATTCTTACCTATTCCATAGCCGACACAAAGGGCAGTGTTTATGTCATCTCTCTTTTTCCCTCTACCCTCAAACCCCAGTCTTTTTATAGCCTTAGCATACAGGGTATAGAATTTTTCACCAAGATTGTATTTAGTAGCCTTGTTCATTAGCTCTCTCATTAACTCTTCTACCCCACGCCAATCAAGGCTAAACTCCCTAAAAAGAAGGTAAAGGTTGGGTGTGTATCCTTTTGCGTATTGAACCTTTTCCACATAAGCGACAAGAAAGCCCAAAAGGGCAAGTCCTACAAGAACTTCGTCCTCTTTAAAGTATTTTCTAAAAAAGTCCTCAGGATTTTCTTCTTCTAACTTGTTAAACTCTGCCATGTTCTTTCCCTCCATAGCTTTTTTTATGAAAAGATATGAAACAACAAAATCATAGCATAAATATTTAAGATTATTGTTCTGGATTTTTCTAAACCCAGAAAGCAATATGCCTGATGGTTCTACTTTTTCCCCAAGAAAACTTGCCCTCAAGAGAGCAAAAAAACTATCTCTATCTGGTGTTAGTCTCCGTATGGTTTTGTATGAAAACTTTTCCCCAAGCGTGAATTTCTCTTCTATTTCTCTTTTCAGTTTATAAAGATAACCAAGTCTTGATGGAAATATGTCTTCAATTGAGTGAAGTATTCTTATAGCATTTTGATTTCTCTCTAAATAAAGAAGCAATACACGAAGATCATCCTCAATCCCAGATTTTTCTCTAATATATTCATTAATGTCTTCAGGATCTATATTCCCAGCTCCTAAATATGACTTTCTTGATGTATCGTCTTTGAGAACTTCCACCAGCTCTTCTATCTTCTGCACGTTCCCTTCTGGAATAAAAAGATATTCAAAGCCCGCCATGCTGAATTTAAACCATAGACCTGCAGCCTCAACTCCTTTCTTAACAGTTTCAAGGCAATCTGCACATGCAGGCATATGTCTGTAAGCAAGCCCTTTATCAATGTAAGGAGCATAAGCAGGGTTGTCAACCGTATAAACAGTAATGGGGAAATAATCTCCTATTACTTTCTTTTTTTGAAAGCATAGAGAACATATTCCTTCTCCTCCTTTTCTTTCTTTCTCATACCACCTTCTGATAAGATTTTCTACCTTTTCCACTACCTCTTGTATCTCACCCAAATATTTATCGTCTATTTTTATAGTAATCAAAATCTGGTGTGCTTTATTTAAGTCTTTTACCTTCATCTTTAGGTCCTCTTTGATTTCGTCCATACTACCCTCAAGGGGCTTTCCAAACAACTGCTCTGCTGATGAGAATAGCCATTCTAGTGTTTTAGGTTTCTTCTCAGATAGCTCCTTTTTTAGCTTATCCTTTGCTTTAACTATGGTAGGCGTAAAGCCAGGGGTATTCTTTGAATTCCCCCTTTTCGCATATAGGTATTTCCATTGTTCCTCATTTTTGAAATCTTCCAGCCTAAGATCTATATAGTTTAGGTTCTTGCCGAAACGTAAAGTAAAAACTATATCAATACCACTTAATAAGTCCCTTGCTCTTAAACCCTTATTCTCAGCTACTTTTCCAAGATCTAGAAAAGCCCTCAACATGGTTCAACCATCCCAAAGCCTGCACTGTTTTTTACACCAAGTCCTGCGTAAAGAGCTATGCACATCATGTCCTCCCCTGTTCTTATATTATACGTTCCCTCCCAGGCTTCTACAAGTGTTCCCTTAAAAACAACCTTCTTTCTGTAGCTATTTTCTATCTTGACAGGACTTATCTCTATCCCACCCTCATACTTTTTTCCATACACTAGGTGATATTTCTTCAAAAGGTTGGACTTAAGGAGCTTATAAAAATCCTCTTGATAGGGTGTGAAGTATTCAAACCTTTTACTGCCAGCTGGAGTCCTGTAAACAGTTATAGGAGATAGACATCGCACAGAGACCTCTTTTTGAGGATTGTATTCTCTTGCGTGTATTTGCGAGAGGAAAACGTAGTTACTTCCAAGCTTTAGGCTCTGTTTTTTTAGAACTTCCTTTAATAAACTCTCGGTGAGTTTAAGAAAGGGGGAGGCAAAATGTATAACAAGAGGTGGTATAAGCTTTAAAATATCGCCCCTTTTTTCTAGTGAACTGTATCCAATTTTTGAGAAGGTAAAAAGCTTAAATTTCCTTCCTTCATATATGAATCCAGACTGGTGCAGAAATTCTGAGAGAAGCCTGTCTATGTTCGCATAGAAAAACCCTTGAAGCACATGATTGTATGACTTTGGAAGAATAACCGGTCTGTCAGAGTCCAAAGTCAACGTAAGAACTGCTCCCTTTCTCATTGCATAAAGATCGCTCTGTCCAACAATAGAATAAATTTATTATACATACCTTAAACACCAACTCCTTCCTAATATTCTCAAACTTCGCATGGTTCACATACTCACCAAACCAGCGCTTAAAAACAGAAAAAAGCTCTCCACAAGCCATCGCTTGCCATAACCACTTACCCGCTTCCATACTCTCTTCTGCATATGTTTGAATATACCAGATGGGTCAACGAGTATTTCTCCTCTTTTTACCAGCTTATCGTTATAGTCTCTGTTTGTTATGGTTTTCCTCCTGCTCTCTTAAAAGTTTATATTTAGACAAAACATGTTTGAATTAGCATCTAGGCTTTTATTCGTTGCTATTCTATTCAACAACTTTCCTTTCCCTAAGAGGTCTCACTGAGGATTTTAAGGTAGCGAAGAATACCTGTAAAGAATGTGAATTTGAGAACATTCAGAGGGTCTACTATGTAGACAGAGAGCATGTATATGTAATTTACACTGAGTTTAAAAAGGTAGAGTGCAAAGAGCTTGTCTTTAAGTCAAAGGATGATATCACCTTCAAGGCTCAGAGGTTGCCGAAATACTGCCGAAGATAAAAGAGAATTTTCCACAATGAAGTGTCATGAAAAGAGGTAGAAGTGAATATAAGGAATTCCTTATATCAAATGTCTATCAAGGATTTGCTTTGATATTCACATCGGGGTGAGGGGACTTGAACCCCTGACCTTCAGCTCCCGAAGCCGACGCTCTACCACCTGAGCCACACCCCGTCGGTTATATTTTAATATCTATGGCAGACTCAGAACAAATACTCAGGAAAGTGGATATAGTGGATGTTATATCTTCATACTTAGAGCTTAAAAAGAGCGGTAGCAACTACAGTGCCAGATGTCCCTTTCATCAAGATGATACACCTTCTCTCTTCGTATCACCAACAAAGGGTATATGGAAATGTTTTGGATGCGGCGTTGGTGGAGATGCTATAAAGTTCGTAGCCCTTTACGAGAACATAAGCTATTCGGAGGCTCTTATGAAGGTCGCAAAGAAGTACAACATACCCCTAAAGCCCAAAAGACAAAAAAAGGATGAGAAGCTTCTGAAAGCTCTTGAGCTTGTAGCCCAACTCTATATGGAAAAATTAAGAAACACACCCTTTGCGATAGACTATCTTAAAGAAAGGGTTGTATCTTCAAGAAGTGTACATAAGTTCATGCTTGGCTTTTCAAAGTCTTCAGAGGAGCTTGTTAGATTTTTAAAAGAGAAAGGCCTTTTAGATGTTTACGAGAGGACTGGAAACATAATAAAGATAGACAATGGTATTTACAGAGACCTTTTTTTAAGCAGGCTTACAATTCCAATTAAGGATGAGAAAGGGAAAGTGATAGCCTTCGGTGGAAGGGTGCTTTATGACGGACAGCCTAAGTACATAAACTCTCCAGAGAGTGAGTTTTTTAAAAAAAGGGAGGTTATGTTTGGCTTCTACGAGGCAAAGGATTACATAAGGGAGAGGGGTCATGCCATAGTGGTTGAAGGATACTTTGATGTTATAAGCATGCATGATGAAGGCTTTAAAAACACTGTAGCTCCATTGGGGACATCACTCACAAGGGAACATGCTCAGCTCCTAAAAAGATACACAAAGGAAGTTCTGCTTCTCTTTGATGGGGACGATGCTGGCAGGAAAGCTGTATGGCAATCGTTACCCCATCTTCTCTCGGAAGGCATAAAGGTAAAGGTTGCATACCTTCCAGAAGGTAAAGATCCAGACACCATGTTAAAGAGCGATAAGGAACACTTAAAAAAGTTGTTGAGCCAGCCTAAGGATATCTTTGACCTACTTTTAGAAAATGTTAGAGAAGGTGACAAAAAAAACCTTGAGGATACTCTCCGCTTTGTTGGATTCATAAAGGACAGCATAGAAAAGCATGACATCCTTACAAGGATAAGCAACCTTACAAACATACCCATAAGCGTTCTATATGAGGGTATTTCCAAGGTCAGTCATGAAGAGAAAGACCAAGACCTTCAGTTAACTTACTTAGAGAGGGTCTTTCTCCTCGGACTTATGAAGCTTGGTGCTGAGGAGGTGAACTTAAAGGAGATCCTTCTCTCACCCCAAGCTATGGAGATAGTTGAGTACATACTCTCTGGAGACTATCACCTTGTTCCAGAAAGCGTGAAAAACACAAAGGTTTATAACTTAGAATCTGCCTTTAAAGAGTGCTCTGAAATGCTAAAAATAAAGCAGGATGAGTTTAAGGAAAGCCCTAAAAGCATAAAGGAAGTGAGGGACAAAAAAGAAATTGTAAGATTCAGAAAAAGGATCTAGAATAATTACATGGGTTATAAAGTAGCTGTTTTGGGTGCAACGGGTGAAGTGGGAAGGATGTTCCTTAAGGTTCTCGAGGAGAGAGACTTTCCCGTAGATGAGCTTGAGCTCTTCGCTTCTGAGAGGTCTGAGGGAACAGAGCTGGAGTTTAAGGGAGAAAGGCTTAAGGTTCAGGACATTAAAAAGAGGAAGGACTTTAAAGGTATAGACATAGCCCTTTTTTCTGCTGGAAGTTCTGTAAGCTTAGAGTATGCCCCTAAGTTTGCAAAGGACGGTGCTGTAGTTATAGATAACTCATCAGCTTGGAGGTTAGAACCAGATGTTCCCCTCGTCGTACCGGAGGTGAACCCAGAGGATGTAAGATGGCACAGAGGAATTATAGCAAACCCAAACTGTTCCACCATACAGATGGTAGTGGCCCTAAAACCAATACACGATGTGGCTAATATAGAAGCCATAGTGGTCTCCACTTACCAGTCCGTCTCTGGAGCTGGAGCCAATGCCATAAGAGAGTTAAAGGAACAGACAAAGGCTTGGTGCCATGGAGAAGATATGCCTCCAAACAGAGTGCTTCCAAAGAGGATAGCCTTCAACGTAATACCCCAGATAGATGTCTTTATGGAAAATGGCTACACAAAAGAGGAGATGAAGATGTTAAGAGAAACAAGGAAGATATTGCATGACGAGAATATAAGAGTTTCCGCAACTGCAGTTAGAGTTCCAGTCTTCTATGGACACTCGGAGGCTCTAAGCGTAAAACTAAAAAAGGAACTAACTCCGGAGGAAGCCCGGGAGGTTTTAAAAAGAGCAAAGGGTGTTGTTATTATGGATGACCCTCAGTCCAGGGTTTATCCATTGGCTGTAAACGTGGAAGGAAAGGATGAGGTGTTTGTAGGTAGGATAAGAAAGGACCTTGTGTTTGAGCCGGGCATCAGTATGTGGATAGTTGCAGACAATATACGAAAAGGTGCTGCAACCAACGCAGTGCAGATAGCAGAACTTTTGTCCCAATTTGCCTCAGTTTGAAAATGTTAAGAATAAGAGGAAAGGTCATTGAAAAGATCATAGCTCAGGCGGAGAGAGACTATCCATACGAAACCTGCGGGCTTCTGTTGGGAAAGTTTGAAGAGAGCGGTAGGACAGTCTTTGGTGCTTATGAGACAAGAAACTCCAGTCATGATAGAAAAGGAGACAGGTACGAGATAGACCCAAGGGATTACATAAAGGCTGAAGAAAAGGCTAAGGAGTTTGGGCTTGATATAGTTGGAGTTTATCATTCCCATCCAGACCATCCAGACAGACCTTCCCAGTTTGACCAAGAGAGAGCCTTTGAAGGATGGTCTTACATAATACTTTCCATCGTGAAGGGAAAAGCTATCTCTTACAGAAGCTGGGAGCTTATAAACGAAAAGTTTAGAGAGGAAGATGTCTATATTTTTTAAAACCCCGCACACGGGACGGCAGGCTTACCGTTGCTCCCTTCCGGGCCTGGCGGGTTTCACCCTTTCCCGTTGCAGGGCTGATCAATAATTATAAACTTTTTTCCTGAAGAATACCTTATGAAAAACATAAATACCAGAAAGGGCAAATCCTATAAAGCTTATGAAGAAGATATAAGGTCTTAATTTCTCCAAAAGGCTTTCTCTGCCCATGGCATACTGGAGCGCCGCCTTTATGTCTTCCTTTGCAAAAACCACACCGTACAGATACTTTTTTATCTTCATCTCCGCTGAAGTAAACACTAAAAGGTTTGGATGGACAAAATCCCTGCTTTCAGGCATGCTCATAAACCTGAAGTCTATGGCATCCATAAGCCTAAAGATGTCTTCTTTGTTTACTGCTACAGCTACGATCCATCCCTTACCGTCTATGTTATGTTCCCTTTGAAACCTTTGAATATCTTTTATTGTATCCTTGGGGTCAAAGGAAAAACTCAAAACCCAGAAATCCCTGCCCGGTTCACCAAGCTTATAAACAACCTCTTTGATGGAGTGTGTTATTAAAGGGCAGGCAGACTGGCAATGAGTGTATATGGGGCTAAGGATCAAAGGCTTACCTTTGAGCTCATAAAGATAAAAGGTTTTACCGTTGGAGTCCATAAGTTTCACATTGGGAAGGTAATTTCCCAAAGTCCTCGATTCATCCGGTGGTATCCCAGTGCCTTGAGAGTAAACGTATGTGAAAAAAAGAAAGAGGGGGATAAACCCCAAAAAGAAGCGCACGAGGGAACACATGTCACTCTACTTTTGCAGTTTCTTTACTTTTCTCCTTGCTACTTTGAGGTTTTGTTATGGGAACAGGATTTTTGTCGTTGTAGCCAGGAGAATCAAAGAAGACACCCCTTTTTGTTACATCGTAAAGGGCTGGTATGTAAGATATAACGAATAGTAAAATGCTGACAGCAAACCAAGGGGTGAGGCGGTTCAAGGCTGGTGCCTTCTCATCATGTAGGGCTTCGGCATTAGGTAGCTCCAAAATATCTTCCCTTACCCTAGGAGAAAGAAGCGTGGAAAAGAAAGATACTGCAAAGAATATAAAGCCAAGCACTATAACAAAGGCGGCAAAAGCTGAAAGCTCTGCATACCCTACCCATTCAGGTCTGTAGAGTGGAGATTCAGGGTTGAGGTAAGATATACCAGCGTTTGTTCTTCTTGGAAAGCCATGCATACCCGCAACGGACATAGCGTACTCAAATATGAGCATACCCTGCCACCATAGCCAAGGTGCTAAAACAGCAAGACCTTTAAACCTTATCTCTTTACCCATAAGCTTGGACACCAGATAGAGGGATATACCCAAGAGGGAGAGCGTAACAAGTCCACCCACTGTTGTATGAAAGTGTCCAGGTACAAAGCTCGTATTGTGAACAACAAGGTTCATGTTGTAAGATGCGTTTACTATTCCAGTTATGCCACCTACAAAGAAGAGTAAAAGCCCTGCCATAAAGTAGGAGACAAGCCATTTATCCCCCTCTAAGCTTATGTAAGGTATCCTTGCCCACCAGTAGAAGAGAGAATTCTTCACCTCTGGATATTTGGATTTTATGGAGTACTCAAGGGATGCGGCAACGGTGAAGGCTGTTAGAATGCTAGGAACAGCCACACCAAAGGTAAAGAGAGCATGTATGAGCTTGTAGTTGTTTGTTATGCCTGGTTCTGTGAACTGATGGTGAAGACCAACTGGAAAAGAAAAGATGATGAACAGAATGAAGGCAAACCTTGCAGCACTGTCTGAATAAAGCTTACCATCACCCGTCACAATTTTAGGAAGTATGGTGTAGAGCATTGTGTAAGCTGGAAGGAGCCAAAAGTAGACAAGAGGATGACCAAAGGCCCAAAAGAGTGTCCTGCTCAAAGCTGGATTAACTTCGCTTATTAGACCCAAGGACAAGGGTATCATCTGAAAGACTACTGTTATAACAACAGGAACCAGCATTATCACCCACATGATATGGTTTACAAAAACGCCGAAAACAGCAAGAGGAACTTTTTCTCCTGGATGTTCCCTTCTCCAAGATATATAGTTGGGCGTCCAATCAAGGAAGAGAGGAACTATAGAACCAACAAGCAAAAGAGCTGCACCTATGTAAAAGAAGGGATGCGCTACCAAGGGAAGATAAAAGGTGTAAAGTACATTAGCCTTTCCTGCGAACATGGCCCATGCAGCCATCAGAGTTCCCACAACCATCATAAGAAAGCTTATCCACTGCACTGCAGGTCTTAAGGGCTTTTTCAGATGATAGAGGAATACCGCATTGCCAAAGGCCACTATAACCATAGTGGTAAAAACTACAGCATTTATAACCCCATGAAGCGTGAGCCCTTGGTAGTACTCTATACCACCAACGGACATCTCTTTTATGATACCAGCCCTGTACAGAGCTTGCATAAGCCCATGGTAGATACCAAACACCAAAAGAAGTATAGGAATAACTATCTCACCTATGATGACCCATCTGATGCTACCGCTTACTTTCATTTTTGTTCACCTCCCTTTACAAGGATCTTGGTAGTCATATCCTGGTGCCCTATACCACAGTACTCGTGGCATACTATGTGATAAACACCAGGCTTGTCAAACCTCACCCTTGCATAGGTTACAGAGCCAGGAACAGCCATAAGGTTTACGTTTGTACCGTCTATTTGGAAGCCGTGTATCACATCACCGCTTGTAAGGTATATATCCACCGTTGAGCCAACAGGAATTTCTACATCGGTAGGTTCAAAGTACCACATTTTAGCAAGGTAGTGGATCTCATACCTGTCCGGTGCATGCTGGATCACCTGCCCCTGGGTGAAGGGTTTTACATCCGTTATGCATGTGGGGATGTCGATGTTCAAGCCCTTTGCCGCATACACCAAAAGACCAAAGAAGAAGCCAAGAAAAACTACCGCAGTGATAAAAGCACTCTTCTCTGCTCTATCCATGGTTTACCCCCTTGCTAAAAGCGTAAGGTAAATGGACACCCATACAAGAGCATAGAAGGCAAGCATAAACACTAAGAAAGCTACGGCTCCTTTAGGAAAGAACTCCTCGTGACCTTCCATGTGGCACCTCCTTAATTATTTCAGCTTATAAAAATATAAGCTGTACTTATAATTATATTCACATATATATAATTTGTCAATAACTTTCAAATAAGTATTATTCCATTACCTAGTTTTCATACTATAAAATCTTTTTAACGTGTTTATACTTAGGGGACTTTACGAAACATCCACAAGAAGGTTCTCCTTTTCAAAGGAGAGATGAATTGTGATAAAATAATAACACATAAATCTGTCTGGCATAGGCAGTTCTCTATGCCCTACAGTTGGACCGACGGGAAGTTAAGCCCTGAGAAAGGGAAGCTCCTTATAGGAGAGGAGGTCACTGATTAAGTTCTATCCACTTTTTTTCGCCTTTTTTGTACACTCTCTCTATCTTTTTGATTCTGAGTCTTCTTAGGTTTACATAAGCTTGGAAATCCTCTAAGAACCTTTTTAAATGTTCACAAGAATCAAAATAAAGAAGTTCATCCCCTTCTTTAGCAACGCAGTAATCATCCTCCTTTTTTACAAAGGCACTACACACTGGACACCTTGTACCATCGGGTGGTTGAGGGGGTGGCAAAAACCTCTTTTCCCTTTTTTCCATAAAGGCATAAAAGGCTACACTAAGCACAAGAATAAAGGCAAAGGATTCAAAGGCAAAAGAGTATTGAGTAGAAAAGGCTTTTGTAAAAAATTTATTACGGATGCAAATATACCGATAAGTGTGATACTGGCAACTATAAAGATATATCTGACGGGAATACCTTTAAAAACAAAGAGCAAGATAACACCAAAGCTGAGCATCTCAAAAACTCTTGATAGGATAATAAGGATATGGGGAGCTACAGATGTATCCATTTACTTTTTCTTTTCTGGAATTATGAAAGGTTTACTTCTTATGTTTTTCAATCTATCTATGAAGTATTCTCTGTTCTTTTCTGAGAAGACCATGCTTAAAAATCCAAGCAAAAAGCCAGCCAATACTATCAACCCAAGCACTATCCCAAACAATTTGGTTTTTGTCTCTTCTCTCATAGTTCTTTAAAAAGCCCCCAAAAGGGGGCATATGTTTCATACATGGGTATGATAGCCCTTGTAGAAAGCGTATGGATGCCAATCCTCCGGAACTTCTACAGGTGTCTTTTTGAAGTTGTGTGGACCTACAGGTGTATCCGTCATAGACCATTCGAGGGATGGAGATTTCCATGGATTGTTCTCTGCCTTTGGACCACCAAGGCTCTTTATCCAGTTTATCAGAGAGAGAAGAACACCAACACCGAGTATAAGAGCCCCTACTGTTTGTATCTGATTCAATGTCACCCATGCAGGTATGGGTGGATAATCGGCATACCTTCTCGGCTCTCCAAGGAAACCAACAGCCATCTGTAAGAAATAGAATATGTTAGCACCTATGAGCATAAGCCAGAAGCTCAGTTTCCCAAGTCCTTCTGAGTACATCCTCCCTGTAACCTTTGGATACCAGTAGTAAATACCACTGAAAGCGGCAAAGGTCAAAGCCATTCCAAGAACATAGTGAAAGTGCCCAACTATTGCCATAGAATCGGATATACCAAGGTCTATAGAAACCATTGCGTTTGGAATACCAGTAAGCCCACCTATAAGGAACATGAGTATTCCACCAAAGGTAAAGATCATGGGCGTGTTGTACCTTATAGCCGATTTGTGAAGTGTGGCAACCCAGTTAAATATCTTTATACCAGTAGGGACACCGACGAGCACAGTGGTATAAGAGAACAGTACCCTTGCCCAGTCTGGTACACCAGAAACAAACATATGATGTACCCATGTTTCAAAGCCTATTAAGGCTATGGCATATATAGCTATTGCCATGGATATGTATCCAAATATGGGTTTCCTTGCCATGGTTGCAATGACTTCTGAGAACACACCGAAGGCTGGAAGTATCATGACGTACACAGCTGGGTGAGAGTAAAACCAGAAGATGTTTTGGTAGATAAGAGGGTCTCCCCCCAGAGCTGGGTTGAAGTAGTTCATGTGGAAGTATTTATCAAGGAGAAGGAGGTTCACTGAACCAAGAAGAGCAGGAACTCCAAAGAGCTGTATGAGATTGGTAGCTAATATGGCATGAACAAAGAGGTTTAAGTTGGTCCATCCTATACCCTTTGCCCTCATCCTTATTATTGTTGTTATGAAGTTCACTGATCCAGCCGTTGCAGATACACCATAGAGGTTAACTATTAACGAATAAAGCGCCGTAGGTCCTGCGTTATCGTTGAGCGAATATGGTGGATATCCTGTCCAAAGCATCTTTATCCAGTTTCCAGGTATAAGGGTAAGAAGGACCAAAAGGCTTGCACCTAAAAATGCCCAGTAGCTGAAGGCGTTTAGCCTTGGGAAGGCAACATCCTTTGCCCCTATCATAAGGGGTACGAGAAAGTTAGAGAAGGCACCCGTCCATATAACAACGGCCCACCACAGGAGCATCACCGCACCATGCCCTGTAAGAAGGTAATTGTAAAGGTCTGCACCCTCCTGACCAAAGAGTGCCGGCATCTGTATACCTGGCTGTGTTAGCTCAAGCCTTATGAGCACGCCGAATAGTCCAGCAACAATAAAGAAGACAAGAGATGTTACAAAGTAGAGCATTCCTATCTTTTTGTGGTCAGTTGTAAAGATCCACTCCTTTAGAGTTGCTCCGTACCATGTTCCGCTTGGTGCATGTACTACAGCCATGATTACACCTCCTTACTGTTGAATTGGTTGTTCTTTGGTTGCTCCAGAGCCAAGCCATGCGTTAAATTCAGACTCAGGAACAACCTTAAGAGTGGCAAACATACGAGAATGCCATGTGCCGCAAAACTCCCTGCAGAGCACGTAGTACTCTCCTGGCTTGTTTATCTGAAACCAAAGATGGGTTATCCTACCTGGAACTGCGTCCTCAGTTATCATAGCTGGCAGTACAAAGAAGGAATGTATCACATCCCTTGACGTAAGTATAACTTTTATGGGTTTACCAGCAGGTATGTAAGCCTTTTGCTCTTCCGAAGCTGTGTATCCCTGTGGATTGAAGAAGGAGTAAACTTTCTTTCCGTTGGGATATTCAAACTCCCATCCCCACATGAAACCTACCACTTTTATCTCCATGGATCCTTCTGGTGCATTTCTCTGTTTGACAAAGTTAGCAAAAGAGTACGTAGCCAAGAAAAGAACAAGAATCGTAGGAATAACAGTCCAGACAACTTCAACGGCTGTATTGCCCTCTATGTGCTCTCCCTCTTCGTGTACTCCAGCTCTGTACTTGTACTTGATCATAAAGTATATGGCGGGTATAGCAACGATTATGTATATAGCAACAGCTACCGCGAGCCATACATTAAAAGAGTTCTCCCAGTAAGCCCTGGGATAAGCTAGCACTTCCTCTGAGAAGGCACTTCCTGCAATTAAAAACAAAAGAGCAAAGATATTTCTCATGTTTTGACCCCCTTTTTAGGTTTTAGAAAAGCATAAGCAAGGGTAAGACTTACAAGTCCAAAGCCCACAAGCCCAAAGAAAATGGTTGGATTCGTTCTGTACGTTCCAGTGTTTGGGTCGTACCTATAGCATGCCAGAAAGGCAAGGTCAACAAGAGAATTTTTTGTGACCTTTGAATCGTTTGCCTCTGCAAGAGCAAGGCTCATATCCCTCTCCTTTGGACTAATGCCGTAAATGTACCTTACTATCTCTCCCTTTGGTGATAGGAAAGTTACAACGTTTGGATGGACAAAAACTCTGTCCCTATGGGAGTAGAAGAATCTAAAACCTATGGAAGATGTGAGTCTCTTTATATCCTCCTCTTTCATTATTCCAAAGGTCCAGTTGGGTGGAACGTCACCAATCTTAGATCTGAATGCCTTTAAACTTTCAAGGGTATCGTATCTATCAAAAGAAAGAACAAGCACTCTGTAGTCTCTGTTTATACTCCTTGAGGCCCTCAGAGTACCCCTTACCACAAGAGGACAGGCAGAATCGCACGTGTAGTAGGCAAGTATGAGAGCTGTAGGCTTTCCTTTTATAAACTCTCTGAGCTTGTGGCTCTTCCCTTGCTCATCGATGAAAGGAACGTCTGCCACGTAATTACCTAAATGCTTAGCCTCGTCTATCTTGAGTATGGAGGCATCGAAAAAGCTTGGACCTTCTTCACTCCTTATTCCTGGCATGCCATAGACAAGAGCAAAGAGGAAAAGGACAAGCAGTGTTAACATAGCTTAAAAAGTTCCGTAGGAACCAACTATGTAAGCAGTACCAGCAACAAGCAGCCAAGCGATGTCTACAAAATGCCAGTAATAGCTTGCAGCTTTTATGGGTGTTATTTTACCTAAGGCTCTTGAGCTGTTGAGCAAAAGGACCAATTGCATGAGCACTCCAAGCAGGACGTGAGAAGCGTGAACTCCTGTCAACGAATAAAAACCAGTCCCATACATGTTGGAACTGAAGGTAAATCCCTTTTCCCACAGGTGCCTCCACTCAATGGCATGCAAGACAAGGAAGGCTGTTCCTAAAACCATGGTAGCTATCAACCAGGTTCTATATCCGCCAAGGTCACCGTGCTCCAAAGAACCTTCTGCTTTGAGTATGGTAAAGCTGGATGCCCAAAGTATCAGGGTAAGGAGCCCAACTAAGGCAAGGTTCATCCCTCCTTCTGGTATCCATTTGGGCCATTCGCTTGCATGAGTAGCCCTTGCAGTCCAGAAAGCAGTGAACAAACTGCCGAATATTATCACTTCAGCGAAGACGAACCATACTATACCCCAAAAACCAAGACCCTCGTCCTTCCCTTTGGAGAAGTACTCGTTAGCCCATCCACCTATACCAACTGCCAAAAGAGCCAAGCCCAAGCCACCCGTCAAAACAGCAAGGAGGGGTATCTTCCATGCGAAGAAAGCTAAAAAAGCAACGGATAGAAAGAATACAGAAAGACCTGCAGGTAAGGACCACACGCTTACCTCATGATGTACTACATGGTGTGTTCCCTCGTGCGCCATCTTATCACCTCCTTTTAAATTATGACCTATATAAATGATATATATCATTTTTCTTCACCTGTCAAGAGTTATCAATTGATAACATTTATTTATGAATAGGTTTCAAAATAAAATAGTTATAAAATCATTTTTATCCCTCAACCTCCCAGCAGTCTATCCAGAGCCACAACAAAGAAAAAAAGGATGCTTACAAAACCATTTACAGTGAAAAAGGCTTTGTTTATATTTGAAAGGTTTGATTTTCTCACAAGGTAATGTTCGTAAAAAAGAAGGCTTGCAAGGATAAAAAGCCCTATCATGTACACACTGCCAGCCTTGGAAGACAAAAAACCAACAGAGAGAAGGGATAAAAAGGTGATAACATGGAAGAGCCTGCTTATGATCAACGCTTTTCCTACACCAAACCTTGTTGGTATAGATTTAAGTCCCATGCTTCTGTCAAACTCATAGTCTTGAAGTGAATAGAGAACATCAAAACCAGCCACCCAAAAAGCCATGGCTGTACCCAAAAAAAGAGCTACAAAGGATATTCTCTCGTTCAGAGCAACATCTACTCCCAAAGGTATGAGAAAGTAAACAGTTCCAAGGAAAAGATGGGGAAAGTAAGTAAACCTTTTAGAGTACGGATAGAGCCAGAGTAAGAATAGGACAACTGGTGATAGGAGCAGGGCGTAAAGATTTATGAAGTAAGTTGACAGAATGAAGATGAAAGAAGACAGAGCTATCAGGAGAAATATGTCTACTCTTGATACTCTGCCAGAGACATGTACCCAGTCTTTCGTTCTTGGGTTTTCTCTATCAAAGGGAAGGTCTATAAGTCTGTTTAGAGCCATGCCTGCAGTCCTTGCACTTATGAGGGCTATCAAAATCCAGAGAACCTTCCAGAAGGTGGGGAACGTCTCATAAAGCAACACCAAAGATGCCAGAGCAAAAGGAAGGGCAAAGATAGTATGCTCAAACTTTACAAGCTCGGCGTAGTTTTTTATCCTCTGCATATTTTTAAATGTATGAAAAAAATAGGCGTTTTGCTTCTGAATATGGGCGGACCTGACAGCTTGGAAAGTGTACAACCCTTTCTTTACAACCTCTTTTCTGACCACGATATAGTACAGATACCGAGGATCATTCAAAGACCAACGGCTTGGCTCATATCCCATCTGAGGACAAGAAAGACAAGGCATTACTACGAGGTTATGGGGGGGAAGTCTCCCCAGAGAGAGCAGACCCAAGAACAGGCAAGGAGACTTCAGGAACTGCTGGGAAAGGACTTTAAAGTTTCATTAGCCCTAAGGTACTGGCATCCCTTCACAGAGGAAGCCCTTATAAAACTCTTTGAAGATGATATACAGAATATTGTTTTGCTCCCCATGTATCCCCAGTACAGCAAGACTACCACTGGTTCTTCCTTCAGAGAGTTTGACAGAGTTTTCAAAAACTTTCCTCAAGTACCCGTAATAAGAATAAGCTCCTATCATAACCATACCACATACATAAGAGCCATGGTGGAAAACATTAAGGAGAATATCAAAGACCCCGAGGATTACTTTTTCCTCTTTACAGCTCACAGCCTGCCCGTTAGCGTCATAAAGTCTGGAGACCCATACAAAAAACAGACGGAAGAGACAGTAAGTCTCATAATGGAACACTTTCCCAACGTAAAGCACACCCTTGGCTATCAGAGTAAGATAGGTCCAGTAAAGTGGATTGAACCCTTCACGGACAAACTTTTAAGAGACCTTTTAAAGTCCGGAGTTAAGAAGATAGCCCTTATCCCTGTGTCCTTTGTGTGTGAACACTCAGAAACCCTTTATGAGCTTGACCATCTTTACGCAAGCCTGGCAGAAAGGATGGGAGTTGAAAGCTTTGTGAGAGTTCCAACATTGATGGATCATCCTACCTTTATCAACGCCTTAAAAGAACTTGTTCTTTACGCCGTGGATAATTTTAACAAAACTTTTCATGGGCATGGGTTCACTGAGATAAAAACCCTGTAGGTAGTTACATCCTATCTCCCTTAGTATCTCCATCTGTCTTTGGGTTTCAACGCCCTCTGCTATTGTCTCCGCCCCAATTAACCTAGCCAGTTCCGTTATAAAGATAACTAATTGCAAAACCTTATCGCTCTCCTCTATACTTTTTACAAAAGACTTGTCTATCTTTATGTAATCAAACGGAAGGTTTGAAAGGAGAGAGAGGGAAGAGTACTTTATCCCAAAATCATCCAAAGTTATGGAAATACTATGCTCTCTGAGCTGGTGTATCAACCTTTTTACTTGCTCTACGTTCTCCATTAGGGTTTCTTCTGTGATCTCTATGTTTATCAACCTTGGGTTTATGTTATATTCTTGGATATAACTCAATATCCTTTCTGCAAAATTTTCCTTATTAAGATGAGATGGAGAGAAGTTTATGGAAAGCTTTATGTTTAAGTTATGCTCCTTGAAGAACTTCAAACAACTCTCAACCACCCAATCTTCCATATCGAATATAAGCCCTTTACTTTCAAGCAAGGGTATAAACACATATGGCTCAACCATACCAAACACAGGTGAATTCCACCTCAGGAGCTCCTCTACGCCAACCAAACTGAAGTCGCTTGACCTGTAGTAAGGCTGAAAGTAGACCAAAAACTCCCTATTTTTCAACGCATCAGAAAGGTGAGCCAGCATTCTGGCTTTTTTCAAAAACTCTTCCTCTTTAGCCCTGTTGTAGAAGGCTACAGAACCACGGGGTCCCTTCTTTGCTTCCCGGAGCGCATATATGGCTTTTTGGATGAGCTCTTCCGCATCTGTGGCATCGTTAGGGTAGATAGAAACACCCATCATTAAGTCCAGCTTTATTGATAGTCCATCTGTTCTTACATGAGTGACTTTATCAATATAGCTTATAAGGTTGTATAAATTGGCAGGGTCCTCAAGTTCCTTAAAAACTAAAAATTCATCGTCCCCATACCGTCCACAAAAGCCAGGAATTTCAGAGAGTCCTTTTGCAAAGGATATAAGAACTTTATCCCCAACAGCCTGTCCGTATAAGGAATTTATAGAGTTAAAATCGTGTATATCCAAAGAGATGACAACAACACTTTTTCCAGAATTTAAAGCATCTTCAAGTTTCTTTGTAAAGTAGATTCTGTTAGGAATGTTTGTAAGTAGGTCATAGTTCATAAGCTTAAAGAGCTTGTTCTGTAAATCTCTCATTTCTGTTATGTCGCTTCCTACTGATAAAAAGTTTGTTATGTTTCCGTGCTCATCCTTTATAGGTACAATAGTTTGATCAACGTAAAATAGGCTACCATCTTTTCTTCTGTTTATAAAAACAGCATGAAAGTCTTCACCTGAGAGTATGGTCTTCCATAAATCCTCGTAGAACTCCTTAGGATGTAAACTAGACTTCCACAGAGATGGCTTTTTACCTATTATCTCCTCCTTTTTGTATCCTGACATTTCTTCTACCGCAGGGTTTGAATACTCTATAAGTCCCTCCTTATCTGTTATAAGAATCCACTCACTGCCTTGCTCTATAGCGGTGTAAAGCAACTTTTCTTTTTTTTTGACCTCTAGATATTCTAAGCTAAAAGATAGGTTTTCTCCTAACCTTTCTATCAGCTTTAGGACTTCATCTGTAAAAAACCCCTTCTCAGAATGGTAAAAGTTAATGGTCCCAATCACTTTATTCCTTAATCTTATTGGATAGGCACAGCTCGATAGATAACCTCTTTTTAACATCTCTTTACGGAATGGAAGAAGCTCTGGATTTGTTTCAGTATCGTTGTTCACCTGAACTTTACCTTCTATTATGGCGCGCCCAGATGGACCTTTGGAAAGCCTTTCGTCGTATATGTTTAGTTTAAGCCAATCGAGATAGCCCTCCACCTGACCAGCACTACAAACTGGCTTAAGGTCCCCCTGACTATCAACAAGCCCTATCCACACCATCCTAAAAACTCCCTCATCCACTCCTATACGGCACACCAAGCTAAAAGCCTCTTCTTTACTTTGGACTCTTTGCAGAGCATTCTCGATGGAACTTAAAATTTGGAACATACTGGTGAAAAACTTCTTTCTTTGAATTTCATAAATCAGGGATAAAAGGCTTGCAGAGTACATAGGTAAGAATGTATCAAGCCTTTCTTTGCTAACAAACTCGTAAAGGAGAAATCCAACTATCTTACCTTCATGAGAAACTGCAACGCCGATGACAGAGCTTGTACCCACAAACTTCAAGTAATCTACCATGCATCCTTTTAGCCTCTCATCCTGTTCAACGCTTGAACTCTCAAATAAAAGCTTATCCTCCAAGGCTCTCAGATAACCTGCACACTCCTCCCTATTGAGGATAAGACCACCTATAAAGCTTTTTTCACTTCTTATGTACATATGCTCACAAAACACGCTATCATTCTTTAGAAGCCATAGGCTCGCTCTTTCAGCCTTTAAAGCCTCTGCAGAAACCCTCAGAATATGCTTAATAGCCTTCTCAAATTCAAGTTGGACACCGGCATAGAGGTCTTTAAATATGCTTTGCGTACTCAAACCCAACCCTCAACGACTAAAAATAATACTTTTTCGTTTAATGATCAAGTAATAAAAATTGATTTATCGATATTTTGATCATTTTTAATTTATCAGAAATTATACAAAGAGGACTTGATACGAAGGAACTTACACTTCCCAAAAAGGTGGATGGTAGTTCACTTAGGCCTGAAGGTTTTAACCTTCCTCTCATCCGTTGTGATATATGGCCCCCCTATTAGGTCTATGCAGTAGGGTATGGCAGGAAAGACAGCATCCAAGCATACTTTTATGGATTGAGGTTTGCCAGGAAGGTTAACTATAAGGGTCTTTCCTCTTATCCCAGCCGTCTGCCTTGACAGAATGGCCGTTGGAACCTGTCCTAAAGAGACTGTTCTCATGAGCTCACCAAAGCCTGGAAGTATCTTTTGACATACTCTCTCCGTAGCCTCTGGAGTCACATCCCTTGGAGCTGGACCCGTTCCGCCCGTTGTGAGTATAAGACAGCACCCTTCAACATCAGACATATTTATCAGGGCACCCTCTATGATGTCCAGCTCGTCTGGAATTATCCTGTATACTATTTCAAAGGGAGATGTTAAAACATCTTTTATGTACTCTACTATGTACTTACCGCTTATGTCTTCGTACTCTCCCCTGCTTGCCCTGTCAGATATAGTCAGAACTCCTACCTTTGCCTTTTGCTCCATGCTTAATTAGTATACAATATCTCGTGTGAGAGATTCCTTACTTTAAAATACCAAGCACTTTGGCTATGAATTCTAAAGCACCTTGGTTCAAAAATAAGTATACTTCAATTCATGGAACTTTCCAGTCTTTCTAGTATACTATGTTAAAATAGCCTTGTGGAGGACATAAAGAGTACAGTCTCAAGGTACGTGAAGGGAGAGTTTGAGTACGAGATATACGTAGAGTCGGTAGAAAGAACGCTCGTAGAAACGTCCAACGAGAAGCTTGAAAACGTATCCCAATCCAAGGAGATGGGAGTTGGTATCAGAGCTCTAAAAGGGAGTAGGATGGGCTTTGCCTACACCTCTGATATAAAAGAACAAGCTTTGAGGGAGTGTGTAGAAAGAGCTATGGAGATATGTAACATCATGCCAAGGGATGAAGGGTTTTGTTTTAACTGCAATACCCACCTTAGCAGAGTGGAAGATAAGGAAGATGTGAACATGCCCGTTGGAGATAGGATAGAATTCTTAATATCCTTGGAGAAGCTGGCAAAGAGTATGGATAGCAGAATAAAGGGGGTTAGAAAAACGAGCTTGGAACAAAGGGTAGTTGATGTATACTGTTATAATTCTTGCGGGCTTGAGTATTCGCACAGGTCCATTTACTATACTTCTTCCATAGCCACACTGGCAGAGCATGGAGATGACTCTTCCATATCTTATGGGTTTAGGGGGGCAAGAAGGTTTGAAAGCTTAGGCTCTTATGATATGGTTAAAGACACGGTCTTTAAGGCAACTTCCCTTCTGAACTCTACATCTTACGAGACAAAGGTTATGCCTGTGGTCTTTTTCCGTGAAGCCTTTGCTATGCTAATTGAAACCTTTAGCTATGCTTTTTTGGGAGATGCTCTTGTAAGAAACAAGACCCCCTTGAAAGATAAAGTGGGAGAGCCTGTAGCCTCACATGTGGTTAGCCTGATAGACAATGCAACGCTGGAAGGAGGTTTTATGAGCCATCCTTACGACGCCGATGGGGCAAAAACTAGGAAGAATACGATCATAGATAGGGGTTTGTTTCGTAGTTTTCTTCATAGCCTATATACCTCTAAAAAGCTCAAAGAGGACCAGACAGGAAACTCTGTAAGAAGTAGTTACAAAAACACACCCACATCTGGAATAACTAATTTGTATATTGAGAAAGGTAGCGTGGGGCTTGAAGAGATGATAAGGGCTTACGATGAAGTTCTTCTTGTTCTAGACCTTATGGGCTTACATACATCAGACCCCATATCCGGTGATTTTTCTCTTGGTGCCTCTGGTATAATTTACAAAGGAGGAAAGGAGAAAAAAAGTGTGAGGGGTATTACTATAAGCGGCAATGTATGGGATGTTTTTAAAAATATCGTTAGCGTGGGGAAAGACCTGACCTTTTATGCCAACGTAGGGTCTCCATCCATAATGGTGGAGAGATTAACAGTGGGGGCTTAGCATGAAAAAGGTTTTGGGGCTTGCGTTTTCTTTGCTCGGTTTGTTTTTGTTGCTTGTCGGACTTTATGCATCCCTTGATGTTTATATAAATAAAAGACAAGCCAGGATCAACAAAAACATAGCTAAGTTCATAGTGGATATACACAGCAGAGCTCCTTCTTCCAAACTTCCTTATTCTGAAGACTCTTTGATAATATTAAAAACAGAGGATGGAAGGGTTATAACTACGGAAAATGCATTTAAACCTATGGACCCAAACCTTTACTCTTCAAGTTTGTACAAAGATAGTAAAGGTAACGAAGTTTACATATACACAAAAGAACCAACCCTTGGAAACTACCTCTATTTTCTCTTTGAAGAACCATTCTCATCGGGCATAATGATATCTGGAGTCGTTATTTTCGCTACAGGAATTTTTCTTCTGTACATACTCAGCAGAGGAGAGCAGGGTATAAGGTCTGTGGATGAATCTATGCTCAACAGTCTAAAGGCTTTAAGGGTCATGTTGGCCACCTCAAAAGTGCTACCCGAAAGCTTAGAGAGAGCAAAAAGTACGCTTGATATTATACTTAAAAAGTATGGAGGTAAAACATGAAGATACTGCTTGTTTCCTTTGATAAGACCTTAGTAAAGAAGATAAAAGAAGTACTAAAAGAGTACGAAGTTGTAGATGTAAAGAATGGGGAAGAAGCTATAAACACCGTATCACCCAATGTTGACTTGGTGATCTACGATGCCATATCAGGCAGCATATCGGAAGAGGACATTAACAACATGTATCAAAAAAAGTTTAAAGACGCTAAGTACATAATTCTGGTCGATGAGCTCTTTCCAGTTGATATGGCAAACATAAAGGTTGAAAAGAAGGTAAAGCTCATAAGAGATGAAGCAGTCCATAAGATAAAACAGGCCATCATAGAGGAACCCACAGTAGAGGAAATGCCCGCTCTGGGAAGCTTTCAGCTTGAAACTCCGTACATTGAAACACATTACCAGGAGGAAAAGCCTGCTCCCATGGCTCAAGGGACAAAAGTCCTGGTGGTTTCTTTTGACAATAACCTTATAGACAAAATAAGGATGGCATTGGGTAATGAGTATGACTTGATCATAACCAAGAACGCCAAAGAGGCAATGGAAAAGGCAAAGGATGCTTCGGTGATCATCTACGACACCATATCTGGGATGATCGCTCAAAAGGCACTCTCAGATATGGCCACTAAGGAAGAGACATCCGAAAAACCTTACGTGATCCTCTTAGATGACCTGTTTGCCATTGATGTAGACAAAATACCCTTAAGAAACAAATACTCTTTTTCGAGGGAGGCTGAGCTTGCAAGAGCCATGGAGAAGGTTAAAGAGCTATCTGAGAAACCACAAGCCATTGAGGCTCCGATTGTAGAGATGTCTACCTTTGAACCAATTACGGAGCAAAAAGTTGAAGAACCGTCGGGAGAGGTCTTGGAACTCTTAGATGAGCTTTTAAAGGAAAAAGAGGAGACTAAAGAGGAACTACCTTCAGAGGTTGAACCAACAGTTCAAGAAATTCCAACTGAAAAGATGCCTGCAGAGGAGCTCAGTTTTGAGATTAAACCCATTATAGAGAAAAAGGTAGCGGACAGTATAAAGGAGGTTCTTTCTCAAAAACTAATTGAGGATGCTCTTTTAGAAAGCTTAAAGGGTATACCCATCCTTCAAACCGTTGAAAAGACCATAAAGGAAGAGATATCAAAACAGTTATCTTTGATAGACATAAACTCTATAATAAGGGAGGAGGTTTCCAGGATACTTAACGAAAGGTTGAGAGAGCTGATCACTTAACGTATAGCATCTCGCTCCTGTACCATCCCCATACAGTAGGAAAAAAGTTTTCAAACTTGGGATAAGCGGATAACATGCTCTTAGGTGTAGTTATGAATACCATTGGTTGCTCGTATGTTATAATTCGGAAAGCTTCCTTGTAAAGTAAGACCCTTTTGTTAGAGTCCCTCTCTTTTGCTCCGTTGTCAAAAAATCTGTCAACCTCTTCCTCCCAATGGGTGGAAGGTTTTTCTTGCATTGGATTCCATATATGGAGTGTTCCGGAGGAATGCCATACGTTCCTTCCAAAATGTGGGTCCATAGAGCCAGTAAGTCCAAGAAGCACGGCTTCCCATTCGTAGGGTGGGGAAGAGACCTTCGATACGAGCGTGTTAAAATCTATAGGTCTGAATATAACACTCACGCCTATCTTTTCTAAGTCTTCTTTTATTATGTTCCCAATGGTCTCCCTCTCTTTGTTGCCCGCATTGGTAAGAAGAACTATCTCAAGCTTGTGTCCTTCCTTGTCTTCCAGCACACCATCCTTATCCCTGTCTTTAAAGCCTATACTCTCAAGCAGTTCTTTGGCTTTTTCCAAGTTATAATCATACTTAGGATAATAACGTTCGTCGTAGTAGGGCCTGTTGGCTGGAGTTATGGGCGTGTAAAGAGGCTCTGCCAAGCCATTGTAAACTAAATAGCATATACCTTCTCTGTCTATTGCGTGCGATATGGCTACTCTGAATGTCCTTTTTTGAAACCATTTTACCTTGTAAGATAGTATCTTTGCCCTTGGGTTCTGATTAAAAACTAAAAAAGTGGTAGAAGGTGTGGGTCCAAGGTCATAGACCTGTGCAGACCTTATCTTTGAAAGAAACATAAGGTCCTGTGGTCTTACACCTATAAAGTCCACGCTTTTTGTGGAGAACTTCAAAAGCGCCGTGTCTGGGTCTTGGACTATCATCCCCACAAGCTCCTTTATGTAAGGTAAGGGTCTTCCTTCCTTGTCTTTTTCGTAGTAATAGGGGTTGGCTTTGAACTCTACAAGCTGGCCTTTTATGTACCTCTTTATTGTATAAGGACCAGTTCCCACTATTTCCTTTGGGTCTGTGTTTACGTTCCAAGCAGTTGGAAAGTTTCCTTCTCTGACGTACTTGTAGAGTTTATGCTTTGGTAAAACTGGGGCTGAAAGAACGTTGAGAAAGGGAGCAAAGGAAGATGGAAGTCTAAACTCTACAGTGCCATCATCTACCTTTTTTACAAAATTGTTTATCTCCTCCTCTGTCCTCAACAGACCCCTCAGCATATCTGCAGTGGAATTCGGTATATCTTTATTTAAGTACAGCTCTCTGTATGTGAAAACTATATCATCAGCAGTTAAGGGTTTACCATCGCTCCATCTTACGCCTTTTTTGAGATAGAACACATACCTTTTGCCACCATCGTACTCTTTCCATCCTTCTGCCAAGTCCGGAACTGGCCTCATAGTCTTTACATCTACCTTTGTCAATCCAGTAAAGAGATAATCTAAAACAGCCGTGGATGTTGTCTCTTGGGCAACGACTGGGTTAAATGTCTTTGGGTCACCGTTCAGTATAAAGTACATGCTTCCTCCTTCCTTACCCGTCTTTGCTTCAAACTCTGAGGGATTCAGCCTTATGAGCCTGACGCTTCCAGCCGGAGGGGATGAAGAGAGATAAAAGGGTAAAAAGGCTCCCAACACAAAGAGTATAGCAAGGACAACTCCCATCATTCTAAATATTATCATATGATCTTGATCTTTTCTCTTACCTATTGTTTTTATAGTTTTTAATCGTATATTATTAATAACTTAACACTTTAGGTCGTTATAAGGAGGATAGCATGACCTTTGATTTGACTGTTAAGATTGGTGGTGAAGGCGGAGAAGGTGTCATTTCTGCCGGTGATTTTTTGACCGAAGCCGCTGCAAGAGCTGGTTATTATGTGGTTAATTTTAAAAGCTTTCCTGCCGAGATAAAAGGCGGCTACGCTCAGTCAACGGTTAGAGTTTCAGACAAAAAACTTTATACAACGGGCGATAGCTTTGACATTCTATGCTGTTTCAATGGAGAAGCTTACGAATTCAACAAAAAACATCTAAAACCTGGTACAGTCCTTGTTTACGACTCTTCCGATTTTGAACCAGAGGAACACGATGGTGTAATGATTTACCCAGTTCCCCTATCCTACTTGGCAAAGGACGTTATGAAGGCATACATAACAAAGAACGTAATAGCTCTTGGTGTTCTGTGCGAGCTTTTCCGTATACCGGTACAATCAATAAAGGACTCTATAAAGGCTAAGTTTATAAGAAAGGGTGAGCAGGTTGTGGATTTAAACTACAAGGCAATTGAGTTAGGGGTGAATTATGTTAGAGAGAACCTAAAAAAGGTCGATGAGTACCTGTTCCCACCTCCAGGAGAGCCAAAAAATGTGGTCATAATGGAGGGGAACCAAGCAGTGGCAAAGGGTGCCGTGGTTGCAGGTTGCAAGTTCTATGCGGCCTATCCCATAACACCAGCGACAACAGTTGGAAATTACATAGTTGAAGACATAATAAGAGCTGGTGGATGGCTCTATCAGGCTGAGGATGAGATAGCATCTTTGGGGATGGCTCTTGGTGCTTCCTTTGCTGGTGTAAAAGCTATGACTTCAACTTCTGGACCTGGGCTATGTCTCATGACAGAGTTCCTTTCCTATGCTGGGATGACAGAGCTTCCGGTGGTCATAGTGGATGTTCAGAGAGCTGGACCAGCAACTGGCATGCCAACAAAGCATGAGCAAGGGGATCTATACCATGCTATCTACTCTGGCCATGGAGAAATACCAAGAGCGGTTCTTGCTCCAACAAACGTTGAGGAGAGCTTTTATCTAACGGTAGAAGCTTTTAACCTTGCAGAAAAGTATCAGATACCAGTTATAGTTTTGACGGATGCATCCCTTTCTCTCAGAGCGGAAGCTTTCCCAACGCCAGCAGTTAAGGACATAAAAGTGATAGACAGGTGGGTTTACAGGGCAGAAGAGGACCCAGAGGGCACGTTCAGAAGGGCTGGAAGGTTCCTAAGGTACTCTCTATCTACGGAGGATGGAATAACACCCATGGGTATACCGGGAGACCCAAAGGCCATACATGCCATAACGGGGCTTGAAAGGCAGGAGAACTCAGATCCAAGGAACAGGCCAGACATAAGGACTTGGCAGATGGAGAAAAGGTTCAGAAAGGTCAAAAAGCTTCTTGAAGAGGATGCAGAGAGGTTTTATGAGATGGATGCTCCCTTTGAGAGATCCTACATAGGAGTCATCGCATGGGGTCTTACGGCATCAGCTACAAAGGAAGCTGTAGAAAGGCTCAGGAGCAAAGGTAAAAGGATAAATGCTCTGTATCCTAAGCTTCTTTGGCCTCTAAAGGTTTCCGTTGTACAGGATTTCGCAAAGAGGTGTGAAAGAATAGTTATACCAGAGAGCAACTGGAGCGGTCAGTTGGCAACCCTTCTTAAGGCAGAAGCTAACGTTAGGCCAATAAGCTACTGCGTATACAGGGGTGAGCCTTTTATACCAAAGGAGATAGAGGAGTTTATCGAATATGTTCTTGAGAATCCAAGCCTTGAAGAGGGAGTGTTAACACCGTCAGACCTTTACGGTGAGAAAGCTTATGGATTAATATGAAAGGAGGTAAAAGATGGTAGAACTTCAGCTAAAACCGGCAGATTACAAAAGCGATGTGGAACCGACATGGTGTTCAGGTTGCGGAGACTTTGGCGTTGTGGCAGCCTTGACAAGAACCTTCTCAGAGCTTGGTCTCAAACCTGAGAACATAGTTTCTGTTTCTGGAATAGGATGTTCCTCAAGACTTCCCCTCTTTGTGAAAAATTACTCCGTTCATACTCTTCATGGAAGGGCCATACCGGTTGCGATAGGTATTAAGTTAGCAAGGCCAGACTTAACAGTTATAGTGGAGACTGGAGATGGGGACATGTTTTCCATAGGCGCTGGGCACAATCCCCATGCTGCAAGGAGGAACATAGACATAACCGTCATCTGTATGGACAATCAGGTGTATGGTCTTACAAAGAACCAAGTTTCCCCCACTTCAAGGGAAGGGCTTTACGGTTCTTTAACACCCTACGGTTCTATAGACAGACCAGTAAACCCAGTAGCAACGATGCTATCTTACGGTGCCACATTTGTAGCACAGACCTATGCAGGAAACTTAAAGCATATGACAGATACCATAAAAAAGGCTATACAGCATAAAGGCTTTTCCTTCGTAAACGTGATATCTCCCTGCCCAACCTTTAACAAGGTGGACACTTTCCAGTATTACAAAGGGAAGGTAAAGGATATAAACGAACAAGGGCATGACCCATCTGATTACAGAAAAGCTCTTGATCTGGCCTTTCATGATTTGGACCATTACTACGACCCAAACGCACCCGTACCCATAGGTGTGTTCTACTCCTCCCAAACGGAAACTTACGATGATAGGATGATGTCTGTGAAGAAGAGATACAAACAAGTAGAAGACCTGCAGAGCTTTGTAGACGCTTGCAAGCCAAAAGCAATATGAACTATGAAGATTTAGACCTTTCCTTTAAAGATTTTTTTGGAGAGAGCTTTGATACTACAAGCTTTATGGGCTCTACTCTAACCTGTGCAAGGTTCGTTGAATGCTCCTTCCTTAACGTGGATTTCTCCAACGCCTTTCTTGGAGAGGCTATATTTGAAAACTGTACCATTGAAAGAGGCAGTTTTAATAATACCAACTTACAAAGGGCTAAGTTCAAAGGTACTATCATCAAGTCATCCGTATTCTCCGGATCCTTCCTCGGTCAGGCTCTCTTCGAAAGATGCACCATTGGAAATACAGACTTTTCTAACTGTCAACTTCCGGACGTTCAGTTCCTCTCCTCTTCCCTTCTCTCCATATCCTTTAGAGACTCTTATGCAAAAGGATCAAGTTTTGAGTTATCAAGTCTTGAAGATATAGATTTCAATAACGCAGACTTAAGGAAAGTCTCCTTTAGGGATACGAGATTTCTAAACATACTTGACGATGGTGTGCTCTTCTACGGTAAAAAACCCTGGGATGGTAAATCTACAAATCGATCGTGGAATGAGTTTGAAAGTCATGGGATTGACTGAGGCTGTGTATAAAAAAAAATCTAAAACACCCTAACGGATAAAGTTGGCAAGAATGGTATAATTTATCTCGATGGAACAGGTCAGCCCAATAGTATACTTCCTTAACTACATTTGGGTTTTCCTCATCATTCTCTTTGTGATCCTTCCCGTATGGAGAAAATTCATACTCAGTAAGGCAAGAGAGGCTATTATAAGAAGGTTAGAAAGGCAGAGAAACAGCAGGGTAATAACTCTCATACACAGACAAGAAAGCTTAGCCCTTTTAGGCATTCCCATATTTAGGTTTATAAACATAGAAGATTCTGAGCAGGTCCTTAGAGCTATAAGGATGACACCGGAAGATATGCCCATAGACCTAATAGTTCATACTCCAGGAGGTTTAGCCCTTGCAGCCACACAGATAGCCAACGCCCTTTCGAGACATAAAGCACCAGTAAGGGTGATAATTCCCCATTATGCTATGTCTGGTGGAACCCTTATAGCACTTGCCGCCGATGAGATCATTATGGATCCCAACGCTGTTCTTGGCCCAGTTGACCCACAACTTGGACAGATGCCAGCATCTTCCATTATTAAAGTGCTTGAAACTAAAAAGCCAGAAGATATAGACGACCAGACGATCATTCTTGCTGATGTGGCAAAGAAGGCAATAAACCAGATGATAGAGTACTTGGTAAATCTACTGATGAGCAATGGGGTGAAAGAAGAAAAAGCAAGGACCATAGCAATGGAGCTGTCTACGGGCAAATACACGCACGACTATCCCTTGAGCGTTGAGAGATTAAAAAGCTTAGGACTCAACATAAGTACAGAAGTGCCTGAGGATGTTTACGCACTTATGGAACTTTTCCCACAGCCTATGGGGTCTCAAGTACCATCTGTCCAGTATATACCAGTGCCCTACAGAACGCATGGAGGTAAATAAGTTGTGAAAATAAAGGTTGGTATAGTAGGTTGTGGTGTTGTAGGGACTGGAACAGTCAAGCTGCTTTTAGAGAACGCCTCTTTGATAAATAAAAGGACTGGTATTCAAGTGCTTTTGACAAAGGTGGCTGACAAAGATTGGGAAAGGGAAAGGGAAATAGATGTCCCCAAAAGCCTAAGGACTGAAGACTACAGGGAAGTTATAGAAAGCAGCGACATAGTTGTGGAGCTTGTAGGAGGGAAGACCTTCGCCAAAGACCTAATTCTGGAGGTTCTTGAGAGGAGAAAGCACGTTGTAACTGCCAACAAACGCCTTTTGGCTGAGGATGGTTTTGAAATATTCAAAAAAGCCAAAGAAAAGGGTCTATACATAGGTTTTGAAGCATCCGTCGGTGGAGGCATACCCATAGTTAAAGCTCTCAAAGAAGGACTTTCGGCAAACAGGATAGAGAGCATACATGGGATACTGAACGGAACTACAAACTATATACTCACCCAGATGCTGGAGGAAGATATGGACTTTTCCCATGCTCTTGAAATGGCCCAGAAGAAAGGTTATGCAGAGGCAGACCCATCCCTTGACATAGATGGTTGGGATTCGGCGCATAAGCTTTGCATACTTTCCATGATAGCTTTTGGGAAATACATCCCTTTTGAAGAGGTCTACGTTGGAGGTATAAGAAACATAGACCTTCTTGATGTGGAGCTTGGTAAAGAGATAGGCTACACTCTTAAGCTCCTTGCCATATCAAAACATAAGGAAGGAGAGCTGGAGATAAGGGTTCACCCTACCTTTATAAGGTCTGAAGATGCTCTGGCAAAGGTTTCGGACGTTTACAATGCCATAATGGTGGAAGGCGACTTTGTTGGCAAGACCATGTTTTACGGTAAAGGTGCTGGTTCACATCCAACAGCCTCGGCCGTAGTCTCTGACATAATAGACATATCAAAGAAGGTTCTGTTTTGCAAAAAGAGCGATGAAAATCTTGAGTGGGAAACTAAGGACATAAGAATAAACAAGAATTTTTACAGTAGATATTACCTGAGGTTTGACGTTCCAGATAGACCAGGGGTCTTAGCAAGCGTCTCTAAAGTCTTGGCAGACCAGAACATAAGCATAGCGAGCGTTCTGCAGAAGGAAAAGGTTTGCAAAATGGCTGGTAGGGAGAATGAGCACGTTGTCCCCCTCGTAATACTTACACACAAAGCTTATGAAAAGAGTATGCAGTCAGCTCTTGAAGAGATAAAGAAACTACCGGTTATAGTAGGTGAGCCCATAGTTATCAGAGTAGAAGAGGAGGCAGACTGATCTTATAGATGATACTAGAGAGAGTTCAAGAGTATTAGAAACTAATCACTGAATGTATAGAAATCTATTGACGTATATAGAAGTTTAGAAATATAGAGACCTCTTGACGCTTATAGAAGCGGACATTACAATGTTAATCTGCTATGCAAAGTAGCATCAAAAGAAGTCTGCTTTTCTCTCTGGACTTTGCAAACACAGGCAAGTTAGACTTCCTTGAAAACCTTTGGCAAGAATATCAAAAGGCATGCCAACATTTTATAGATGTGGGCTATGAAACTAAA
>JAXSMZ010000012.1:0-24814 GCA_037924335.1 Aquificaceae bacterium
TAAGAACATTCCTCGCACCTACAATGTCTGCATCTTCCTCATATCCACACCGTAGGCACTTGAAATGCTCCCCATTGCGGTTCATCCTGTCCTGATATCCACACTCAGGACAAGTCCTGCTTGTGTAAG
Organism: Aquificaceae bacterium; assembly: GCA_037924335.1. GTDB lineage: Bacteria > Aquificota > Aquificia > Aquificales > Aquificaceae > Hydrogenobacter. The sequence goes on from JAXSMZ010000012.1 coordinate 130, forward strand.
CAGAAGGAACTATGTAATGCTGGACGCCAGCGGTCTCGCATAGCTCCCTTATCCTCTTTATAACATACCCATACAACCAAAAGCGTCAAGAGGTCTTTATGTTTCTAAACTTCTATATACGTCAATAGATTTCTATACATTCAGTGATTAGTTTCTAATACCACACGTGGTATGAAATGTCAAATGGTTTATGATCATGCGCTATTTTTGAAACATCCTGAACAGCATTTGATATAATTATTGCAGATGAGGTCTTACACCGAGTATCTTGTGTTTAATACTAAAGACAGAAAAGAACTCATCAGGATAACGGATGAGGTCAAAAGGATTGTTCAGGCTTCTGGTATAGAGGAAGGTCTTTGCCTTGTATCTTCTATGCATCTTACAGCTTCTGTTATAATCCAGGATGATGAGGAGGGTCTTCACAAAGACATATTAGAATGGTTAGAGAAGTTGGCACCCTTCAAAAGGGAATACGAGCATCACAGAACTGGAGAGGATAACGCAGATGCCCATCTTAAGAACCTTATGACCCACCTGCAGGTAATTCTTCCCATAACGGAAGGTAAGCTTGACTTGGGACCATGGCAAGAGATATTCTACGCAGAGTTCGATGGACAAAGAAAGAAAAGAGTAGTTGTAAAAGTGATAGGCGTATGAATGGTGGTCTTCATCAGCTTTATACAAGGAGAGCAAAGCACTTTTACTATGCCTTCTCATTCTTGCTGACGCTTGTCTTTTTGGGTAGTATTGTAACGTACCCCTTCTTTAAACTACCTCTTCCAGGAAAGCTCAGATTCTATTTGAACCTTTTGACCCTTCTGTCTGGAAGTTTGTTCATACCCTTTTCTTTCCTTTTAAAAAAGAGACTCTTTCCTATACTTACGGAAAAAGACCACTACTGGAGTTACACAGCAACTAAATGGTACTTTTGGACCTTTTTGATATCTGGAGTACCCTTCTTTATAGCCTTTCTTTTTTATATAATATTTGCCGAAGTTTTCACACTAATGCTCGGTTATGCTTTAAGTCTGATGGGTTTGGTGTTAATAAAACCAAGGAAGGAGGATATACTATGACAAGAGAAAGGGCTATAATGGAGCTTTTAGAAAGGGATAAGGAGTTCAAACATTACTACGAAAAGCACGAGGAGCTTGACAAGCTTGTAGCTAAGCTGGAGAAACATCATCCCATGACGCATGAGCTTGAGCTGGAAATAGAAAGGCTAAAAAAGGAAAAGTTATACTACAAAGACCTGATGGAGGAGAGGATACAGAGATATATAAAGGAGAGTTCATAAAAGCTTACTGAAGGCATCCTCCCTTTCTTTGCACTTTACGCAGACACCGCAAGGTGAAACCTTTCTCCCTATCTTTTTTGGCATAGCGCATGAGAGGGTAAGACGATAGGGAACTTTCTTGTAGAACCTCTTTATGACTTCTGCCTTTTCCATTCCCATAAAGGGTACTTCTATAGAAAACTCCTCCTTTGACCCTCTGCTTATAAGACTCTCTACATCCTTTATGTAGTTTATATTGTTGTCTGGAAAAGGATAAATTCCAAGGCTTCCTATGGCAAGCCTTCTTATGCCCTTTTGCAAAGAATACATTGATGCGGCTGTTATGAGGGTTAAGTTTCTCAAAGGTATAAAAAGCTCAGACTTTCTGTAAAAGATCCTTTTAAAAAGGTTTTTTCCATCAATGCACACAACTCTCATGGGTTTTAGGTTTCTATAAACTTTCTTTGTATAGTGCCAAAGTTGTACAGCATTCTGTAGTTCTAATCTCTCCCAAGCTTCACCAGCCTTGATGTATATGGGATAAACCAAAAAATTCTTCTGAAGGTACATATAGAGCAAAGATGTGCTTTCCACACCACCGCTGAAAAGAACGGCTACCTTAGCTGTACTCACCGGATATATGTCTCCCGCTGTCTAAGTTTATTATCTCTCCTGTCATGCTCTCCACATGTAGCAGGAACTCAGTAAGTCTAAGGATGTCTTCCAAGGATACTGTCCTCTTTAAGGGTGTTTTTTTAATGTACTCCTCCCACTTTTCCTGGGAGAGATCCTTTGGCTTTAGCACTGGCCCAAGAGCTATTGCATTGACAAGGATGTGAGGGGCAAGCTCCTTGGCAAGGACTCTAACCGCCATGTGAAGAGCCCCCTTAGAGATGAAGTAAGCCGAGTAATGTCTGTAAGGTGTTTTCTCAGCAGCCCAATCCCCAAAGGCAATGACCCTTCCCTTTACAGGGTCTTCCTTTTTGAGCATGATGGGATGAAAGAGTTTGCAGAGCATTACAAAAGCCTCCACGTTGGGCAAAAAGTGCTTGTATATATCTTCCCTCTCCAAGGTCTCTAAAGGTGTGGGAAAGTAAGGGCTAGCTGTATGGATAATAGAGTCTATACCCCCAAGCTTTTCAAGGGTAAACTGGACTATCCTCTTGTAACTTTCTGGGTCCGTAAGGTCTTCCTTAAGACCAAATCCTCCCAGCCTTTCAAGCTCTTTAGCCTTATCCCAAGATGTGAGGTAAGTGAAAACCACCCCATAACCTTTACTTAATAGCTCTTTAGCTATATGAAAGCCTATCCTTCGAATGCCTGTTATTAGGGTCTTTTGCATTTTTTACGTTTCCAAAATGGCTCCCTTTGAGGCTGAACTTACAAATTTTACGTACCTCCTTAACCATGGGCTCTTTATTTTTTTCGTTTTAGGAACAAAGCTCAAGAGCCTTTCTTTCAGTTCTCCCTCGCTTATCAGAAGATCAAGCCTTCTGTTTGGTATGTCTATGAGAATATCATCTGAATCCTTTACTATCCCTATAGGACCCCCTGCTGCAGCCTCTGGTGCCACATGCCCAATGCATGCTCCCCTTGTACCGCCAGAAAACCTTCCATCCGTTATCAGAGCCACCTTATCTCCAAGGCCCATCCCCATTATGGCAGACGTGGGGGAGAGCATCTCCCTCATCCCAGGTCCTCCTTTTGGACCCTCGTAACGTATTACCACCACATGCCCTGGCTTCACTTTACCGTTCATTATCCCTTCTATGGCTTCCTCCTCCGAATCGAAGCATACAGCTTTCCCTCTGAAAACAAGCATCCTTGGATCTATTCCAGCTGTCTTTACAACGCACCCTTCTGGTGCAAGGTTGCCAAAGAGTATAGCAAGCCCACCCTCCTTGGAGTATGGACTTTCTATCTTTCTTATCACTTCACCGTCCGCTTCTGGGCTCTCATCTGCTATGTCCTTCAAAGTTTTTAAGCTTATGGTTGTAGCTTGTGGATTTGGAAGATAACCCCCCCTTATGAGCTCCTTCATGATAGCAGGAACACCACCAACGGAGTCAAGGTCCTGTATATGATACTGGGAAGATGGGGATATCTTGCATATGTTTGGAACCCTTTTGGAGATATGGTTTATTCTAGAAAGATCGTACTCAATTCCAGCCTCCCTTGCTATTGCGAGAAGATGCAGCACTGTGTTTGAAGACCCCCCCATGGCTATATCCACCGCAAAGGCATTATCGAAAGCTTCTTTTGTGAGTATATCCCTTGGTCTTATATCCCTTCTTAGAAGCTCCATAATCTGCCTTGCTGCTTGTCTTGCAAGAATCTCTCTCCTTGGGTCTACAGCCGGTACAGTTCCATTACCTGGAAGGGCTAAACCCAAAACCTCCGTTATACAGTTCATTGAGTTGGCTGTGAAGAGCCCAGAACAGCTACCGCATGTGGGACAGGCATTCTCTTCTATCAGCTTCAGCTCCTTTTCATCTGCCTTACCAGTCTTGAGCTGTCCTATACCTTCAAAAACTGAGATAAGGTCTACCCTTTTACCGTTTACCTCACCCGCAAGCATTGGACCCCCGCTTATGAATACGGTTGGTACGTTTAGCCTTGCAGCAGCCATAAGCATACCTGGAACTATCTTGTCGCAGTTAGGAATGCAAACAAGAGCATCAAGCTGGTGAGCTTCAACAACAGTTTCTATGCTATCCGCTATTAGCTCTCTAGAAGGCAGAGAGTAATGCATTCCATAGTGTCCCATAGCTATTCCATCGTCCACACCTATCACGTTGAACTCTATGGGGACACCGCCAGCCTTTCTTATCTCTTCCTTTATTGGTTTTACAAACTCCCTAAGGTGAACGTGCCCAGGTATGATGTCTATGTAAGAGTTGGCTATGCCTATGAGGGGTTTGTCAAAATCTTCGTCGCTAAGCCCACAAGCCCTAAGAAGTGCCCTGTGGGGAGACCTTTCCACACCTTTTTTAACGTTGTCGCTTCTCCACATACTTTATATTATAGGCACTCTCAGAGAAGAAAACAGATAAGGCTACCGCAGAGAGGAACAAGGAAGTTATCGTCCAACTTCAGAGGCAAAAGCTCTACAATGGCTCCAAAAAAGGAGACAATCAACGCTCTCTTTACATCTAAAAGGAGAAGGAGAGCAAGGAAGGAAGAGAGGAAGAAAGCAAAAAAACCCTCAAGGCTCTTTCCAAAGATTCTTGTCCTTCCCATGATCATTCCCACAAGGCCTGCAAAGGCATCTCCCACTGCAAGAAGAACCACACCAGCAGAGGCACATAGGCTTCCAAAGAGAAGAAAGCTCAAAAATATTCCCACATTTGCCCAAAGGGCTTGTATGCTCGGTTTTTCTATGTTCCTTTCTCTTTCCAAGTAAAAAACAAAGTTGTACAGAGCTTTGAATCTGTTGATTCCAACTTTAAAAACTACGAGCAGGTTCAAAGCTATGACCACCAAAAATAAAAACAGCATAACTTTTCTTTGAAGAGTTAAAAGTGGAATGAGCCATAAGGAGATTGTCAACAGGTGAAAGACCTTTCTTCTTATTTCGAGCATGCTAAAATATAGCATACATGAGACATATAATATCTACAAGGGATTTAACAAAAAGGGACGTCGATGAAGTCTATGTCCTTTTCAAGGAATTCAAGAAGGGTAGGAAAGAAAGGCTCGATGGAGATGCAGCCCTGGTTTTTCTGGAAAGTTCTACAAGGACAAGGTTTTCTTTCGAAAGAGCATGTAGATTGCTTGGGCTCAGGACTTACTTTGCTGGAAGGGGAGAGATGTCCATAGAAAAAGGGGAGACCTTTTATGAAACTGTTAAAGCTCTATCAACCATAGGGTTTAATGTCCTCATATTCAGAGTTCCCTTTGTCTTTTTCCCTTACGAGAGATACATAGAAGAAAAAATATGTTTGATAAACGCTGGGGATGGAGCGCACCAGCATCCTACTCAGGGTTTTATAGACCTCTTTACCGCTCTCGAAGTTTATGGTTCCTTAGAAGGTCTAAAAGTTCTTTACGTGGGGGATATATTTCATAGTAGGGTCTTCAGGTCTGGCTCCCATCTCTTTAAGATGTACAATGCCACAGTAGGTGTTTGCTCCCCAAGAACTCTTCTGCCAGCTGACCTTTCAGCCTTTGGGGTTGATAGGGTTTTTGACCATTTAGATGAAGCCATCGATTGGGCTGACCTTCTCATCCAGCTTAGGCTTCAGGAGGAGAGGTTCAGAGAGAACCATATAGCATCCAAGGAGAGTTACTTTCTTCAGTTTGGCCTTACAAAGGAAAGATACGAAAGGCTAACGGGATACTTTATGCATCCTGGTCCTGTAAATCTCTACGTGGACCTGGACGGAGATATCCTTTATTCCCAAAAGTCTCTCGTTACAAAGCAGGTGGAAAACGGGCTTTATGTGAGGATGGCTGTTGTTTACAGGGTTCTAAAGGATGATTAGGATTGTGTTTTTTAGTGTGTTCTTTTTAGCACTCTCTGCATTTGTCAACTCTTACGTGAAGAAAACCTATGAGAGCATTTCAAAGGTGAAGAGCTCAACGGAGAGCAGTGCAGAAGGGATAAGCATAAAGGCTTATGGAAAGTCTGGGATTGAATGGACCATAACGGGTAGGTATCTTTACATAAAGGGGAGTCGCTTAGAGCTAAAGGATGCTGTGTTTAGAACTGATAAAGAAGAAATAAGGGCAAAAAGTTCTACTATAGACAGGGATACGCTAAAGGGTCTTGTGGAAGGTGGGGTGAAGCTTACGGGTGAAGGGCTGTATACAGAAACTCAAGGGGCAAACCTTGACCTTAAAGAAGGGAAGATATACGGCAGTGGTGAGGTTCATTTGAAAGAAGGAAACAAGGAAACTTGGGGAAAGGGGTTTATTATATATTTGAGGCCTACGAAGGTTATAATTGAAAATGCTAAGGTGAGGATAGAATGAAACGCATAATGCTTTTTTTTCTTGCTTTAGGACTTTGTTTTTCCCAACCAATACTTGGGGAGGCGGATAAGCTAACCTATGAAAAGGACAGAATAGTTTACACAGGAAACGTTAAACTGACAAAGGGCAATGCGATACTCACAGCTGACAAAGTGGTCGTATATATAGATGAGAAGGGAAAACCAAAAAGAGCTCAAGCCGAGGGGAACGTCAAGTACGTAGAGGGGGATAGGAGGGCGCATGCTACGAGCGTTGAGTACGATTTTCAAAACGATGTGATAAAGCTCTTTGGAAATGCTAAGGTAGAGGACAACAAAAACTTTGTGGAGGCTGATGAGATAATATACTACAAAAAGGAAAACAGAGCCATAGCTATAAGCAAGGGCAGTAGAGTAAGAACTTTTTACGTGGAGGATAAAGATGAGAAAGTCAGAGATAATAGATAGAATATCAAAGGAGCAGAAGATCCCTAAGAAAGTTACCGGTGATATCCTTGAAGATGTCCTCTCATCGATAGTGGACGTTGTTTTACAGAAGGGTAAGCTTGAGGTAAGAGGTTTTGGTGTTTTTAAACTCAGGAGAAGGAATGGACGCTTTACTAGGAATCCTAAGACAGGGATGGAATTGTACGTGGATGAGAAGTATCTTATATCCTTCAAACCATCTAAAAAGTTGCTAAAGAAACTAAATGAAAAAGTTTGATGTTGTCATAATAGGTGGTGGGCCTGGTGGATCTTCCTGTGCTTACAAACTATCGTCCTGGGGAGCTAATGTTCTCGTTGTTGATTTTAAAAGGAGCATAGGTACACCTGTTCAGTGTGCGGAGTACGTCCCCGTGCAGCTTTACAACCAGTTTAGGGAGTTCTTCCCAAAGAAGGCAATAGCTCAGAGGGTTTTTGACATGGTAAGTTTTACACCTTGGGGGCAGACTGTGAGGATGCCCTCTGAAGGCTTTGTTCTGAATAGGAATATCTTTGACCATCATATTGCTAAGCTTGCTGAGGAGAAGGGGGCAATTTACACGTTGAGAACTCAGTTCCTGGGCTTTGAAGAAGGCAGAGTATGGTTGGAGAGAATAGAGAGCAGAGAAAGGTTCTGCGTGAAGTCAGACTTTGTAGTGGGAGCAGATGGTCCTCACTCTAAGGTTGCAAAGCTTACTGGAGAATACACAAAAAGCTTTCTAAGGACAGCTCAGGCTACATTGCTCCTCAAAAAGCCTCTACATGACCTTTTAGTATATTTCAAAGAATACATACCCGGTGGGTACGGTTGGGTATTCCCAAAGGGGAATGTTGCTAACGTAGGAGTTGGTGTAGACATCGATTACCCTGTAAACCTTATGGAGAGCTTAAGTAGGTTTTTGGAAGATGTGGTAAAAGAAGACATCGTAGAAGATAGAGTTGTCAGTAGAACGGGGGGATGGATACCATCCGATGGACTTTTAAAACCATTAAGAGGAAATGTGCTCCTTGTTGGTGATGCAGGTGGTTTTTGTCACCCTATAACGGGCGGTGGTATAGCCAATGCTGTGCTTTCCGGCTCTATGGCAGGAATGGCTATACTGTCTGGTAAAGTAAGAGATTACGAAGAAGAAGCCCAAGACATCTTTGGGGATACTCTTCTGAGAGCATCTATGAAAAGGAAAAGGTACATGAAAAGATGGGAAAACCTTGAGTGTATAATACCTATGACGTGGATAGCTTTTGAAGAGTACTGGAGGTGAAGGTATGAGAGGCATGTTAATCTTTGTACTCCTATGTAACTTAGCTTTTGCCGTTACAAAGGAAGATATGGACAAGCTTGTGAGCGATGCTGCAGCGGTTGTAAGGGAGCTAAAAGCTGAGAAGGATAACCTGCCAGAAGAGCTTTTAAAAGGAGCTAAGGGAGTAGTTGTATGCCCAGGTTTTATAAAGGGTGCCTTTGTCGTCGGAGCATCCGGTGGTAAGTGTGCTGCAAGCGTAAAGGACCCAAAGACAGGGAATTGGAGTGTTCCAGCCTTCTACAAATTGGCTCAAGCCTCCATAGGATTCCAGTTGGGCGTTGAATCTATAGACCTACTTCTTGTTGTTAAAACTGAAAGGGGTGTTAGAAGCCTTCTGAGGAGTAAGGTCAAACTGGGTGGTGATGTGTCCTTGGCTGCAGGTCCCGTGGGAAGGTCTGCCTCTGCAGGTACAGATGTAACTCTAAAGGCTGATATCTACTCATACTCAAAAGCAAGGGGGGTTTTTGCTGGAGTTTCACTCCAAGGTGGTGCCCTCATTCCGGATAAGGATGGTATGAAGGCTTACTATGGTAAAACGACCGAAGCTAAGCAAGTCCTTTACGGAAAAGTAAAAGCGCCAAGTTCAGCTTCTACTTTCTTACAGGCCTTGGAGGAGGCTAGCGGTTTCTGATATAAATAGGTATCTATACCCTGGGTGAGAAATTTCTGACTTGGTATATACTTAATCCTATGGCAGTGTTAACCGAGGTGGCTCTTCAGAAGAAGTTGGAGCTGAGAGAAGACCTTACAAAAGAGCTCGTAACAAAGGCTGAGTTTTATGAGGAAACAAAGACCCTACGCCAAGAGATAGAGCTTGTCCGTCAGGAGATACAAACCATGAAGGTTGAGATTGAAGGGAGGATAAACGAAGCTAAGAAGGAAGTTTAATCTAAGCTCTCTGCAAGGATGGACAGGTTGGAGATATGATCCTTCTGCTTATAATAGCTCTCACTCTTATGAACCCCGTGGTCGCTGAGATAATAAAGAGCCTTCTTATAAAGTAATTGAGATATTTCTCACCCGGCGTGTTTAGATGTTATAATTTAACCATGTTTCAGGGGTCGATAGTAGCACTCATTACACCTTTCAAGGATGGAGAAGTTGATTATCCTAAGCTTGAGGAGTTTATAGAGTTTCACATAAGAAATCAAACAGACGCCATAGTCATATGCGGAACTACGGGTGAGTCTGCCACCCTTACCTTTGAGGAGCATGAAAAGCTTATAGAACACACTGTAAAGCATGCCAAAGGAAGGATAAAAATCATAGCTGGTACTGGAGCAAACGCCACCCATGAGGCAGTAGAGCTCACATACCACGCAAAGCATGTAGGGGCAGACGCATGTCTTTTGGTAGCTCCATACTACAACAAGCCAACCCAAGAGGGTATATACAGACACTTCAAAACAGTAGCAGAAGAGATAGACATTCCTATAATCCTCTACAACATACCCTCAAGGACTGGCATAGAGATATCTGTAGATACCATATACAGATTGGCAAAGGACTGCCCCAACATAGTAGCATCAAAAGAGTCAACTCCCAACATGGACAGAATATCTGAGCTTGTCAAGCTCATGGGAGACAACTTTACTATACTTTCTGGTGATGACTCTTTGACACTGCCCATGATGTCCATCGGTGCAAAGGGCGTTATATCGGTAGCAAGCAATATAGTGCCGAGAGAGGTAAAGAGTTTAGTAGACCATGTTTTAAATGGAGACATAAAAAGAGCTATGGAGCTTCACCTTTACCTCTTTGACCTTTTTAAAATGCTTTTTATAGAAACAAATCCAATACCGGTAAAAACGGCATGCTGGGCATTGGGTATGTGTGAGAAAGAGTTCAGGTTACCGCTGTGTGAGATGAAACCGGAAAACGAGAGAAAACTCATAGAGATGCTTAAAAGGTACAACCTTCCAGTGGTGAGGGAGTGATATGGCTAAGTTCTTGTTGTTTCTGAATGCCTTCTATCTTGGACTTGCTTCATTTTTTAGCTTCTATGTGGCATCTACACTCTTTAGAGTTCTTGAAAAGGAGCTGGCTGGGAAAGTTGTAGAAAGAGTGTTCCCAGTATACTTTGGCATTGGTCTACTGATCGCTTTCCTTTCTTTCCTTATGACTCTAAGGCTTAGCAAACTTCTTGCCTTCCTTTTTCTTGTAAACCTTCTCGTACTTTCCTTTCAGGAGTTTTATATCCTGCCTATGTCCCATCAATTAAAAACGGTGGACTATCAAGCCTTTATGAGATGGCATGGTGTGTCAATGGTCTTGAACCTCATCAGCTTGCTTATAGTCTTTATATCATGCCTACTTCTGATAAAGAAGTAATAGAGATAGTACTCTCTGGGATTCCAGTACCAAAAAGTAACAGATACATAAGAAGGAAGGGAGGTAAGGTTTTCAAACCACCGAGAGTAAAAAATTGGGAGGTGAGAGCTCTTTGGGAGATAAAAGAGCAGTATAAGAATGATCCATTGGATGGTAAGCTTTCCATGGATGTACTTCTGATCTTACCCAACAACAGAAAGAGGGACATAGACAACATGTTAAAGAGCCTATGGGATGTTCTGGAAAAGGCCAAAGTTATAAGGAACGATAACCAGATATACGAGATAAGGACTGTAAAGAAGGTAATAAAGGGTGAGAAAAGAACAGTGGTAAGGATAAAAGAATACAAAGAATAGGTCACCTTTCTATGGGAATAAGGACTATGCCAAGGTCGTTTACAAGTTCCCCCTTATCCTTCAGTTTAAGTTCTGTATAAACTGTCTTGCCATCAACATCCAGCCTTACCTTGTATGTTCCCGGTCTTAGACCCTCTAAGTAGAATTCTCCTGCCTTACCAGTTTGAGCCTTCATCTCCTTTTCTGTTCCTCTTTCGTACAGTGCAATACAATTTTTCTTACTTTCTGGCAATTCTTGCAAGTTCTCTATTGTAAACTCATAAAATTCCAAGGGCTTTTTCTCTCCAGTGTCCAAGTAATATACTTTGAAATATCCAGAGTATCTGTAAACTCTCTCTACAGAGAAGTCTATACAGAACCCACTTTTAAACCAAGGGGATACGGCAATCTCATTTTTTGGAATATTGTACTCAAGTGGTATTTCTTTGTCGTTTATTTTTATGATGTTATCATAATAAGAGCTCAGCTCTGGAAGGAAGATAAAACCTTTTCTATTGGTCTTGCCTATGGGCTGACCATTCAAGCTTACTGTTACATCTCTTACATCACCAACTCTAAAAAGGCCGAAGCTATCCGATACGGGTCTGGTTATACCTATAGTTCCGTCCACATAGGCGATAGCTCCAGAGTAAGTAACCCTTGACCTCTCGTAAGAATCTCTGAAATATCCCTCAGCTTCGACAACTCCGTACCTTGACCTATACTGAATATATGGGTTTATAGCCTCGCTGGATGATGTTCTTTCTAAGCTCATCCTGTAGCCATAGCCTTCACCGACCGGGGGTATTTTAGAAAACTGGAGGACCTGAGACTGTGAACCTAAGATGTCCTGATGCATTGCGGATGCTGTAAAGTTCATCCGAGGGTAAAGATTTACTCCCACAAAGAAGCTGTATGAATTATCCTTTCCAAAGTTCTTTGTAAAGTTTAAGAAAAAGTTTAACACCCCTCTAAAGGTCTTATTGTACACCAAGTTAAGGGAGTTCTTCTCTTCGTCCTTGAACCTGTTGTGAACCATATCCACACTCAGGCTACCAAGTGAAGGCAAAAAGTAGCTGGCTCCCATCGAAAAACTTCCCCTCAATGCTTTTGTTTGATAGTAACTACCATTGTAGTTTTCGGAGGCATAAAGCCCAGTAGCCCTAAAACCTAAACTCTGTTTGGTGTAGCTGTAAGAAGACATAAGAGCATAACCTTTTTGAGCCCTTAAGTAGCTATTTGAACCCAAAAGACTTAAAACTCCATAACGATTTAGTAATACCCTTGCCTCACCGCTCACGTTATAAAAATTTTTTCCCGGTATCGCAATGACCTGACCTCCAAAATTTAAGTAATTGCTAAAGCCATACCTTTCAAGGAAAAAGAGACCAAGATGGGTGTATCTGCTGTTTGTAAAGCCTTCTCTCAGAAATCCAACAGAGTAGTTAAACTCCCTTATCCCTTCTTTTAACATCAGGTCTGTAAAGTAAAGGGGATAGGATATCTCTTGAACTCTTCCGAAAGGATCTCTAACAACAATTCTTATGTCCTTCCTGCCTCCGTAATAGTATATGTCTTCAAGGTTGAGTTGACCTGGTGGTACTGTTTCCTTTCTGATCAGGACACCATCCAGATAGACTTCCAGATCGGAGCGGTATGGTATCAGAGTTTTTATGTCAAAGGTAGGTCTGTAAATAAAATAAGGGTCTATTTTGAAGTTTCTAAAATAGCTTATACCTACCATGTTGCTTCCAAAGGTTGTGGGTGTTGCTGGAGTGATAAAATCTCCTAATATCAATCTGTTCAGGCTCTGTCTATTGTCCATGTATAACCCAGTGGTAAGCCTTGTATATCTGTTTGATTCAGAAGAGTAAAAACCTCTTGTAAGGAAAGTAAACCTATCCATCCTTACCCCCAGCTCATGGTTCACAAACAGGTTCTTTCTTCCTTCAATGTTTGAATAGTCAAAACTGTAATTTAAAAAAGTACTGTTTTGCTCTGGTACTATCACATCCTGTCTTCTTGTTGGATAAAAGCTTATCCTCTTTTCTGGCAAGAGGTTGGGCGGAACTATCAAATTTAACTCAAGTCTGTCCTCATTGAACTCAAATTTTATCTCCTTCCAGCTGCTAAGGTCTATGTACTCTTTTCCATCTATGTTTGTTTTGGACCCTTCCACTCTTTTAATTCCCATCTTCACAAGGTCTTCTACTGGTAGGTATATTTTTTTACCTTCAAGGAGACCGATCGTATCTCCTTTTTTCTCAGCATTTATTATCAATGAAAGAACGACCTCCTCCCTTGCAAAGGCAGAGCTAAAAAAACTAACGATAACAATCCCTATTAGTAATTTCAAGCTCGCCTTCACGTTTGAATCCTATCCCCAAGATTTCAAATCTTAAGCTGCTGATCTTTTCGCAGTCTTCTATTTTTTCGCTGAATACCCTTCTTGCTCCAGCTAATACATACCATCCCTCTATGTTCTTAGAAAAAACCTCCCTTCCTTGGGCATCTACGCCTCTAAGCTTTATGCTGTTTATTCTTATATGAATGTTGCCCGTGTTTTGAATCTCTAATACAAAAGTACCATTTTCAACAGCCTTCTTTGTGATCACCCACCTTATATCATCCTTCAGAGGCTTTACAAAGACCGGCACACCTATTCTTAAAGCTATGCGTAAGACTGCTTCCTCCTTGATAACAGAGGATGGGATTTCTTCTATATATAGCCTATAGGCTCTCTCCTTAATTGGATTCAAGGTCTTTATTCCTATCCTTATAACTTTTTCTTTACCTGGTTCCAAAGTAAAGATTTTTGGGAAAAACAAGATATCCTGGGTATCTTTATAAACATCATTTCCTTCGCTGTCCTGTGTCCACTCCATAGCTTTCACTTGAAAGTTAATGGGAACACTGCCCACATTGTAGACAGTCGTGGAAGATGTCCTATCATTAGGACTGAGCTCTATCTTGATGGGAGATACTTTCCAATCGGAGGGAAAAACCGGGCTGAAAAAAATTAAAAAGAAAAGAAGGGGAAGCAAAATACCCACAGATACGCTCCTTTTTTATTTATGTCTTTTCTTATGGATTTACAGTTAGGGTTACTATGTCAGTATACAGACCACCAGGCTTACCTTGGAAGTCTACCACCCTAAAAGTTGCCTGCGTGTTTACTGTTATTGGAATTAAAGCCTGAGCTGAACCGCTTTTTGGGTTCCAATCGAATTGGTAAGGGATATATTCGTTAGCAACTGCATTGAAGACTCGCCTATTTTGACCATCATAATGAAGGCCGTTGTCTGCGTTTATTGTATAGTTAGTGTTGCCCGTGCAGGTTATTGCCAATGGGGGGACACCTTGAGCTGTTACATCACCTTGAGCCGGATCAAGGGTTGCTGTAATGGTTGAAGCTGGTACAGTAAAAGAGCAATAGGTCAAAAGTGTGGCATTTATGGTCACCACTCCGTTTGGGGGAGCAGCATTCACATAAGAGCCAGCCGCCATTAAGCCCAAAGCTCCTACAACCGCCAAAATTTTTCTTCTCATAGCTTCTACCTCCTTATAAAGTTTTGCTACTTGATATTTTACCATTTTTTTAATGATCTTAGTCATATTTTTTATGATTGATCTTCCATTAATGGCTTTTTACAGGATGCTTTACTACTGAGTATTCTTTAGGTACTCTGTGGGGTCAAGGGGTGCACCATCTTTTGCTCTAATCTCAAAATGCAGCATACACTCATCTGAACCGCTCTTGCTACCAACCATAGCTATATCTTGCCCCTTGCTCACCGAATCCCCTCTTTTTACTAAGTTTTTGGAGTTATATGCATAAAGGGATATAAAGTTATCGTGTTCTATGATCACCATGTTTCCATAAGCCTGTAAGTCTCCACCGCTGTAAATGACCTTTCCATCTTCCACGCTCTTTACAGCACTTTCGCACTTGGTAACTATGTCAACGCCTCTAGTTGCTTTTACAATTTTTCCATCGACTGGCATCTGTATACTATGCTTACCAATGTTTACCTCTCCATGGTTGGCAACGTTCTTCTCTCCGTTGCTTTCCTCAACTATCCTTAGAGGTTTCTCTTCACGTTTTGAGACGCTAATCTCATGCTTCCCCTTTACAGGAATAAGAAGGGTCTTTCCAACCAAAGCCTTCCTGCTTTTAAGATCGTTAGCTTTCACTATTTCATCCACAGATACATGGTACTTTTTGGCTATAGAACTCAGAGTCTCTCCCTTTCTCACCCTGTGCTTTACAAATTCCTTGGCTTCTTTTGGCACCTTCACTTTGACTCCCTTAGCAAGAAATTTGTTCTTATACTCTGGATTTAGACTTTCCAGGTCATCAAGAGGTACACCGAGTTTTTTAGCCACATCCTTAAGCCTTCCTCCCCTTTGCATGGTGTAATATGTGTAACTTCCTTTTGAAGGGGAATGCCCTTTCTCTATAGTTTCTTCTTGTTTTTTAGGTATTTTTATCTTTGTTCCCTTAGAGAGCCACCTGTTTCTGTACTCTGAGTTTAACTCCTCAAGCTCTTTTAGGGGAACTCCTAATTTTTTAGCAGCATCGCTAAGCCTTCCGCCCCTTTGAATTGTATAGTAGGTATAGTCCTTCTCTCTCCTTTTAGCCACAGCCTGACCTTTGGCTGGAATGAGAAGCTCCTGACCTGCCAAGACCTTTTTACTTCTTAGGTTGTTAGCCTTTGCTATCTCATCCACAGATATACCGTACTTTTCTGCTATAGAGCTTAGGCTCTCCCCTTTCTTTACCTTATGCTTTACAAAATGCCCTTTGCTCTTAGCTATGGTTTTCTGTGGTATGCATATTCGCTTTCCAGTGATAAGCTTACCTTTGTCAAGTCCTCTGTTGGCAGATATGATATCTTCTACGGTTAGTCCCTTCTTCTCTGCTATGTCCCAAATGGTGTCTCCCTTTTGAACTTTATAGTATTCACACTCTGTAGCATAAGCTGTACTAAATATAACGCTAATACTTAATAACAAAACCTCTTTCTTCATGTCTTTCTGCCTCCTTTCTTATTTCTATAGCTTCTACTGTGGCAAGAGGTGGTCCATAGGAAAGCTTCTTTAGAAAGTCCCACACCACATCCTCTTCCCCCTGGACGAATATTTCAACGGTACCATCCGGTGCATTCCTTACCCATCCATTGAGTCCGTAGCTCTCTGCAATCCTTCTAGTATAAGCTCTAAAGCCAACACCTTGGACTTCACCCCTTACTATTACCCTATAGGCAGGCATAGAAAAATTTTAACGGAAAAGGATGGGTATATAAACTCAGAAGGCCTCTTTACTTTTTACCTCTTCTACAAGGTTCCCCTTTTCATCGTACAACCTCATAACTGCCTTCCTTTTTCTGACCTCCATATCTGAACGTAGCATCCCATCCTTGTACTGCATCCACCTCTGCCTTAATCCATCTTGTGTGAAATATATCTCGGACCTAAAGCCATCACTACTCAATACTACCTTACACCAGTTCATATCCTCGTAATCTACTATACCTTCAACGGTTATGGTAGTAGATCCACGTAGAATAGCACCTTTGGGACACCAGCTGCCACTCTCTTTGGCTTGATAACTAGCTCTCTCTTCACAAGATAGGAAGACAATGGTAGATGCAACAAGTACAGCCATTACTGTTATTTTCTTCATCGGTAAACATTATAATGTCTTTTTCTTTTTAAAGAGGGGGCAATGAGTGTACCCCCTTTATTATTGAATTATATGGCTGCAACGTCACGCGGCCTTGGCAAGAAAGGCTCTATACCTTGCTCCTGAGCCCACCTCCTACCAAGCTCATAGCCAGCCTTTGCTGTGTTTAAGTTCTTCTCTATTAACTCTAACTTCTTTTTGAACTTTCTCTCAAGGGCAGAGTCAAGGGATGCAGTACCTCCTGAAGCTACAAACTTTTTCAAGAACCTTGATTTTATGCCTTCCTCTATGGCTTCTATCCCCACAACTCCAATGGTACCAAAAAGTATACCTATCATAGCCATGTTTGTAGAAAGCTCCGTGCTAGCTATGTCTATCGCTAACTTTGTGGCAGAAATGTTGAACACCTTTACGTTTATGGACTGAAGGTATTCTTTATCCTCATCCGTTAGCAGGTCTTCCTCTGTGTTTATAATTATCAGCCCATAGTTCTTTATACCTGAATAGAAGGGCATAGTGTAAGATTTGCCCATGGTTATGACTTGGGGATGAAAAACCATTATGACATCTGGATACACCACCTCCCCTCTGTCAAATATAGGTTCTATGCCTATTCTTGCGTAGCTCTCTGCTGGAGCCATCCTTTTTTCAGCACCAAAGAAGGGGTTGGATACAGCATAGTAGCCTTCGTAGTCAGCCGCTGTAGCTATTATATGGGCTGCTGTAACTGCTCCTTGACCACCCAAAGCTGGCATTCTTATGTTTACTCTTCTTCTCTTCATAGCAATCCTTCCTCCTTCTTCCTGTTTATCACTTCCTCGGCTTGAGAGGAAGCATACTCAAAGAAGTTAAACCTCTCTTTGTCCCTTGCTCTCATCTCTTCAAGAGCATCATCAGAGTTCAGTCCTATCTCGAGTATACATGGTGTGTACAGATGAACGTAAGTGGGACCTATCTCTCTCGCCACATAAATAGCCTTCTTTATAACACTCTCAACCCTCTTTGGAGATGAGACAGTAAGTCTTGCTACGTAGTGGCACCCAGAGTCTATGGCAAGTTGCCACATGGGAACCTTTTCCCACTGCTTACCCTTCGGTGCCATTTTGAAAACATGACCCTTGACTGTCAGGCCGCTCTCTTGACCCCCCGTGTTGGCATAAACTTCGTTGTCAAAGCATATGGTTGTTATCTTCTCCTGCCTGAAGAAGGACTGGAGTGTGCAATCAAGACCTATATCAACGGTTGCACCATCTCCTGCAAGAACTACCACATCCTTTACCTTATCTGGAAACCTCCACTCAAGGACCCTCTTAATGCCAGAAGCTACTGCGTTCTGATTCCCAAAAAGGGAGTGGACCGTATGAAGAGCTATATGGGGAAAAACTAAGGATGTGCAACCTGTGGAGTTGATTATTATAGTATCTTCTGGATTGGGAAGAGATGCCAGTATGTATCTGAAGGCCATGGATTCTGGACATCCTGCACAGAGGGAGTGTTCCTCTAAAAGTTCCTTTGCATAAGGGAGGTCCATGACTCCTCTTTTTGGATTGCCCCATGTGGCCTTAGACTGAAGGTCCTTTATCTCCTGAGGTACAAAGTCTATAAGAGCTTCGTTTATCTCGTATATCTTATATGACATGCTTGACCTCCTTTCCTGTTAGTTTCAAAACTTCCTTAGCTATAACCTCTGGAGGCATGGTCATACCACCAGCAACTCTAGGAGAGCCAATGACTTCAGCCCTTGAATGCCCGTAGAGGTACCTTCTTACCTCCCTTTCTAACCATCCTATCACGTTGAACTCTGGAACAAAAATGTACTTGGCATTCTTGACAGAGTTTCTCAGCTCTTCTACTGGGAAAGGTCTTATAGTCTTTAATTTTATAACTTTTGCCTTTACTCCTTCATCTTCAAGTAACCTTACTGCTTCCTTTGATTGGGCTGATGCCGTACCACATGCTACAAAGACAATGTCAGCCTCAGGGTCTCCGAACTCTTCCACAAGCCCCCTAAGGTAATGCTTGGCATAGGGCCTTGACCTTTCTATGGCAGACCTTACCTCCCATTGCCAGCTTGCATGCGTTGCGTAAGATATATAGTTGGACTTCATCACAAATGGGTCTCTCAGGAATCTCCCCGGTGGAACTTCTGCATCTATAACTGGCAGGGGAGCTCTGTATGGGTCGTAAGGTGGCAAAGCTATGTCATCTGGGGGAAGGTAAACGGCCTCTCTTGTGTGAGAGACAAAAAAGCCATCTACTGCAGTTATCAAGGGAACGTGTACATCAGGTTTTTCTGCAACGACAAACCCTGCCAGTATCATATCAAAAAGGTCCTGGGCAGTTTCTGCATACCATATCATGCATCCTGTATCAAGGAGAAAAGCAACCTCAAGGTTGTCTGGCTGAATAGTAAGGGGGGCATTCACACCCCTCGCCATAAGCACCAGCTGGACTGGTATTCTTGTACCAGCCCACATGGGAAAGTTTTCAAAAGCCCTTAGAGTTCCAGGTCCTGATGTGGTGGTTATTGTCCTTGCTCCAGCCATAGCGCAACCCGCAACCTCAGACATAACACCAAACTCAGACTCTCCTCTGAAGTAAACTCCCACATATCCTTCTACCCAAAGCTCACCTATGAGATGAGCAGCCTCTGACTGTGGTGTAATTGGATAGGAAACGGATGCATCAACGGATGCTCTCTTTACAGCCTCTTTCACAGCTTCAGAACCAGTCATAAAGTGCTTCTCTTTTGGAGCTTCAAAGAGAAGATAGTCTAGTGAAACAACTCTCTGCCCTGCTCTGTTATATATAACGCTTTGCTCCTTTGTTGTTTGCATAGCTACCTCCTTACAGGATTTCTAAATAAAATGTAAAAAAGCCCACAGAAAAAAAGTTGAGTAAGGTCATAAGAAAACCTCTCCAAGGTCTATACAAAAACCTTCAAGCACCTTTGAACAGACCTTGCCCTTTTCTTCTGGAAAGACAAGCCAGTGCTCTTTAATGCTAAACTGAGCGTATATTCTTCTTTTGTCCTCTGTATCCTTTTTAAAGGTATTTGGAGAGACCACTTTTACCACAAGGTCTGGAGTTCCAAAAATGCCTTCCCCCTTCACTATATCAAGCCTATCCTCAAGCTTTAGGTAGTCTTCGTAAGTAAAGAGAGTAGCCTTCATTTCCCAAGCTCCCTTCTCACCTCTTGGGCTATGTTTATAAACTTCTCTATTTCTTCTAAGTGTTGATCTCTTAAGGTTATCATGGCATCTTCATGCCCAGCCATACCACACATGGCTATAGTAAAGCAATCTGTCTCAGCCCTTATGATCTTAAGAGCTACGTTAGCATAATGGCAGTGGACTCCAATAAATATACAGGCTTTTATTTTGTTGTGCCATATGGTAAGGTTTGGATGGTTGGGGTTTATCTCAACGGCTGGGTTTATCTTTGGATACTTGGGTCTGTAGTCATACATAGGGATTATCTTGGCTCCTAGAACATCTGCCATCTTCCTTACAAGCCTTGCTTTTTCCTCTGCTTCTTCGTTCCAAGCGTAAAGCACCTGAGGTCCAGGGAATATGGTGGGGTTATCCCTTGTGAGCATTGCCTTTGCAGCTTCTCTCATGGCTATCTCTTCTTCAACGATCTCGTTGAACATGAGAGCTTTACCGGGCGGCGGGTTTAGAATTCCTTCGTAAACAGCCACAGGATACGGTGAAAAGCCAGATGGTCCAAGCGTTGCCATTCTTTACCTCCTTAGTTATTTTCCAGCATGCACTTCCGGCATGGCCATATGAATGGCGTTTCTTTTCAAAAGGTCAACGCACACATAAACACACAATGCACAACCCTTACACCTTTCTGACACAACATAGGCGTGGTGTTCTTCATCCGTGTACATGAGAGTGTTTGGCTCAGGGCAGAAAAGGGTACATTGTCTACAGTTGTACTTGCTGCACTCATCCTTTATCACTTCTGCCACATAGTACATAAAGCTCCTCCTAAAAGTTGTTTGAATTTATTAAATTAAAGCCCTTGATTAAAATGTCAACTTGGTTTATATTTTAAAGCCGTTTAATATGAGTATACGCATACTCTTGATCTTTTTGGTCTTTCATACCACATACGCCCAGGAGTATTGCCAAAAAGAAGAAGCTTTAGAAAGGTTCAAAGAGCTTGTTAGGAAACATTACCTTTGGAAGGATAGGATAGGAAGCATGGAATGGAAAAGCTTAGAGGACGCAATAAAATACCTCAGAGAGAAAGGGGACAGATGGACAAACATAACAAAGCTTGAGGAAGATAAGGTATGGTATTCGGAAGCTAAATTGTTCGGTGTGGGGATAAGATGGGATGAAGAAGGTGTTATCATAAGAGTTTTTAAGAACTCTCCAGCTGAAAAAGCTGGTCTTAAAGAGGGGGATAGGATACTCTCTGTAAATGGCGTAAAAGAAAAAGACCTTTGGAGTAAAACTATAAGGTCTGTAGCCGTAGGCAGTGAAATTAGCATAGTATTGAAGCGAGATGGAGAGATTATGACCTTTTATATAACTAAGGGGGAGTTTTTTGCACCTCCTGTTGAGGATGTGCGAGTTATTCAAATGGATGGTAAGAGAATAGGGTATATAGCTTTGACTAACTTCACAAAACCAGCCATTCAA
The DNA here is from genome assembly GCA_037924335.1 of Aquificaceae bacterium. Lineage (GTDB taxonomy): Bacteria > Aquificota > Aquificia > Aquificales > Aquificaceae > Hydrogenobacter. Next base: position 21,152 of record JAXSMZ010000012.1, read on the forward strand.
GAGTTCAGGAAAAGCCTGGATTACATAAATGCACAAAAAGTGGATGCTCTCGTGCTGGACCTTAGGAACAACGGTGGTGGATTGGTATCCATTGCAAAAGAGATAGCTGACATGTTGGTTGGTGGGAATGGAGCAATGTTTTATTTAGATTCTGTAAGCGGAAAGATGGATGTTTATAACTTCAAGAATAGGGAAGCATACTTTAAAAAGCCCATACTTGTTTTTGTAAATAGATTTACAGCGTCGGCGGCAGAGTTGCTCACCGTTCTGTTAAAAACCTATGCAAAGGCCACTGTGGCAGGAGAGTTCACAGTTGGGAAGTATGTGGGAAACAATCTTTATCCTTTAGATTCCTGCGGTGATGTGTTAAGGCTCGTAACCTTTGAGATGAAACTTCCCGATGGTAGTACAATAACAGACGATAAAGGAGTACTGCCAGACTGTGTTATAAAGGCTAAGGGGGACAATGGGCTCAGCATGGCTCTGGACTGCCTCAGGGAGAAGGTAAACTTAGAACCCTCCTTAGCTCATCCTTGACCTCCTCCCTTGACCTCTCTGTATCGATTTCTACGGCATCATCTGGGGGTTGAAAGACCTCTTTCTGTTTGAGATATATTTTCCAATCAGCATCGGATACGTCCTCTCTTCTTGAGAGCCTCCTCCTTATCTCCTCCTCGCTCGCCTTTGCAAGCAGAAAAAAAGCATAGGGGAATTTTCTCTTAACAAGGTCTCTTTGCCAACTTTTCAGAAAGGTAGCATCTAGCACTACATTTTTCCCTTTAGCTTCAAGATCCTGAGCTCTTTTTACCATCTCCTCGTAAACTCTTCTTGTCCATTCTTCAGAGTATATATCTTCACCAAAGCCAGCTTTTACATGCTCCTCTGGCTTTACGCCTGCAAGCTCCTTTCTTATGATGTCACTCCTTAGCCATTCAAAAGAGAAATCTGAGTGGAGTATGCTCGCTATAAAGGATTTTCCGCTTCCAGAAAGACCCATAACAACAACGATCATCTCACTCCAAGTATTTTAAGCATCTGGGGATTATAGCCCTCTATGACCTTATAGCTTCCTAATACTATGTTGTAAGGCGTTGCAGTGACGCCTTGCTGTTGAGCTATCTTTATATGCTCATACACCAACGGGCATTCCTTTACCTTTGGTGGTTTCCCATCAAACTTGCCAGAGAGGACCTGATCCAAAGCTTTAAGCTTATCCCTTGAACATGCTATGTAGTAAGACTTTGGATAGCTTTCTGGAGCCGTTCTAAAGGGGAGAAGGAATATATAAAGCTTTACCTTGTTCAAATAAGGCCTTAACTCTTTCCACTCTTCTCTACAGTGCGGACAGTCTGGGTTTATGAAAGTTATGAGCTTAGCATTACCTCTGCCTATCACTATGGCCTTCTTTAGGTCTATACTTTCAACCTGTTCTTTTACAAACTCAGAGTAAAGGTCAGAGGCGTGTGCGTAAACAAAAAGGAAAAGAGCAAGCATGTAAGCCATCATAGGCTTTATTTTAGCACAAATTGAGTTATCTTAATATTTTGTATGGATACAAAGCTTGTAAGAAACTTCTCTATAATAGCGCATGTGGACCATGGAAAATCTACCCTTGCAGACCGCCTTTTGGAGTTTACTGGATCTGTATCAAGAAGGGAACTGAAAGAGCAGATGCTTGACACGCTTGATATAGAAAGGGAGAGGGGTATAACCATAAAGCTTCAGGCTGTTAAGATGTTCTACAGGAGGAAGGATGGAAAAGTATACACATTGCATCTTATAGACACGCCTGGGCACGTGGACTTCTCTTATGAGGTTTCAAGGGCATTGGCCGCTTGCGAGGGGGCGATCCTGCTAGTAGATGCCACGCAAGGCATTCAAGCCCAAACGGTAGCAAACTTCTGGAAGGCTGTAGAGAACGACCTTTTAATAATCCCAGTCATAAACAAAATAGACCTACCCTCTGCTGATGTAGAGAGAGTCAAGAGTCAAATAGAAGAAGTGCTTGGACTGCCAAAGGAGGACCTAATATTAGTATCTGCAAAGGAGGGAATAGGCATAGAGGAAGTATTGGAAGCCATAGTCCAACGCATACCACAGCCGAAAGGAGAGTCCAGCAAACCCCTGAAGGCTCTCATATTTGACTCTTACTACGACACCTACAGAGGGGCTGTTGCCTTTGTGAGAGTTGTGGATGGGGAGATAAAGCAAGGAACAAAGATAAGGCTCTTTTCCACAGGAAAGGAGTTTGAAGTCACAGAGGTTGGAGCTCAGATGCCAAAAATGACCAAACTGGAGAAGCTTTCTGCTGGAGATGTAGGATACATAGCAGCTTCCATAAAGGATGTAAGAGACATAAGGGTTGGGGACACTATAACAGACGCAAAAAACCTAGCAAAGGAGCCTATACCGGGGTTCAGACCCGCAAAGCCCATGATTTACGCTGGCATGTACCCTTCTGACGGACAAACTTATGAGGAGCTAAGAGAAGCCTTGGAAAAATATGCAATAAACGATGCAGCCATCCAGTACGAACCGGAGACATCACCAGCTTTGGGACTTGGCTTTAGAGTGGGCTTTTTGGGGCTTTTGCACATGGAGATAGTTCAAGAGAGACTAGAGAGAGAATACGGAGTTAGCATAATAACCACAGCTCCAAGCGTTGTCTACCAAGTAAAGCTAAAGAGTGGGCAAGTAAAGGAAATAAAGAATCCTTCAGAACTTCCAGAAAACTGGGGAAGCATAGAAGCCATAGAAGAGCCTTATGTTCTTTTGACTATTGTCACTCCAAAGGATTATTTAGGAAACGTAATAAGCCTCTGCCAAGAAAAGAGGGGCATCCAAAAGAAGTTTATATACTTAGATAAAAACACGGTAATGCTTGAGTACGATATGCCTCTAAGCGAAGTTATAATGGACTTTCATGACAAGATAAAGGGGCTCTCTAAGGGCTATGCCTCATACGATTATGATTTCATAGGTTTTAGGGAAGAAGACCTTGTGAGGCTAAACATCTTCATAAACAACGAACCGGTAGATGCCCTCTCCTTTATAGTACACAGAGAGAAAGCCTACCGAATGGCAAGACAGCTTGTAGAAAAGCTAAAGGAGGCCATTCCCAGACAGCTCTTTGAAGTAAAAGTTCAGGCTGGCATAGGCTCAAAGGTCATAGCATCGGAACGCATACCACCCCTTAGGGCTAACGTGACAGCCAAGTGCTACGGAGGAGACATAACAAGGAAGAGGAAGCTTCTGGAAAAGCAGAAGGAGGGCAAAAAGAGGCTTAAGCAGTTTGGAAGGGTAGAGCTACCACAGGAAGCCTTCCTGACGGTGCTAAAGTTATGAAGGAGTTTACAAGTTTCTTGGGATTTGTCTTTGAGGGAGCTTTTAAGTTAGGGTTTGTAGAAGGAAGGCCTTTAGATTACCAAAGCTTTGCTGATGGCATTTTTAACAAGCTTGAGGAGGAGGCAAGAAAAGACAGTAAGCTCGTGGAGATAGTCCAAGATATAAGGTCATGCTTTCCTTACCAAATTCATGACCCACCTGAAAACATGAAAGGGCTTAGTAGCTTGTTCTCAAGCTATCATGAAGAGACGGAAGAAGGTATAAAGCCAGAATGGAAGGAGATATACACCAAGCTTACCTTTGCCATAGGGTATGCTG
>JAXSMZ010000012.1:24824-37581 GCA_037924335.1 Aquificaceae bacterium
ATACTTTTACGGTAAAAGGTTTAAATCTGCGGAGCTTAAAAAGTACCATATGGGAGAAGAGTCGGACGACATTATATGGAAGAACGCAGACCTTGCCTTTATAGAGAAGGGGGCACTCCATATTGTAGATTTCAAGCTTGGAGGGGTAATGAAGTTCCTTAGGGAAATTTTGATAAAAACAGACAATAGAATACCAGTACCCACTTACGGCATACCCGTTAACCTTTCTCTTGGAGAGCTTGAATTTTATGGCTTTTTGGAAAAGTTTATGCAGGCAAAGGAAAAGTTAAGGGAATCCTTTGATGTTTTTGTGGAAAATAAGGGGCTTTTGCAGACCCTTTGCTATGCGGTGGATTTCCTTTGTTCTGAAAAGGACCCTGTGAGTGAGGTGAGCTTGGAGCTTATATATCCAATGCATGAGCCTTTGAACCTTAGGTTCTTTGTAAAGAATAGGGATAAGCTAAGGGAGTTTTTAAGTGAACTGAAGGAATTATACAGGGACATAAAACAAAAAGAAAGCCCTTACGGAGAGGCGGATACAGAACGTAGAATTAGAAAAGAAAGGATAAGAAAAGAGACAGAGCAAAGTATAAAGGAACTCCAGAGGGAAATAGAAGAAAGAGAGAAAGAAAGCCTTACACTGGAAACTGGGGATATAAACTCTGCGAGGGACGATGTTAAAAGAAGGCTGGAAGATTTTGTAAAAAGACCAGAGACTTGCAAGGCTATAGCACTTCTTCACTCTGCAGGGAGTGGGAAGACTTCAAGGACAAGGGATATGATACTAAACTTGGAAGGAAAACACATAGTCCTTTATATGGCAACACGTCTAGCCCTTTTAACCAGAGAGCTTGAAAAACTTAAAGAGATAAAAGAAAAATCTCATAAAAGCATAGAGCTGGTTTATGAAAGGGGGCAACAAAGCCAAGGCAAAAAAGCCATAGACAGGGGTACCCACTTTGAGACTATAGAAAACAAGAAGAGGGGCAAGCTAATTGCCACAGTGGATGAGGTCCATAAACTCGCACAGGACAAAAAACCAGACATTATATGGGCTTTTACCACTATACAAGCTTTGGTAGAAAAGGCTTCTGGAAAATATACTTCTGAACACTTGAAGCTACTCCAAAGACCAACCTTTAAAGACTATCACATACATATAATCCTTGATGAGTTTTTTGGACACAAAAATGGACTCTTTGCCATAACGGAGGTGTTTAGGTTTTTGGAAGAGATGAAGGGGATAGGAAGGAAGGCAAGCCTTTACGTCTTTGATGCCAATGGATACTCTCCAAACCTTTTGGAAAAGCTTATAAAGGAATACGAAGAGTTTGAGGTTATACCAGACTCCTTGGTTTTGAGCCAATATGAGGAAGAGCTAAAAACTCATTATAGATATATACCCTTTGAAATCTATGCAAGGCATGGCTTTCCTGCCAATGGGCTTGTGGTTTATAAGAAGTTTATGAAGGTAGAGAGAGAGGAGCAAATTCCTAAGCTGGTGGCAGATTACATAAAGAGCACTTTAAAAAAAGGAGAAAGTACGGGCTTTGCCTTTATTCAAAACAAGGAGCTTATAGTGAAAGTCTCCGAGGAGCTTGATAAGGTAGGACTCTCTTCTATGAGAGCTACTGCCAGTTCAAAAAAGAGCCAGGAGCAGATAAACAATGGTACAGAGGATGTGATCTTGGGCACTTCTTCCGTTTCAAGGGGTCTTGACTTTAGCAGGCCGCACAAGCCAGTGGATTATATATACATAGTGGTTCAAGCCTGGGGCATAGAGAATAACCTTGTAGAAACCATACAAGCCCTATCCCGTTCAAGGGGGGATGAGGAGACAGAGAGCAGGCAAAAGCATCTCCATCTGATCTACATAATAGACCAGAATATAGACTATAGAGTGGAAAACATAGTAAGCTATATGGACCATCCAGATAAGGACCTTGTAAGGCTTATATATACAAAAGAACAGTTGGAAGGCTTTTTAGACCTTGACTCTGCCATTACAAGAATTGTGGAGCAGTTCCTTTCTAAGCCAAAAGAGAGGGTGCTTGTGCCAGTGCCTACCCAGCATAGAAGCAGGTATATAAACAACGTCATATCAATGTATGAGAATGCTTCCGCCTTTGTGGAAGATATATACCATATGGAGAAGGGAGATGATATCCGCAGTTTTATAAGGCTTCTTGGAAGCACAGCCTACACATACACAACTCTTAAAAGATTAGAAGATTTACGGAACTTTGACTACTATCATCCTTACATACTCCTTGAAGACCATGAGATATACCTAAAAACAGACAATGAGAAAAGGAACCGGCTTAAAAAACTCTTTGAAAAGATAGAACCTGTCTTAGGAGAACACAACAAGGAAAGAACTCAAGACGTAAAAGATTTTTTGGATAAGGTGTCGCCTATAGAGGAAAACAAGGCGCCATTGCTTATACCTGTATATTCCATAGTTTTTGTGAAAAACTGGTTAAGGGAAAATGGAAAGCTTGAATTTAGGATAAGTAATAGGGTTGGAAGAGGACATGCGGAAGTTTTAGGGGGAGATTTGGGTCCAAAAACTCTCTGCTACTTGGGTAGCCCTATAGAGTATGCCTGCATACCCTTAGGAGAGAACTATCCTTACAAAGAGGTTTTAAGTGGTAGGTTTGCTAAATTCCCTGTAAAATTTATTAAAAGCCTTTTGGAGGGATAAAGATGTATGAAAGCAGGTTTAAGGAAGAGGATGAAAGGCTAAACGCCTTTGCAAAAGGGGAACATTACGGTAGCAACTTCATTTATGCGGGTCTTTTTTACAATAATGAGCAAGACTACATGCAGAGTATTGCCAACTTGGTTCATAGGCTTGTAAAAAGAAAGGATGTAAGGGCAGAATACAGCAGGTTTCTATCCGAAGGCAAACCTATAGAAGGACAAGCTCTATATTCCACACAGGAAATTAAGGGATGGATAAAGCCTTGGAGCATATTTAAAAATACACAAACTGCCAGTTTTTCAAGGTTTGCACCAAACAGCAGGTTTAACATCTACGAACTGAAAACGTTTTCATCTTCTGAGATGGACGATAGGGCTGGGCTTGTCTTTTTGAAGGTGAGAGGTTACGAAGATGTGGAGTTTGGTAGGGAGATAGAGTGGAAGGCAAAGAAGGACCTGATGGATGAATGGATAAGGCTCACGGACAACCAAAATGTTAAAAGCTATCTTCAAGAGGTAAGGGAGATATACCGCTTATTGGAAGAGGCACTGCCAGACAGCTATTATAAGCTACCAGCTTCAAGGATTGCCTACTACCTTTTCCCTATAGAGCTAAGGTCCTTTGAAGGTATGGTGATTGTTTCAAAGGCAAGCCTTTACAAGAGAAGGGATGAAACAAGGCAGGAGTTCTGGAAGAAGATATTGGAAGAGTTTGAATCTACAGAAGATAATAAGAGAGCCAAGAAGGACTTGGAATATGTCTTAGAGGAAAAAGGAAAGGAACTAAGCTACCTTGAGGAGGTTTTAAAGAAGGCTTTGAGCCAAGAGCATTTGAACCTGCTGAGAAGAGATTGGAAGGAGTTCCTAAGAAAGTGTTTGAGGGGGAAAAGCGATAAGCTTTCTGCCCTTTTTGCTGGAAAGGTGCAAGAGAAAAATCCACCTTGGGTTTCCTTTGGTACCTACTTTGTTCCCAGTGTAGAGCTTGAACTCTTTGTTTATGCAGAAAAGGGCTTTGATGTGGATGGTATGAGTGCGGAAGATGTGGTGAAGATAGTAAACAAAGAATTCTCAAAATTTCGCTTTTTGGGAAACGCCAAGATAAAGTTAAATGAGAAGGTTATGGCTATAGAGGAACTTTTCGGTGGAGGAGACCTATTTAAACTCATAAAGGGGGACAACCTGCAGAATAGCAGGCTAAAAAGGGAAGATTCTGTAAACCTTACCTATTCTCTATGCTATTTTTCTACAAGAATCTCGAGCCTTATAGCTGAGATAAAGGATGGAAAGCACAAAAACAAATTTACTGGGATTTTGCTGATTTTGAATACAGAGTTTGAGGAAAGTGAGAGATACGCCCTTTGGGATGTGGTGAGCTTTATATACGACTACTTTGGAGTCCCTGTTCAGACCCTTACCAAAAGGTCTCTGCGTGTGATAATAAAGGGGAAAGAAAAACAAAGGGAGTCTGTCATCAAAAACATTGCCATAAGCCTATACAAAGATTCAAAAGTCCTTGAGATAGGCTTTGATGGTTTCTCTCTTCCCCGTGAAGTAACAGTGTACGCTATAGTTGAAAAGCCATCTCCAAGATTCTTCTACAGGTGGGGTGAGCTGAACGGTGGAGCAAGGCATTACCTTTATGAGATTTACAAGATTAGTATACAAGGCAAAAAAGCCCAGATAGGGCTTGAAAACAAGTTTTTTGAATTGCAGGGCATGAGAGAGTTGGGTATAGAAAGATGGATAGAGGAAAAGAAGAGCTATCAGAATACCAAATTTTGCTTTATAACAGCTTCAAAAGAATCCAAGTTAGTGGAGCTATACAGCAAGTTTTCTACACCAAAAGAGGAGCATAAGTTTTTGCTAATAAGGTACGATGAGCTAAAGACTGCCTACTTTTCTGAGAAAACAGAACAGCACTGCTTTATAGTCTACACGCAGGAGATGAGGAAGCTCATGGAAAGACTGGCTATTGCGATGGAAAGGGATATGGCAGCCATTGCCCTAAAGCCAGCCCACGCTAAATCCATAGAAGACGAGATGTACCATCCTTCCTTACAGCTTTTCTTTACAGAAAGGGTAGGATGGGAAAGGGATGATGTGTACTCCGAGAGAAAGAACCTATTTATCTTTACAGTGCTTGCCCTTTCCATGTACGAGAGCGAGTCTTTTATAACACCCTTTAGTAAGCTGAGCATATGGTCAAAGGAAAGGAACTACTACCTTACTGTAAAGAGGAAAGATATGGACTACAGGTTTCCCCTAAAGCCAGTCCTTTATGAAATGCTGATGTTTACTCAAGAAAGACCAGGAATAGGAGGTATAGAATGAGCTATAAGAATCTTCCATCAGGAAAGAACCCGCCAGAGGACATCTATGTGGTGGTTGAGATCCCACAAGACAGCCCTATAAAGTACGAGCTGGAAAAGGAGAGCGGTCTTGTGTTCGTGGACAGATTTCTATTCACTGCCATGCATTACCCTTTTAACTACGGCTTTGTACCTCAGACGCTAGCCGACGATGGTGACCCTGTGGATGTGCTGGTCATATCCAGATACCCTGTTGTTCCTGGGAGCGTTATAAGGTGTAGACCCATAGGTGGATTAGAGATGAGGGACGAAGAAGGGATAGATACAAAGCTCATAGCTGTCCCCCATTCTAAGGTTGACCCAACTTACGAAGATGTAAAGTCTGTGGAAGACCTTCCGAAAGTTTTGAAAGACAAGATAAAGCACTTCTTTGAACACTACAAAGAGTTAGAGCCTGGCAAGTGGGTAAAAGTGGAAAGTTTCAAAGGCATACAGTTTGCCATAGAGGAGATAAAGAAGGGCATAGAAAACTACAAAGCTAATGAATAAAGAGATCCTTAAGCTAGCAAGGCGTGTATTTGATACGGAGATAGAGGAGCTCATAAGGTTAAGGGACAGTCTAGATGATTCTTTTGTGAAGGCTGTCTCTCTTATTCTTTCCTGCGAGGGCAAGGTTATCACCACAGGCATAGGCAAGTCTGGACACGTTGCTCGAAAGATAGCATCCACACTTTCCAGCACTGGTACACCAGCAAGCTTCCTCCACCCTTCAGAAGCCCTTCATGGAGACCTTGGGCTGATAGACACAAAAGACTTGGTCCTTGCCATATCCAACAGCGGTGAGTCTCCAGAAGTCGTCTCCCTAATACCCTACTTAAAGCTTCTGAACATTCCACTCGTGGCAATAACCAACAGAGTTGATTCTACTCTGGCAAAGCATGCCGATGTACATCTTTTTTTGAACGTAAAGAAGGAGGCATGTCCTCTTGAGCTTGCACCCACGAGCTCCTCAACGGCATCCTTGGTCATCTGTGATGCCCTTGCCATGGTACTCTTGGAGCTAAGGGGTTTTACAAAAGAAGACTTTGCCTTAAGGCATCCTGCTGGTTCCCTAGGAAGAAAGTTAAAGCTTGTAAGGGACATATACCACACTGGGAAAGAAGTTCCCATAGTTCATAAAGACACACCAATGCCTGATGTGATAATAGAGATGACAAGCAAAGGATTTGGAGCTACAGCCGTAGTGGACCATGATGGGTTCTTGTGCGGCATAATCACTGATGGGGACTTAAGGAGGTTTGTAAAGGGGGGAGGAGATTTTAACAGAAGCTTTGCAAGGGATGTTATGACAAGAAACCCTAAGACTGTGAAACCTCAAGAGCTTGCAGCAGAAGCCCTTAAAAAGATGGAAGACCATAATATAACTGTCCTTATAGTAGTAAATGAAAAGAACAAACCTGAAGGTATAATTCATATGCACGATGTACTAAAAGCGGGTGTTGTATGAAGATCAGCATTCTTGGCTCTACTGGCTCTGTAGGAAGTCAAACCCTTGAGGTTATAAAGTCTTACAGAGGAGAGTTTGAAGTTGTGGGGCTTGTTGCAAAAAGAGCATCGGAGAAGCTTCTCTCTCAAGCAATGGAATTTAAGCCTAAGTATGTGGTGTCTTACCAAGAGCCTTCAAAGGAATGGATTGAGAGCCTTCCTCCAGAGTCTGAATACATAAAAGGAGAGGAAGGTTTGCTTGAAGTCATAGATGAATCAGATAGAACAGTCAATGCAATATCTGGAGTTGATGGTATATTACCTACTTACTATACACTAACCAGAGGGAAAATTCTGCTTGCTTCTAACAAGGAATCCATCATATGCCTTGGTAAGCTTGTAAAGGAGAAAAGGGACAAGATTATACCCATAGACAGCGAGCACAACGCCCTCTTTCAGCTCCTTTCCTTCACTGAGAGAGAACATTTAAGAAGGGTTTATCTTACAGCTTCTGGTGGACCATTCAGAGAAAAGTCCTTAGAGGAACTGAAGCATGTAAGCGTAAAAGAAGCCCTCAACCATCCCAAATGGAAGATGGGAGCAAAGATAACCATAGACTCTGCAACGCTGATGAACAAAGGTATTGAGATGATTGAAGCCATGAAGCTTTTCAACCTCGCAGTGGATGATATAGAGATAGTCATACATCCCCAAAGCGTTGTTCATGGTATTGTGGAGCTAAAGGATGGAAGCTTCTTCTTTCATGTTTCACAAACTGATATGAAAGTGCCCATATTACATGCTCTTTTTTATCCAAAGAGGCAAAACTATCCCTTTGAAAGGAAAAGCTTACTGGAGCTATCACCCATAACCTTTGAAAGCGTTGACAGAGAAATATTTAGAGCCGTTTATCTATGCAGATGGGTTGCACAGATGGATGGTGCATACGTGCCAGCCCTTCTTGGTGCTGACGAGGCTGCAGTGGAGATGTTCTTAAGCGGTCAAATAGGCTTTTTGGATATTGTAAGGGTTGTTGAAGATGTTCTGAGCCAGGTCAGCATGCCAGACCCAAACACTCTAAACCAGACCTTGGAGATTGTAAAATGGGCTTACAGTAAAGGTAAAGATGTGGCCAAAAGCTACAAACCTATGCTATAATCAGTACTTATGGAATACGCTTTATTCGAGGGGAATATAGTACCAGTAGAAAAAGCCAACATAAACATAAAGACAAACTCCTTCCACTACGGAACTGCAGTCTTTGAGGGTATAAGGGCTTACTGGAACGGAGAAGAGCAACAACTTTACATACTCTTTGTAAGGGAACATTACAATAGGCTCTTAAAGAACGCAAAGGCTATGTTTATGGAGATTCCTTACAGCGTAGAGGAGCTTGTAGAGATAACCAAAGAGCTCTTGAGGAGAAGCGAGGTAAGACAGGATATTTACATACGCCCCATAGTTTACTTTAAAGACCTTGCCCTAACGCCCAAGCTGATAGGTTACACTCCAGAGATTGCCATATACATTTACAACTTTGGAAGGTATCTGGATACATCTAAGGGAATAAAGGTTAAGGTCTCATCTTGGAGGAGGAATGATGACAATTCCATACCTTCAAGGTGGAAGGTAACAGGAGCTTATGTTAACAGTGCCTTAGCCAAGACAGAAGCCCTCATGGCTGGGTATGACGAGGCAATAATGCTAAACCAGCATGGCTTTGTCTCTGAAGGCTCTGGGGAGAACATATTCCTTATAAGAAACTCAAAAGCAATAACACCCGCTTACTCGGAGCATATACTGGAAGGAATAACAAGGTCTGCAGTCATAAAGCTTCTTGAGAAGGACATGTTGGTCAATGTGGAACAGAGGGCTGTGGCAAGGAGCGAGCTCTATGCATGTGATGAGCTTTTCATGACTGGCACTGCTGCGGAAGTAACACCCATAGTAGAAGTAGACAACAGGAAGGTTGGTGATGGAAACATTGGGAAAATCACAAAAGAACTACAGGAGCTATACTTTAACGCAGTAAGGGGAAGGATAGAAAGGTACAAAGTCTGGCTCACACCCGTCTATGAAAAGTGATACTTTAGAAGAAATACAAGACATATCGGAGAGGCTTTTGCGTGTAAACAGGCTTTCGGGGCATGAGGGCAATTCAAAAGTGAAGAAGGCTATAAAAGAAATACTAAGAAGGAAAGGAATTACTTACACAGAGGAAAAGTTCTATATAGAAAAATTTATACCAGTGAAGGCTTCATTAGAGGCTCAAGGCAAGAGGATAAAAGGGGTTCCTTACATAGGTAGTCCTTCTGGAGTTTATGAAGGTTATCTGAAAAGGGACCCTTTGGAAGGAGATATAGCTCTCTTTGAAGTGTCCCATGAAGGTGAAGGAATAAGGCGAGCAAAGGAAAAAGGGGCAAAAGCTTGTATAACATACATGGAGGCGCTAAGCACTTACTACTATGGTGCCATAGAAGATGAGAGCATTCCAACAGTGAGCATAAAAGAAAGAGACTTAGAAGGCTTGGAAGACGCTTATGTGAAAGTCTATATAGAATCCCAGAAGAAGAGGCTTGAATGCAGCAACATCATGTTTGAGTTAGGTAGAGGACCTACTGTATACATAGTAGCCAACATAGATACAAGACATGAGGTATTTGGTGCCATTGACAATGGCATAGGATTCTTGCTTCTTATCTTTGTTGCATACGAGTTAAAAAACACTTATAGAACACCTTACAGGTTCAGGTTTTTGATAACGGATGCAAAGGAGCTGGGGCTTGAAGGCTCAAACTTCCATATAAAAAAGGGGATAAAACACGCTTACTACTGCATAAACTTGGATTCAGTAGGATGGTATTATCCAGAGGTTATATACAAGGATGCAGCTGGGTACAACAGTGATAGAATGATGGATATGTTTTTAAGGCATGTTGAAGATATAAAAGTGTCTGTAAACTTCAAAGCACATGAAGAAACAAAGGGCGACCACATACCATTCAAGAAAGCAGGCATTCAAACCCTTCTTATAAGCTCCTACCCTTTCAACTTGAGACATACATTCCATGACAACTTGGATGCAGTAAACTGGGATATGGTCTGTGTATGGTATGAGCTTATATTATCCTTTCTGAGGAGGTTTCACAGATTATGACTTATATACTTTTTCTTCTCTTCCCTCTAATTGCGTTGGCTAACACCTTTGAACTTTTGGATAAGAAGCTTGAAGAGATAAAGAGCCTAAAGGTAGTCTTTGTACAGAGGGTTTACTATTCGTGGTATCCAAAGCCAGATGTATCGAAGGGTTTCTTTTATGCCCAGAAAGGGGGGAAGTTCAGAATAGAGTACGAACAGCCTGAGCGTATGCTTATAGTTTCTGACGGTTATGAGCTCCTCCTCTATGACCCCAAGGATGGTTCCGCCATAATAGACAAAGTAGAGAACAACAAGTCTGGAACTGTTGAAGCCCTATTCCTACTTTCAAAACCACTCAGAGAAGTTTTTGACCCCATAGGGGAGATAAAAAGGGAGAAAAGCACCACCTTGATCTTAAAGCCCAAAGTAAAGGATGAACTTTTTTCAAAAGTTTACGTTGACGTTGATGAGTCCTTTGATATAAAAAGCATAAAAGTTGAAGACAAAGAGGGAACAACTACCGAAGTAGACTTTCTAAGCATTAGCAAAAACTTTGAGCCATCCTACGACCTTTTCAAGATAAAAGTTCCCAAGGGAACAAAGATAAAAAGGCTATGAAAAAGCAATCTATAAACTTTAGCATAGAGAGGGCTACAGAAAGGGATATCCAGGAGCTTTCAAAACTCTATTTGGAAGGATACAGGGGGCTTGAAGAATACTCCTACACTAATGTGGATGATGTCATGGCTTACATTAACTGGCTTTTCAGAAGGGATATAGCCGGCATATTCGTAGCAAAGGATAAGGGTAAGATCATAGGGTTCATTGCAAGCGATGGCAACTGGTTCAGTAAAAGGGAAGGTAAAACGGTGGGAGCCATTCATGAACTTGTTGTCCTTCCAGATTACAGGAGCAAAGGTGTTGGAAATGCCCTAATAAGAAAGGTTTTGGAATACTTCAAGAGTAGAGGCTTGGATACTGCAGAGCTTTGGGTGGGGGATGAAAATTACGATGCCATAAACTTTTACATATCCCGTGGTTTTGAAATCAAAGACAGGATGAGCTACTGGATAAGGATGGTAAAAAAGTTGGATAATTGATCTATGGACGGTGAGAGCCTCTTAGAGAGTTTAATAGAGGTCGCTTCTCTGGCAGAGAGGGAACTAAAGGTAGCCTCCGCTTGGATAAAGGGGGATGTTTTAGAAAGAGTTCTGGAAAAACTCAAAAGAAATGTTCAGGTAGAAGTGATCCTAAAGGCTGGTGAGAGAGAGGATATGAATATAACGGACATAAGGGTTTTCAGGGCTGTCAGAAAAAAAGGGGGAAGGGTTTACGTAAACCCAAGGCTTCATGCAAAGTTCCTTCTTGTGGATGATAGAATAGCCTTTGTTGGTTCTGCAAACCTCACTTATTCAGGAACTCAGACAGAGTTTGGAAACTTTGAGGCCGTCGTCAAGTTAGAGGAGGGAGAGTACGTAAAGGAGCTTATAAAAAAGTACGAGGAGCTAAAAAGAGAATCGGAGGAGATATTTCCGGATACCGTTGCAGTAGTTCTCTCCTTTGAGAATTCCCTCACCTTTAGGTCTCTGCTCCTTGAAGATGTGCCAGAGCAATCTTTTTTGAAGGTACAAAGCAATAGGGGGATAATGCTTTGTAAACTAATCAGCGTAGAATCTTACACCTTTGATGAATCTCAACTGATGGGAAAGGATAAGGATAAGGATTGGCTTGTAGCTTTTTTGAAAGCTTATTTTAACGAGACTGGAAATGTAAAGCTTGGGAGGGTAAGGGTTCTGTGTGAATACAGAAAGATAAGGGCTGAAGAGAAGGAAAGCTATTTTGGCGTACCGCTTTTGCCTCTGGCCGTTGGAACACAGCTTTTCCTGACTGACCAGTCTGACCCAGACATGCAAGCTGTTATGGGTATGAACATGTCTGGATATCCCATGGACAAGAAGGTTTACATAGGAAAGCTTTTAAACACCAATGTGGATGTTTACTTGGACCTATCCAAGGTCTCAAGCATGCATATGGCTGTTATGGGCACAACGGGCGCTGGAAAGACCACATTTGTAAGAAGACTTATAGAAAACTTAGGCAAAAACTACGTGAAGGTTTATGTTATGGATGTTTTTGGAGAATACTACGAGAAGCTTTCCATAGAAAGGGAAAGAATGGAGCATATAAAGCTCCCCTACACTTTATTTCCTGTACACGTGGATGACGTAAAAGAACTTTTTAAAGCTTACGGTGTTGGAATTCAGGAGAAGTCTTTGGAAGAAAAGAACTTCTTTGCAAACATCAGAAGGGTTCTGAAGCCAGACATTGAGACAATAGCATACAGAGACAAGAACTTTGAGGAGATACTCCTAACATCCTCAACCTCTCCCCGCATAGAAGAGGAGCTTGAGGATTTTTTAAGGATACTAAAGAGGGATTTTGGGGACATGTCGGTAAACAACCAAAGGGAAATTTACAGGCTTATCAAAATGGGGCTCAGTTCCGAAAAGGATATGGTAATTTATGACCTTAAGGATGTGCTCAACGTTGAAGCTAGGATAAATATAGTAGGACTCGTCATGAAGGAGATATTCATAGCTTCAAGGCTCGACGGTAAGGGTAGACTCATTGCATTAGAGGAAGCTCACAACTTTGCTCCAGAGAGGGGAGCCTTAGAAATACCCTTTGGGAGAGAAAACATAGCCTATACGATGACTAGGAGGATAGCCTTAGAGGGCAGAAAGTTTGGTGTTGGTCTTATAGCCATAACACAGAGACCGGCCAACATAAGCAAGTACATACTATCACAGATGAACACGCAAGCTATATTTAGGCTCATAACCAAGAACGACTTGGATGCCGTTTCCGTCTTCTTTGAAGAGTCAAACATGGAACTTTTGAACATATTACCATCCCTCAGGCCTGGTATACTTTTCCTGAACGGGCTTGCAGTACCCTTTGGCATGCTTGTAAGCATAGAGCTTTAAGTATCCCAATCATACTGCAGACATAAAGGAGTATTAGAAACTAATCACTGAATATATAGAAGTTTATAGACGCATATAGAAGTTTAGAAACATAAAGACCCCTTGACACTTTTGGTTGTATGGATATGTTATAAG
>JAXSMZ010000013.1:0-37203 GCA_037924335.1 Aquificaceae bacterium
ATTGGAAGCTGTGTTCTAACATAGAGGTTTTAAAGAAAGATGGCAAGTGGTATTTAAAACTTGTCTTTGAGAAAGAGGTCAAGTTAGAGAGAAAAAAGCCAAAGGGCATAGATATAGGATACAGGAAGCTAATCGCTACCTCAGAGGGGGAGGTATTTGGCAAGGATGTAAGGGAGATAATAGATAAGAGGATAGAACCCCAAAAGCAAGGTTCAAGAAGGTGGAAAAGGGCGAAGCACTATTTAAAGACAGAGATAAACAGGATACTCAAGGGAGTAATAGATGGCAGTTTTTCTCCTGTGCTTGAAGGATTAAAGAATTTGAAGAAGGGAAAGAGAAAAGTCTGGAGTAGGGCGGTAAACAGGAGATTTAACCACTGGTTGTATGGGTATGTTATAAAGAGGATAAGGGAGCTATGTGAGGTCGCTGGCGTCCAGCATTACATAGTTCCTTCTGCTTACACAAGCAGGACTTGTCCTGAGTGTGGATATCAGGACAGGATGAACCGCAAAGGGGAACATTTCAAGTGCCTACGGTGTGGATATGAAGGAGATGCGGACATAGTAGGTGCGAGGAATGTTCTTATGCGGTTCACAAGGGAGCTTATAGTCTCCTTGCCTGCGAAACCTCATTCTGTGGAATATTTTTCTATGGGATGAGGAACTATTCGGTCTTTCTTAGGATATATTTTACTCTTAGAGGAGGTAAGAGGATGTTAAAGAAGAGCTACGTTGGAAAACAAGCATCATGTGTGGTAACCTTCGTGGTTAACTTCGAAGGCGCAAATAAGGTTGAAGTGCTTGGAGATTGGAACGGTTGGCTACCTGAGCCTATGAAAAGAAAGAAGGATGGTAGCTTTTGGCTCGCAAAGAGGTTAAAAACAGGTAGGGAGTACAAGTTTAAATACTTAGTGGACGGTAACAGGTGGGAGAATGACCCTAACGCTGACGGTTACGTTCCAAACCCTTACGGGTCAACAGATAGCTTGGTAAGAGTTTAGCATCTATGATAGAATTAAAGCATGCTTTATGTTCTACCTTCAAGCAGTGTACAGTCCAACATAGTTGGAACTTTAGAAGTCTACGATGTAAAGTTTAACAGCTTTATTCAGCTAAATCAAAAGAGAAAAGAGACCATTGAATACTTTAACCTTACATGCCCATGCATTCCTGTTTGGAGAAGGTTTAAAAACAAATTCTGGGATCATCTTCAATACTGGATTCTTCCCGAAAGCGTTAAAGAGCATATAAAGGTCAGGTCTGTTGTCCTATCCCCTGCCTTTGGTCTTTTATCTGTAGAAGACTCCATACCAAGGTACAGTTTAACTTGGAGCCATCTTCATAAAGGTATCAGACTGAAGGAATACTGGAAGGAAGATATAAGAAAAACAACGAGAGAGCTTTTTGAAAACATGAATGTGCTTCTCTTTGTTGGCAAGGGTGAGATCCCCCTTTTGGATACATCAAAGGCAAAAAGGATTGTACTTTTTGAGTACTACAGGAAAGATAAAAAGGTAAAGAACTCTCTCACACACAGAGCATACACTCTCCGATACATAGCAGAAAAAGGGATAGACATGGAGGGGCTCCATAGGATAAACTTTTACGACTACAGTGTTTCCAGTATAGTCCAGAAGGGCAAGCTTATCAAGGTAGTCCTAAAAAGTTCTGGTGAATACATTTAATCTTAAGGAGGTATGATATGGATGACTTTGAGAGGTTTATCATAGATGTTGGAGAAAAGGCTCTAAAGGATGAGCCCCTAACTTTGGAAGAAGCTGTAGGAATTTTGGAGGTTCCAGATGAGTATTTGGCACTTCTCGTCTACAAGGCTCAAAAGGTAAAAGATAAATTCTTTAATCCCTCTCAAGTGGAATTCTGTTCCATCATAAACGCAAAGAGCGGTGCATGCTCTGAAGATTGTAAGTTCTGCGCCCAATCCAAACTGTACAAAACACCCATAAACGTATATCCTCTCGTTCCAAAAGATGAGATAATAGAAGGTGCATACAGAGGAGCTAACTATGGAGCTAACAGGTACTGCGTTGTGCTTAGCGGGAGGAAGGCTTCTCCAGAGGAAGTAGAAAGGATAGCAGATGCAGTTTATGAAATAAAGAAGGTGGAAAAAATACCTATAAACGTGTGCGTTTCTGCTGGAACCCTTGACGAAGAATCCCTTCTGAAACTGAAGGAAGCTGGCGTAAGGAGAGTGAACCATAACCTTGAAACTTCAGAGGATTTTTTTACAAACATTGTCACAACACATACGTGGAGGGAAAGGTACGAAACCATACTGAGAATAAAGTCAGTTGGACTTTCCACCTGCTGTGGTGGTGTATTTGGCATGGGGGAAAGCAACAGAGACAGGGCAAGCCTTGCTTTGACTTACAGAAAGCTTCAAGTTGACTCCATCCCTTTGAACTTCCTAATGCCTATAGATGGAACGCCCTTGCAAGGCTCAAAAGTGCTGTCCCCCTTTGAAGCCATTAAGATCATAGCCATGTTCAGGCTTTCCAATCCAAAGGCTGAGCTAAGGCTGTGCGGTGGAAGGGAGCAAACCCTTAGGGACTTTCATGGTATGGCTGCCCTTATGACCAACGCTATGATGGTAGGGGGCTATCTTACACGTGCAGGCAGGGATATAAAGAAGGACTATCAACTTCTCTCAGATATAAAAGCAAAAAGATTGGAAAATGTCCTCGAATGATAGAGACAAGAACAGGTTATGAGAATATGAGAATAGACTGGGAGAACCTTCTCGCCTTAGAGAGAGGGGAGAGGATGGAACCCATTTTCAGAGTTTACAAATGGAGTGAGCCAACTGTTAGCATAGGATACTCTCAAGGTATGATGGATTTCTGTGTATCTGTTGTGAGAAGGCCAACCGGCGGTGGTGCTCTTCTTCACGGTTGGGACATATCCTTTTCCCTTACAGATTACAAGAACAGGTGGGGCGATAGCTTCACTCGCATATACAAGGAAGTTGCGGGAAGGCTAATGTATGCTTTTAAAGGGTTTGGCATAGATGTTGAGATAAGCAGGTACAGAGGGAATTACTCGGGATATTATTGCTTTTCATTTCCCACTTTGGGTGAGCTAAGCGTAAACGGTAAAAAATTTCTGGCTTGTGCCATGAGAACTATGAACAGAGCTTTCTTACTTCAAGGGAGCATTCTTTTAAAGGTTGACCGTTCAGAGTTTAGCCATATACTGAAAGTACCAGAAGAAGATATAAGGGTTGTATCCGCAGAAGAGCTTGGGTTAAAAGAGGGTCAAATTTTGCAAGTGCTTCTCAGAAGCTTATAATTAAATTATATGGGCAAAGTTAGATTACAGGACGTGGCAAAAGAGCTTGGTGTTGGTGTAAAGAGTGTAAAAGACTTACTCAAGAGCTATGGTATAGAAAAAACTAACTTCTCACATCTTGAGGAAGAGGAGCTTCAGATCATATACGACAACTTTTCCGCTGAGATGGAGGAGAAAAAAGGAAACATCCCCAAAGTAGAGAAGGAAAGCTCTGCTGAGAAAAAGGTGGAAAAGCCACCAAAGGAACAGGAAAAACAGATCAGAAAAAAGCCAAAACCTCCTCTGATAGAAAAGAAGCATGTAAAACCTAAAACAGAGCAAAAGCTACACCCTCCCCCACCGGAGGCAAAGGAACAAAAGGTAGAGGAGAAGCCGAAGAAGGAAGCTCCAATTGAGAAAAAAATCTCAAAGGAAGAGCACAACATACTCAAAAAGCTCGAACAGCAGATAGAAAAGAAGAAAAAGGAAGAGAAAAAGGAAGAAATAAAGATAGTACAGATACCAGAGGTTGTAACAGTAAGGGAGCTTTCCGAGATTCTAAACACATCGTACAACCAAGTTATGGCTGAACTTTTAAAGAAAGGGATGCTTGCTACAATAAACCAAACCATACCCCCCGAAGTAGCTGCACAGATAGCTGAAGGAATGGGCTACCTTGCAGAAATAAAGAGAGCGGAAAAGATCGTAGAAGAAGAAGAGATAGAAGAGTCAGCACCCGAGAACATGCAACCAAGGCCACCAGTAGTTGTTGTTATGGGACATGTAGACCATGGAAAGACCACACTTCTGGATGCTGTACGTAAAACAAACGTGGCTGAAAGGGAAAAAGGAGGGATAACCCAGCATATAGGTGCCTCTGTGGTTGAGCTTCCTGACAAGAGAGCCATAACCTTCTTGGATACACCCGGACATGAGGCTTTTACATCTCTCAGGGCAAGGGGTGCGCAAGTTACAGATATAGCTGTTCTCGTTGTGGCAGCGGATGATGGGGTTATGCCTCAAACTGTTGAAGCAATAAACCATGCAAAAGCTTTCAACGTACCAGTAATAGTAGCAGTTAACAAGATAGATAAACCGGGAGCAGACCCTCAGAAAGTTAGGAGGGAGCTCTCAGAGCTAGGACTGATACCAGAAGAGTGGGGAGGGGACACCATATTTGTAGATGTATCTGCAAAGACGGGCAAAAATATAGACCAACTTCTTGAGTACATACTTCTCCTTGCTGAGATGCTTGAACTCAAAGCAGATCCAACTAAGAAGGCAAAGGGTACCGTTATAGAATCGAGGCTTGACAAGCAAAGGGGGATAGTAGCCACCATGTTGGTTCAGGACGGAACCTTAAGCGTAGGTGATGTCTTTGTTGTTGGCACTACACATGGAAAGGTAAGAGCCATGTTTGATGATAAAGGAAGAAGGTTAAAATTTGCAGGACCGTCCACACCCGTTGAAGTCCTTGGCTTTGAAGAACTGCCCATGGCTGGGGATGTATTTAGAGTTGTAAGCGATGAGAAGACTGCAAGGCACATATCAGAAGTTAAAAGGCTCCAAAAGGAACGTATGGAAAAAGTATCGAAGGGATTGATGCTCGAGGATATCTTCAAGAAAATACAGGAAGGAGAGATAAAGGAGCTGAGATTTATAGTAAAGGCAGATACAGTTGGTTCCTTAGAAGCTCTCAAAAAATCCCTTTCTGAGCTCTCAACTCAGGATGTTTCTGTGAGAATAATACACAGCGATGTAGGTGGTATAACGGAAAACGATGTGATGCTTGCAAAAGCGAGCAATGCCATCATAATAGGTTTCAACACAAGGCCGGATGTAAAGGCAAGGGATATGGCAGAGAAGGAAAAGGTTGACCTGAGATTGTACGGCATAATCTACGAAGTGATAGAGGATGTAAAGAAGGCTCTAAAAGGTATGCTAAAACCTATAGAGAAAGAAGTGGTTCTTGGCTCCGCTGAGGTAAGAGCTGTGTTTAAGATAAAAGGAGTAGGAAACGTAGCAGGCTCTTATGTCCTCAATGGAAAGGTTCTAAGAAATGCAAAAGCAAGACTTATAAGAAACGGTGTAGTTATCTACGACGGTAGGATAGAGGGGCTAAAAAGGTTCAAGGATGATGTTCAGGAAGTGGCAAGAGGTTTTGAATGCGGAATAAAGCTAAAAGATTACAACGATATAAAGGTGGGTGATGTTGTAGAATGCTACGAAATAAAACTGGAAGAAGCACAGCTCTGAACATAAATGATGTCTACACAAGCGTACAAGGAGAAGGCATCTTTGTCGGTACTCCTTGCATATTTGTGAGATTCCAAGGATGTAATCTGAGGTGTCCTTGGTGTGATGAGCCTTCCTCTCTCTCTTTTACCAATAGAGAAAGGCATTTAGAAGACATAATGGATGAGATAGAAGCTTACCCACACAAGCATGTGGTTTTGACAGGGGGTGAACCCTTTGCCCAACATAACCTGTACAAAATAGTCTCTGAACTCCTTAACAGGGGTTACTTTGTGCAGATAGAGACCAACGGAACCCTTTGGAACAAAGACCTTGAAAGTATAGCGCATGATATACACATAACGTGTTCTCCCAAATGGACAGCTGGTTTTTATGTTCATCCAAAGATACTCCTTCACCTCAAAGAGCTCAAGTTTGTGGTTGACGATGTTTTTTCTGCCAGCGTCTTAAGGGAAAAGTTTATCTCCTTTCTTAAAAAGGGATGCGTTATTTTACAACCTGAGAGCAACAAACCAGAGTTTTTGTACAAAGCCCTATCGATTCAAGAGACCTTGCTAAAGGATGGGTATAAAGTCAGAGTCATACCACAGGTTCATAAGGTCATTGGCTTAAAGTGAGCTGTTTATTACTGCTGGGGAAGAAATAATCCACTATAGACATGTACAGAGCATAAGCAAACCTATCTTGGAAGTTTTCAGACGACATGAGCGTAGCCTCATCTGGGTTTGTTATGAAACCTGTTTCTACAAGCACCGATGGTATTCCTGGAGTTTTTAGCACAGCAAAACCAGCTCTCTGTATACCCTTAAAAGCAACCTCCCTTCCAAGCTCCCTTGCAACACTTTTTGCTATCCTTTCACCAAAGGAAACGCTTTCATAAAGCGTTACATCCATAGCTAAGTCTGCAAGAACTACTTTTGTGTTTGTTGAAACATCAGAATTGCCAAGTACAAGCTTTGCATAACTGTCGTTGTTTATTATCTGCTGTTTCTTTCTTCTGGCTGCCTCCTGAGATATGGCAAAAACATAGGTTCCGCTCGCATGATGGGATATGCCGCTTGGTGAGGCATTGGCATGTATGCTTATGAATATGTCAGCCCTGCTTCTTAGAGCTATGCGTGCCCTTTCTTCAAGAGGTACAAAATAGTCACCGTTCCTTGTCATAAGCACTTTAAACCTTCCATCCTTCCTCAGATAATCAGCCAACTTCTTGGCTATTGCTAAGTTTATATCCTTCTCCTTTATCCCCTCGTAGCCTATAGCCCCGGGGTCATGCCCACCATGCCCAGCATCAAGGACTATTATCCTCTTCTGCGTTATGACAGTACCTTTCTTTCGTTCACTTATAAGCCTTTCCTTATCTTCAGCTTTGTACTGTATGACCTTAAGAACTGTTGGGTCAAGTATGGCTATTAGCTCATCATCCTGCGCTAAACCCTTATCTCCTTCTTTAAAAAGGTCTATAACTATTCTGAAAGGGTCATCCAGAGAAAAGGCTTTCACTGTTGTAAAATCCCTTTCAAAAACAACCCTTGTTCCCCAGTCGTACTTTCCAACTCTGTACTTTATACCCTTAGGCATCTTTAGGCTGGATTCTCCTTGAGAGAACACATCCACCACTATCCTTTTTGGGTTTTCAAGCACAAAGACCTTGTAATCTTTTCTATCTCCTAGGTCCAAAACTATCCTCTCCCTATCCCCATAGTTCCCATACCTTACCGTCAGCACTTGGCCAAAGGAAAAAAAGTAAGAAAACAGGCTAAAAATTATTAAAATCCTCAGGTACATGCACCACCTCCTCTACTTCCTCCTTCTTTGTCGCCCAGGGCGGCTTTGGAAACCTAAGCACTATAGGGCTTGGTATGTCTGGTTGATAGAGTATCATTGTACCCTTTTTGAGCATTATGGCTCTATGCTTAAAACCACCCATTAAAAACTCATACTCTTTGCTAAGGACCTCACTGCTGTCTATCCTACCGACAACCTTTATGGCTGAGTTGGCAAGAATTCTCTTCTCTATCTCGCTCGCAGTTTGCTGCGCTCCTATCAGGATCACACCGAGACTCCTTCCCCTCTCTGCTATATCAAGGATTATGTCCTTTATTGGACTCCATTCATCTTTCGGTGCATACTTGTTTAGCTCATCAAGAACCACAAAAAGCCTTGGATAAGGCTTGGACATATCCTCCTTCTCTTTAAAGACTTTTTTAAGTAGAGCGCCAACTACGAACATCTTGGCTATGCTATGGAGTCCACTTATATCAACAACGGATAGCTTATGTTCTCTCCACCTTACTGCATTAGAATCCCCTTCCCTTACCAATCTTTTAACATAAATGCTTGCCCTGTGAAACCTCCTCATAAAGGCATAAGCTGTCTGAAGTGGAGAGTCCCCAAACCACTCTTTGTAAAGGGAAGATGCCCTATCCTGTTCCTTATCCTGAATGGCTTCCTCAAGGACCTTCTCAAGGTCTTCTAAGCTCTCCATGTCTCTACCAAACCTGTCTATAAGCCTCCCTGATGGGCTATGCGCTGCAAGATTGTAAAGCTTGTTTGCCACCTTATCTATGGCATAGTTTATGTTGGACATTCCTTCATCACCCTCTACAAACATGAACTTTATAAGCCCTTCCTGTGCAAACTCCCTCATACTCCAGTAGAAGGGGACAATCTTCTTATCCTGCCTCTCACAGTCTGGCACTTTTGGATTGTTCTCTTGAGGTGGAACATAGAATGTCACATCCTTAAAAGGTTCGGGTTTTAGCCCCATTTTCTTAAAAGAATCCATGTCCTCTTGAGAGAAATTCTTATTCTTCTTGTCTATCCATAAGAGGTCCTTACCCTTCACGTTAAAGATAAGACCATGAACACCATTTTTTACATCATCAGCTTTGCTTAGCAAAGAGTATAGAAGAAAAAGGGCATAAGAGGTCTTTGTGGCTATACCCGACATGCCAGATATGCTAACGTGAGCTCCTTCTTTTCCATTTATAAAATGGTAGTTTATGTAAACAGGGTTCCCGCTTCTCGTTAAACCAGCAGGTATCTTTACATTCATCTGGTCATAGTAAAGGGACTTTTCAAAATGCACTCCAGAAGCTTTGAAAACGCTATCCCCTGGTCCTGGCGGTAGGAAAACTTCAGGCTCTATCCTTGTGACGCTCACCCTTGCTATGTAAGCTACGCTGACTGGTATGATGCCTTTGCTGACAAGATGAGCATCGTAAACAGATTCTGCCCCTTCTAAAAACTTGTGAACTTCCTGAACTACACCGTAGAATATGACCCTATTCTTCCCCACTTGGGACTCTATGTAAACAACATCGTCAAGCTCCAACAGGCTATCCTCTTTTATACCTATCCAAAACTCAAGGGGTGTTATTGGCTTTGTCCCTAAAACTATGCCTACATGTTCCATCCGTAAACCTCCCTCAGTATTTCTCCTGCACCCTTCTCAAGGAGCTCCTTAGCAAGTTCTTTGCCTATGCTTTCAGCTCTGTGGACACCTCCGCTCCTCATTCCTTCTATAAATTTAATCCCTTCCAAGTCTGATACAAAGCCTTTTAAAAAAATTTGGTCATCCCCAATCCAAGAGTAAGCACCTATGGGAACCTGACATCCCCCTTGCAGTTCTCCCAAGAAGGACCTCTCACACATAGCCCTGACCCTGCTTGGTTTGTGGTCAAGTGCGCTCACTATCTTTAAAACCCTCTCATCCTCCTCTCTCGCCTCAATGGCCAAAGACCCCTGCCCTACAGCTGGAATAAAATCATCAAGCACCTGAACTATCCTATCCTCAAAGCCCATCCTTTTCACACCAGCATAAGCCAGCACTATAGCATCGTACATACCCTCATCAAGCTTTCTGACCCTTGTATCCACGTTCCCCCTTAGCAGACTCGTACATAGGTCTTTCCTCCTTCTTTTTATCTGTACTTGCCTTCTCAGAGATGATGTTCCTATGCGTGCACCTTCTGGTAAGTCTTGGAATCTTCTTCCATCCCTTGAGATGAGGACATCAAAGGGGTTCTCCCTCTCAGTTATAGCTCCCAAAGTTAGACCTTCTGGAAGAACCATAGGTACATCCTTAAGGGAGTGGACTGCAAGGTCTATTTCTTTTCTCAAAAGGGCTTCCTCTATCTCTTTAACAAAAAGTCCCTTACCACCGACTTTCGCCAAGGGAACATCAAGCATCTTATCACCAGATGTTGTTATAAGTACAAGCTCTACATCATTCCCAAGCCTTTCCAACTCTTCTTTTATGTAATTTGCTTGCCAGAGAGCCAGTTTGCTTTTGCGAGTACCTATTCTAAGCTTCATGGAAGACATTATAATTTATTCATGCTTGACCTTTCTGTTCTCGACAAATGGGACAAGGAGTACTTTTGGCATCCCTTTACACAGATGAAGGTTTACAGAGAAGAGGAGAATTTAATATTCGAAAGGGGAGAAGGTATCTACCTTTACGATGTAAAAGGGAGAAAGTACATAGACGCTATATCTTCCCTTTGGTGCAACGTGCATGGACATAATCATCCTAAGATAAACTCAGCCATCTTGGAGCAGTTAAAAAGAGTAGCACACACAACAACGCTGGGAAGTTCCAACGTGCCTGCCATAATCTTGGCAAAAAAGCTCGTGGACATAGTACCAGAAGGTCTAAAAAAGGTCTTTTACTCGGAGGATGGGTCTGAGGCAGTTGAAATTGCCATAAAGATCTCATACCACTACTGGGTAAATAAGGGTGAAAGGAGGAAAACTTTTATAACTCTATCTGAAGCTTACCATGGAGATACCATCGGCGCTGTAAGCGTTGGTGGAATTGAGCTTTTCCATGGAACCTACAAATACCTTCTCTTTGATGCAATAAAGCTCCCATCTCCTTATCTATTCTGTAAAGAAAAATACGGAAGGCTCTGTGATGAATGTAAAGATGAGCTTTTGAGGATGTTGGAAGGTGTCTTGAAAGAGAGGGACGATGTGGTGGCTGTTGTGCTCGAGTCTGGAATCCAGGCTGCAGCTGGCATGCTACCCTATCCTAAGGGTTTTTTAAAGGGTGTGAGGGAACTAACAAGAAGACATAACGTGCTTTTTATACTGGATGAGGTGGCCACTGGATTTGGAAGGACTGGCAGCATGTTTTACTGTGAGCAAGAGGACGTCACTCCAGACCTTATGTGTATTGGAAAAGGCTTAACTGGTGGATATCTACCCCTTGCTGCTACTTTGACAACGGAAGATGTCTTCGATGCCTTTCTTGGTGAGTTTGGAGAGGGCAAACATTTTTATCATGGGCATACATACACTGGCAACAACTTGGCCTGTGCTGCTGCCATAGCAAACCTGGATATATTCGAAAGTGATAAAACCCTTGAAAATCTCAAGCCAAAAATAGAGTACCTAAAGGAAGGGTTAAAGGAGTTTGAAAAGCTTGAACATGTTGGGGACGTAAGACAGCTTGGGTTTATGGCTGGAATTGAACTTGTAAAGGATAAAAGCAGTGGTAAACTCTTCCCTTACGGAGAAAGAACGGGCTTTAAAGTAGCATACAAGTGCAGAGAAAGGGGGGTCTTTCTCAGACCCCTTGGCGATGTTATGGTTCTTATGATGCCCCTTGTCATACCCTTTGAAGACATGGAAAGAGTGTTAGAAACTCTAAAGTGGGCTATTGAGAGCTTGTGAGTATGTTTACTCATATGCTGTGGTTTGAAGAGCTTCCTTCAACTCAGGACTTCTTGAAAGATAAAAGCCTTCCCTTTGGAACTGTAGTTGTATCCAACAGACAAACGAGGGGAAGAGGAAGGTACGGAAGGTCGTGGCACTCTCAAGATGGAGGGCTTTACTTTAGCTTCCTTTTGGAAGATATGAATAACCTTCAGGAACTTCCACTTGTTTTTGGCTTATCTGTGTGTGAGTTTCTTGAAAGCTTGGGCGTTGTACCAAGCATAAAATGGGTTAACGATGTTTACGTAAAGGGTAAGAAGATATGCGGCATACTTGTAGAGAAGAGTAAGGGAAAAGTTATAGTGGGGATAGGTCTCAACGTAAATCAAGGTTCCTTTCCCAAAAACCTACAGGCAACTTCCATGCTTTTGGCCTCTGGGAGGGAGTACAAATGCGTTGATGTTCTCCTGATACTAACTGATTACATATTAAAAAACTTGGACCTTTTTAAGAGTAAGGGGTTTTTAGCCTTGCGGGACAAAATAAAGGCTAGGTTACTTTTCCTTGACCAAGAGGTTATAATCTACAATGACCCTCCAGTTGTTGGTATACTTACTGACCTTTCTGAAAAGGGCGAGCTGGTGATTACAACCGCAGAGGGCAGTAAGAAGATAATAAGTGGAGAACTAACTCTGAGAGGCTTTGGGCTCTCTTAAAGCTAATCAACCCAGTAGTTTGGTGCTTCTTTTGTAACCATTACATCGTGAACGTGAGATTCTTTATAACCTGCCTGCGTTATTCTGACAAACTTGGCTTTCTTTTTCAACTCTTCTAGGTTCATTGCTCCGACGTAACCCATACCAGAACGAAGTCCACCTATAAGCTGAAAGACTACATCGCTAAGCTTTCCTTTGTAAGGTACTCTACCTTCTATACCCTCGGGTACAAACTTCTCCATCTTCTCCTGTCCGTACCTGTCTGCAGACATTCTGCTCATCATAGCGCCCAGGGACCCCATACCCCTGTAAACCTTGTAGGCTCTTCCCTGATAGTATATGACTTCACCGGGAGCTTCTTCTGTTCCTGCAAATATGTTTCCTAGCATCACAGCGTTTGCACCAGCGGCAAGGGCTTTTACTATATCACCCGAGTACCTTACTCCACCATCAGCTACTATGGGAACGCCGTAATCTCTTGCAACTTCGTAAGCCCACATTATGGCCGTTATCTGTGGAACACCAACACCGGCAACTACGCGGGTAGTGCATATGGAACCTGGACCAACTCCTACTTTGACAGCATCTGCACCAGCCTCTATTAAATCTTTTGCACCTTCCCTTGTTGCTACGTTTCCAGCCATAACGTTAACACTACCGTAGAGAGATTTAAGCATATGTACTGTGTCAAGGACTCTTTTGGAATGTCCATGTGCTGTGTCCACAACCAAGAGGTCAACACCTGCAGCAACAAGAGCATCAGCCCTGCTCTTTACGTTTGCATCCGTTCCAATGGCAGCCCCAACTCTCAATCTTCCCATCTCATCCTTACATGCGTTGGGATACTTTTTCCTCTTTGCTATATCCTTTATGGTTATAAGCCCTGTTAGTCTTCCCTCCCTGTCAACTATGGGAAGCTTCTCAACCTTATGTCTTTGGAAAACCTCCTCAGCCTCCTCTAAGGTTACCCTCTCCTGAGCTGTTATCAATCCCTCCTTAGTCATGAAAAGGGATACTGGCTTGTCGTAATCGGTGGGTTTTAAAAATCTCAGGTCTCTGTTTGTAAGTATACCCACAAGAATACCTTTGCCATCAACTACTGGCACACCGGATATCTTGTACCTTTCCATTATCTGCAAAGCTTCTCTAACTGTGTTGTTAGGGTTTACAGTTATTGGTTGCAGTATCATACCGCTTTCGGATTTTTTAACCTTTTCTACCTCTTGTGCCTGATCTTCTATGTCCATGTTCCTGTGTATTATCCCCATACCCCCTTCCCTTGCAAGGGCTATTGCAAGCCTAGATTCTGTGACAGTATCCATAGCAGCAGAGACCAAAGGAATGTTAAGCTTTATGTTTTTTGTAAGGTAAGTAGAAACATCTACATTATGGGGAAGCACTTCAGAGTATTGGGGAAGCAGGAGAACATCATCAAAGGTGTAACCTTCTGTAAACTTATCAGCCTCCATATATTAATTATATTCCAATACATCCCTAAGAGTACCTTTGTCCCCATCAACTTTAAAGAGGTAGGCTTCTACGCTCCCAATAATAAAGCTAAGCTTCATCTTGACAGGAAGATAGGTCCTTTTATCTATCCAAAGGTACCACCTGCCCTTGGGCTTTAAAAGCCCTTTCGTGTCTATGTTTGGATATACCTCAACCATCCTTGTCTCAAATTCCCCAACATCCATAAGTACCCTATCTTTTTCAAGAACAGCGTATGGAAGTGTATACCTTTTGTCATCATAAAACATGAGAACGTCCCCATTCCCTTTTACAGCCGTATCTCTGTAAAGTATGAGACTTGCTGTATAAGGGTCAACGTAGTTGGAGTAATCGTAAGTTTTCTCTTCGCTCTTTTCTATCTGATCGCTTAGCTTCTTGTATTTTACCTCTCTTACGTGTATCTTTCCGTCGTTAAATCTATACTCTTGATACCTTTTAAACTCACCCTCCTCTTGGTAGTATCTAAAGCTTATAGGGCTTAGATGTTCCTTTCCAATAAGAGCTTCACCCCTGTTGTAAACTCTTTTTACAAGCTTACCTACGTTTATTGTTCTTACAAAGCTCGAAACGTGCAAAAAGCGCCCTTTATCTTCGTAGGTTATGCATGTCTCAGCTACTGGTATAAAAATAAAGTAAGCTCTGTAGCATGCTGTGAGTTCCTTAGTCCAGGAGAGTAAGGGGGAGAACATTAAAAGGATGATAACCTTCTGAGCTCCTCTACCCAAAGCTCAAACTCCTCAACCATAGACGGATGGTTATGCTTTTTAGCTTTTTCTATACCCTCTTTCAACACTTCAATAGCCTTTTCATAATCCCCTAGTTCTTCGTAACATTTGGCAAGAATTCTGTAGCCAGCTCCTTCATCCTCCTTGAGTTTTATATAGACCTCCATATGATGCACAGCTCTCTTATACTCTTCCCTTTTGTAGTACTCTAAACCAAGTGAGTAGTGAACCATGGGGTTGTTTGGAGCTTTTTCAAGTAAGTCCAGAAAGTAGCTCAGCTTATCCATTCAACTCTTCCTTTTTCATCTTTTGGTAAGCAGAAAGGATGTATCCAAGGAAGGCATTCTCAGGCTGTGCTCCTACAAACTCAACCAAACCATTGTTTATGACTATCTTTGGAACACCAACCACCTGGAATTTCTCTGCAAGGTCTGAATTCTCGCTTGCGT
Organism: Aquificaceae bacterium; assembly: GCA_037924335.1. Taxonomy (GTDB): domain Bacteria; phylum Aquificota; class Aquificia; order Aquificales; family Aquificaceae; genus Hydrogenobacter. The sequence goes on from JAXSMZ010000013.1 coordinate 14,604, forward strand.
CTATTATTGTAGCCTTTATGTTATCGTTGGCTATAGCAAAGTTTACTGCCATTATGGCCGCCGATGGACAGTATCCGCAGGATGTTGTCACAAAAACCATGATCTCCATAGGTAAATCAACAGACTCCAACATCTTGAGAGTGCTCTCTGTGAGCCTTGCCTGTCCCTTGGACACCTGCAACATAGCCTGCACCAATGTGGTGAACTCAAGCCCTGCAGGGAGACCAACGTACCTAATGCCGTAATCTTTTTCCCCTTCTATCACTATAGTTGGAACCCTTTCAATACCATAGGTCTTTGCCAGCTCCTTATCCAATACAGGAGAATGTATGCTAAGTACCACCTTATCGGGATCAACATGGGAGAGTTCCTTAAGGAGCTCCTCTGCAGTCAAGCACGTATCGCATCCTATAGCTTGGGAAAAAAGTTTTAGCTTTACCTTCCCTTTTAGCTCCTTATCGAAGATATCCTTTAGCTGTGACCTCACATCAAGGCTAATGAGCATAGCTTCACCTCCTTAAATAAAATATAAATATATTCTAATAAAATAGTAGCCTTGAACCGTAGTATATTTAAATATACCATGAAACCAGTTCTCAAACTCTCAGAGACGCATAGAGTCAAGAAGCTCCTCAGAAGTTTGAAGTTAAACACTGTTTGTGAAGAGTCTCGATGTCCCAACATATCTGAGTGTTTTTCTTGTGGAACTGCAACCTTTATGGTGCTTGGGAATGTATGCACTAGAGGGTGTACCTTTTGCAATGTAAACAGAGGGAAACCAGAAAAACCAGATAGAACAGAGCCATACAGGCTCCTTGATGCAGTAAAAAGGATGAAACTTAGGTATGTGGTTATAACATCTGTGACAAGGGATGACTTGCCAGATGGTGGAGCTTCGCACATAGCTCAATGCATAAGGCTCATAAAGAGCAACGATGAAAATATAAGGGTTGAGGTCCTTATTCCAGATTTCAAAGGTTCCTTTAAAGCCCTAAGGACCATCATAGATGCCAATCCGGATGTCTTAAACCACAACGTGGAAACTGTACCTAGACTATATTCAAAGGTAAGAAAGGGAGCAAACTACGAGAGAAGCTTAGAGGTTTTGAAAAAGAGCAAAGAGATAGCTCCTCATATACTTACGAAGTCAGCATTAATACTTGGGCTTGGAGAAAGATGGGAAGAGGTAGAGAAGGTACTCGCAGACCTACTTTCCGTTGGCTGCGATATTCTGACAATCGGTCAGTACTATCAGCCTACACTAAGGCATCATCGTGTTGAGAGGTTTTATACCTTAGAGGAGTTTGAAAAATTAAAGGATATGGCGTACTCTATGGGTTTTAGATATATAGTGAGTGGGCCAAACGTGAGAAGTTCTTACAAAGCTTTTGAGGTTTTCCCCTGACCGTTATAAAAGGACTAGGTCATCATCCTCCAAATACTCTCCAACCCTCACTTCTATGACTTCTGCTGGAATAAAGCCCCTGTTTTGAATGTAATATGGAGTTGCCTTGTGTACATAACCGCTGTCTCCCACGCTTATGAAACCCTCCTTTCCATTGGACTTAAGGAGAAGTGTCCCACCCAGAACCATCCATGTCCTAGTACTGTGCATATGCATCTGTGGACCTATATCTTTGTTGGGGTAAATGGTTATCCTGTATATCTTGTAAGATGGTCCTTTATCAAGCAAGAGTCTTTTCCCCCATCTTTCGTGAATTTCTACATGATGCTTTGCTTCTTCTCTGCCCATGCCTTTGAGCATGTTGACAAGGTCTCTGACCTTTGAAGACATGTCCTTCTTAATAACCAGTATGGCGTCCCTTTCCTCAACAACGGCTATATCTTTGACTCCTATAAGACCTATGAGTCTTCCTGTACTGTAAGCTAACGTGTTCTCTGAATCTATGCATAGAACGTCTCCTATATGCGCGTTACTGCTCTTGTCATCCTTATTTGGTAATATCCTGTATAAACCGTCAAAGGAACCAACATCGCTCCAGAGTATATCCATGGGGATAACCGCTCCCTTTTTTGTTTTCTCCATTTCAACATAGTCAAAGGCTATCTCTGGAAGCTCTCTGTAGTTTTTTAGAGTGTAGTTAAAACCCTTTTGTGCAAAGCTTCCTATCTCTGGAGAATGCTCAACAAGCTCTCTTAGCCCAGTTTCTATAGTAAAGACAAAATTGCCCGAGTTCCAAAAGTATCCTCCATCCTTGAAAAAAAGCTCTGCTAAGCTAATATCTGGTTTTTCAACAAACTCAGCCATACGGTACGCACGAAAGCCACCATCTTCTATCAAGCCCTCCCCTATCTTTATGTAGCCAAAGTTGGTATTGGGCTCCCAAGGTTTTATGCCAAAGGCAACCACGTATCCCTCTTTTGATATGTCCCCACCAAACCGCAGGTAGTTTACATACTTCTCAACAGGTTCTATGTAATGGTCCGATGGGATGACAAAGAATACCTCGTCCTCCTTTGAGGAAAGCCTCTCGAGAGCATAAAGCATACCCAAAGCTACAGTGGGACCTGTATTTTTTCTCTCCGGTTCAAGGATCACAGAGTAGCCATCGTAAGGATAAAGGTCGTTCCTGACATGATACTCGTATTCTTCTGACGTTGCTATGATGATATCCTCCGGTTCTAAAAGGTTTAACAGCCTTTCAAAAGTTAACCTAAGAAGAGATTTTTGACCAAAGACTTTGAGAAACTGCTTTGGATACTTTTCTCTTGACAGTGGCCAAAGCCGTGTGCCGCTTCCACCGGCCATTATAAGAGCCTTCATGCATATTATTATAAGTGGCTTTGATGATTATCTATTATCAATTAATGCCAAGCTCTTTACAAACTTTTTACTGTAAGAATACTTATCAGTACTCCTACCCCAAATAAAAATATAGTTTATTTTCGTCAATTTTCAATCCTTGCTCCTGCAGGCTCATAGCCTCTCAACTTCCTGGGTAGCATTATGTGACTTTTGAAGTTACCCCTTATGTCGCTTCCTGTCATGTTTGGTAATAATTTTTACAAAAAATTGTAAAAAACAAAACAAAAAGCTCGTTGTCTTACATGGCATGGATTTTGCACCTATCAAATTAAAACCCTAAAGGAGGTATACATGTGTACGTCAAAAGTTGTTTTTAAAAACAGTTGTATAGGAGCTTGTGAGGAAGGAGCAGACGTGAATGCCCAAAGGACTGTGTGTCACACAGAGGAGGAAAAATACAGAAGTTTGAGCCTTGAGGAGCTCAAGGATGAAGTCAAGAAGCTCAAGATGATGGCAATAAACACAGCCACAAAACTCCATGACCTGGCTGAGGAAGGGCTACCTGGAAAATGGGAAGAAATACCCCAAGTGGCGGAGGAAGCTTATAGAGTTCATAGGTCTTACTACACGGCCAAGAGGGTACTTGAAGAGAGAATTAAGTCATAGGTCTCTCATGTGTAAATTGGTCCTTATCTTTTGAACAGGTATGCCTCCTGGTCCTCTATTACCACGTAGACCTTTTCTCCTGTCTTTAAACCCAAATCATCCACCATGCTCCTTGGTATAACCATCCTGACCTCTATGTTCTTAAACTTAACGGCTATATCTGAAAAAAACTCGCCAACATCAAGCTCGGTTATTATTCCCCTGAAGATGGCCTGTTTCTTCATTCAAAGCCTCCAGTTCATGTTCAAGGCACCCTACAAATATGTTCAGTCTTGGAAAATACACAGTGTAAATTGTCTTTGTAAGCAAGAATGTGCCTATGTCCATAACTATACCTTCCTCCCCTTTATCCAAAAGGACTGCATCCCAAGAGAGACCAGGAAAAGTTCCATCGTTCTTTATCTTCTTACGAGTTCTAACTGCATCGCCTACGTTAAACTTCCTCTCCATGGTTATCTTTTCTTAATTTCTAAATTCACTAAAAATGACCTGACGGCCTCCTTATGAACTTTGAACAATCGCCTTTCTATAGGGTTCGATGTGAGAAAATCCTGATAAGCTCTTTTTAGACATTCCCTAAGCTTATCGTATAAGCTTTCATCCTCTGCGCTCTCAGTGGTTCTAAGTGCTTCCTCCATGTACATGCTAAACATCTTAAGTATATGTAGCCTGTAAGGCTTTACTATCCTTTCATCGTACTCTATGCCAAAGTACTTAAAGAAATCCTCTGCATCCTTCAAGTTTTTTAAGTCATTTAACACATTCATAACCCGTTCCCTCCAATCTAACTATGCATCCGTCTATGGGACATATAGCAACACATTGAGGTTCTTCATAAAATCCTTCGCACTCTGTACATAACCTTGGATCTATCTCAAACATACTCTCCTCATCATGGCTTATGGCCTTTGTAGGACATTCTTTCTCGCAAGCATAACACGATATACAATCTTCCTGCCTTATGAACATTGCCATATCAGACCTCTACTGTCTCATTCTTCAATACATACTTCTCATAGTATTTGACCAAAGCTTCCTCTATTGGAAGGTAAGCAAACTCGTCCACACATTGGATTCCCCTCGGTTCCAGAACATCTCTTGGCTCAAAACCTATCTTGGCAGCGAGGACAGCTTTGCAGTCAGAAAGCTTAGAGATAATCTCCTCTAGCACCTCTCCTCCCTCAATGCAGGAGATGGACCCATGGCAGTAAGGCGTGACTTTTCTGTGATGTATAAACTTACACCCCTTTGAGGATACTTCATATATGAGAAACTCATGAGCTGTACCAAAATGCTCGTTTACAAGCATATTACCTTTGCTGGCAACTGCAACAAGTACACTTATACCTTTATCTTCTCGAAGAGGAACAGATAGCAGTTCTCTCGCTTTTCTTAGCTTTTCCCTCTCCTTCTCTATCTCCTCGTGTATGGACTTTCTGAATTCTGGATTATAGTTTATCTCAAGTTTAGCTATCTTATCCTTGGTAAATTCCTGCCCCCGATCCTCACCCAAAAGCCCCACTGCATCAGCCCTACATTGCCTACAATGTCTCATCAAAGACATATGCCCCTCACACTTTTCTTGAACTTCTTTGAGCTGGCTTGGTGTTGGTGGTTTTATACCCATGCGTTGGTAAGCTGTTCCATCGCCTTCCACATAAGGCATAATGTTATGGAGGAACGCACCCATACCTCTAACCTTCCTTGACAGTTCTTCCATCTCTTCCCCGTTTACTTCTGGTATAAAGACAGTGTTTACCTTAACAAGTATGCCATTCTCTACACAAGCCTTTAGACCCTCATACTGTTTCTCGAGGAGTATCTTAGAAGCTTCAAGTCCTTTGTACCTTCTGTGGTTAAAAAACACCCACGGATAGATCTTTGAAGCTACCTGTGGACTTATTGCATTTATTGTTATTGTAACATGGTCTACGTCTAACTCTTTTATCTTTTCAATGTACTCAGTGAGCTTTAACCCGTTGGTAGAGAGGCAAAGTTTTATATCAGGTGCTTTTTCCTTTATGAGCTCAAAGGTTCTAAAGGTACGCTCGGGGTTTGCCAGGGGGTCTCCTGGGCCTGCTATTCCAACAACAGTCATCCGAGGAATCTCCATAGCAACAGCCAGCACTTTCTTTGCAGCCTCCTCCGGAGTTAGAAGTTCACTAACAACTCCAGGCCTTGATTCGTTGGCGCAGTCGTACTTCCTGTTGCAGTAATTGCACTGTATATTGCAAGCTGGAGCCACAGCTACATGCATCCTGGCATAAAAGTGGTGCGCTTCTTGGGAATAGCAAGGATGATCATGTATCTTTTCCTTTATATGGTCGGGAAGAGGGGAAAGCTCATCCGTCCCAACTCCGCATTTTTTGGCATTGCATCCACTCATGGTAATACCTCCTTACTCGCCAATTTTTTTAACCTCTATGGTTATAGGGAACCTTGGCTCTGATTCAAAAGATGGCACTTGCAAAACCCACCCATTTGATAGCTTAAAAGTACCACCCCAGGAACCACTCTTCTGTATATCCACAACGATGGCTTCTATGTCTTTTTTAGGTATATAAACCTCAATATGACCATTTGAGTTCTTTCTGAAGGTGGCCTTCATGATATCAACCTCCTGTAAGAGCCTCTTCTCCCCTTTCCCCCGTCCTAACCGTTATGGCATCTTCAACAGGGAGAACAAAGATCTTTCCATCCCCATAATGACCTGTTCTGTTGACCTCAATGATAGCCTCTATGGCTTTTTCAACCTTGTCATCTGGAAGAACCATAACCAATAACTTCTTTGGAACGTAAACCACAGGCTTTGTTATAGTTGCTCCTTCCGCTACCAAGTAGGATGGGGTTGGTACTAACTTTGGTGCGCTTGTAGCATAAAGGGCAAGCTCACTTTCTGCATCTGACATGATAAAACCTCTCTGTTTACCCCTCCCCCATACAGAATGTATGCTCATGGCACCACAACCTACTTTATCAAGAGCTCTCTTTGTCTCAGTATACTTTTCCCTCCGAATTATAGCCCATATCTCCTTCATAGCTCCACCTCCCCAGTCCTGATGGTTATGCTCTTTTCTACGGGACTTACAAAGACCTTCCCGTCTCCTATGTTCCCAGTCCTTGCATGTTCCAATATGATGCTTTCAACCTTACTTAAGTCTTCATCCTTTACAACCATAAGCAACAGAACCTTCGGGAGTTCTTCGTAAACTATATCTCCCACCCTCAATCCTTTCTGTTTACCTCTTCCCATTGCCGACATCTTCGTTAACGCTGGGAAGCCAGAACCTTCAAGAGCTAGCACAACTTCTTGTTCTTTTTCAGGCCTTATAAATGCTCTTACAAGCTTCATTTCCATAACCTCCTGCTTTTCTTATTGCAAAGAAGATGCCAGCCTACGGCTCTAGGTTTTTGACGAAAAGTGTAATAAACATTACAAAATGGAATGTTTTGTAACAAAGTTATGTGCTGTTAGTTCCCTTTACAAGCTTCACAAAGAGATGTCCGCTTTCAATCCTTGCTCCCGCAGGCTCATAGCCTCTCAACTTCCTGGGTAGCATTATGTGACTTTTGAAGTTACCCCACCTTATTATGAGCTCTCCCTCCGACTTTAAAAGGGATAACCCCTCCTTTGTTAAGAAGGGTGCCCTCAGTTTTACTATGTAATCGCTCCCTTCTTGCAAAAACTCATAGGGTTTTTCTTTAAAGAACACATGGGATGGGTCCTTATCGGCGTATATTAGGTCTGCGAGTATACTGAGTCTTTCCTCTCCTACAACTTCATCCTCAAGCATGGGAACTCTATAAACTGGAACGGGTGCAAAGAGAGCCTCCATTTCTTCAAGGTGTCTTTTTTGGGTCAGGACCCACTTGGAAAAGTGTTCACAGTTTTCCACAATGGGAGGAAGAACCTTGTTAACTATCACTGCATCCACGTTTGCACCGAACAGGTTAAAGTACATAAAAGCTCTCTGGCTCTCCTTTAAAACCATCTTCTCCGGATTTGCCACAAGTCTTACAGAGGTTACCTCAGGGTTTATGATTATCTCATCTACACCTCTTAGCTTTTCATAAAAGTTTTCTAAGGCTTGGAAGTAAGAGTCATCTGGGAGGGGAACATCCGTGAGCCTTCTTGCCACTGGTCTTGCTACTCTCAGTATGTTTCTCTCCACGTTGAATATCTTTTTCATGTACCACTTTAGGACTGTGGGCATGGATACAAACCTCAGTGATTCGCCAGTTGGAGGAAGGTCAAGAAGCAGCACATCAAACTCCCCTTCCTTGTAGTACTTGTTAACATAAAGGAGGCTTGTAACTTCTTCCATGCCTGGGAGTATGGCAAGCTCTTCAGAGACAACCTCATCAAGGCCAGTAGTACTAAAAAGTATCTCTAAGAATCTGTAAACATCATCCCAATACCTATCCACTTCCTCTTGTATATCTATCTCCTGGATGTAAAGCTTTTCGTTTATCTTTATAGGAAGGCCTTTTGCTTTCATCTTTTGGCCTTCTGGTATATCAAAGGCATCTCCCAAGCTGTGAGCAGGGTCTAAAGAGACAACTATGGTCTTGTAGCCAAGCTGGGAAAGTCTGTACCCAGTGGCAGCCGATATGGTTGTCTTTCCAACACCACCTTTCCCTGAAAAGAGCAAGACACGCATAAGTTTATTCTAAGGTATCTCCTTTAGTTTCTTCAGAAGGTTTGGGTCTACTATGCCCTTTAGCTCATTTTCAGATGAGTTCTCCTGACCTGAACATATCCCTTGAGTACCATCAACGAAGACCATCGGTGTTGGACAGTTTACAATCACCGTCCCCTCCGGTAAGGGAAAGTCCTCATTTGGAAACATGTAGGCTGCTGTTGACATAAAGTCAATCCATATGGGAAGCGCAACCCTGGCACCAGCCATGCCTTTCCCCATGCTTCTCTTTGTGTCAAAGCCGACCCATACACCTGTGACTATATTGGTAGAAAACCCAACAAACCATGCGTCCATATAGTCGTTGGTTGTCCCAGTTTTTCCAGCAACTGTCCTACCTAAGGAGCTTGCAGATGCACCAGTACCCTCAAGCACTACTGCCCTCAGCATGTCTACAAGTACCCTAACCTCTTGGGGAGGAAGTACCTGTTCACATTTAGGGAAATTCTCCTCTATAACTTTCCCATCGGGAGATAGGATCTTCTCTATAAAATAGGGCTTGCACTTCACTCCTAGGTCTGCAAAAGCTTGATAGGCTGATGTAAGCTCTAATGGTGTCACTTCAATGCTTCCAAGAGCTATTGAGTAGTAAGGCTTTAAATCAATATCCAGTATTTTGCCAACCTCTATGGGCATATCAAATCCTATCTCAGAAAGGAGATTAACTGTAGCAGTGTTTATGCTCTTTGCTAAAGCTGTTCTAAGGGTAATGGTTCCATAATCTTCACTCTCGTAGTTTTTGGGTGTCCACTCTTTTCCTTTGGATGGGTCATAGAAGCTTTTTGGTGTTGCATCCACAGTCGAAGCTTGTGTGTAACCTTTCATAAGAGCTGCAAGGTATATGATGGGTTTTATGGCAGAACCTGGTTGCCTTTTTGCATACACGGCTCTGTTGTAAGGACTCCTGAGGTAAGAATACCCACCAACCATAGCTCTTATGGCCCCCGTCTTTGCATCCAGGCTTACAAGAGCTCCCTCAAGGTCTGGAATGACCTCAGCCCTCAGACCTTCGCCCTTCTTCTTGATGATCTTTACAATTATATAATCCCCCTTTTCAACTGACAGCTGGTTCCTTGGCACTGAAAACTCATAGTTCTTCAATGCCACCTTTAGTTCATCCCCTCTAACTTCTAAAACCTTTCCTATGTATACCTTCGATGGTTTTAATTCTACAACTTGTTCTTCGTACCTTCTTTGAACCTCATAGGGGTCCTCTGGAAGGAAGGGTATGCCGTTGGCCTTTGCTACTCTCAAAACACCCCTTTTGACAGCTTCCTGTGCATACCTCTGGATATCCCTATCTATTGTGGTGTAAACTTTATAACCACCGGCAAGGATGGCTTCTCCGTACTTTTCTATCAGGTAGTCCTTGACATAATCAAGAAAGTAATCCATACCGTAATATCTGTTTTCCGCTTTGATCTTTATTGGCATGGATGCATACCTTCTGTACTCATCCTCAGTTATGTATCCATCTTCGTACATCCTCTTCAGCACATAATTCCTTCTTTCCTCTATTCTTTCGGGGTTTCTAAAGGGATTGTACTTTGTTGGAGCCTTTGGAAGCGCTGCAAGCAAGGCTGCTTCATCCAAGCTAAGGTCCTTGACGTGTTTACCAAAGTATATTCTGGATGCTGCCTCAACTCCGTAAGCACCCTGCCCCAAATATATGTAATTTAGGTACATCTCAAGGATTTTATCCTTTGGAAAGGACCTCTCTATTTTTATGGCTAAAAGGACCTCCTTTATCTTTCTCCTGAGGCTCCTCTCGGGTGTGAGGAATAGGTTTCTTGCAAGCTGTTGGGTTATAGTGGAAGCACCCTGCGCCACTTCCCTCTCCCTTACGTTTGTCACAAAAGCTCTAAGAATGGCCGTTGGGTCTACACCAAAGTGCTTATAAAAGTTTCTGTCCTCGGCTGATATGAAAGCCTCCCTTACGTATTGGGGAATATCCTTTAGTAGGACATAATATCTTCTCTGAAGGGCTACATCCCCAAAGACTCTACCTTTGTAGTCGTATATAAGAGTAGCTTCTGGAGGTCTCCAATCTCTTAACTTTTCAACGGATGGCAGGTCTGTGTACATTAAGTACAGAGGGATAAAAAACAAAAAGAACAACGCAGTTAAGGAAAAAATTAGAACTTTACGCACTTCCTATATTATACACTAAATCGGGGTGACGGGACTTGAACCCGTGACCTCTGGCCCCCCATGCCAGCGCGCTTCCACCTGCGCCACACCCCGTTTTTTTATATTTTACTCTTTCTGGAGAGCATGTTGAGCCTTGCTATCAGTTTTTTGCTCGGTCTGAATTGCACGGTGTTTTTTGATGTTATGATACGCATCTCTCCAGTCCTTGGGTCTCTTCCCCTTTTCTCTTTTCTCCTTCTAACCTTGAAAGTTCCAAACCCAGAGAGCTTTACATTTCCTGTCTCAATGAGCACATCGCCCATCGTTTTGAAGACGGCGTTAATCAAAGCATAAAGTTTTTTCTTTGTCATGGATGGATACTTATCACTTCTGTAAATACCTTCAGCTATGCTTTTCTTTGTCATGCTATAGCTTTATCCTCTTTCTCAGAACGTCCCCCAGTGTAAACCCACTTTCTGAGTTTGTAGTGATAAGTTCCTCATGCTTTTCTTTCTTTTCCTCCCTCATGCTGAGCGTTATCCTCTCCTCCTTTGGAGATATCTCAGCTATTCTCACCTCTACTTGGGAACCTTCAAGAAGCTCTACACCCTTTGGTATTTCCGATAGCGGGAGCAATCCATCCACACCTTCTGGGAATTCTAAAAAGACACCAAAAGGATGGGAGGATTTTACCCTTAACGTTACCTTCTGTCCAACCTTATACCTATCGGCTATAAGGTCCCATGGATTTGGTGTCAGCTGTTTCCTACTTAGCTTTACGAACCTACCTTCTAAGGAAAGAACAACAAAGTCCATATCCTCCCCTTCCTTGAGAACTTCTTCTATCCTTCCGGGCTTTGTCCAAGAGAGGTCACTCCTGTGAATTATGCCCTTTGCTCCATTCCCTAAGTCTACTATAGCCTTTGCTCCCTCTATCTTCTCAACCCTTCCTCTCACTTTACTTCCCGCTGGATGTTCTTTTATAAACTCCTCCCATGGTTTTGGCAGTGCTCTCTTTACGCTAAGTATCAACCTTCTCTTTGATGGGTCAAATTCAAGAACCCTTACCTTTAGCTCAGAACCTCTTTTGTAGCTAGCTTCTTCATGCTGTGGCACTTCCTCCTTTGGAACAAAACCCTCAACCCCATCATGAATTTCAACTATAAACCCCTTATCGGATACTTCCAAAAGCTTAACGTTTACAATATCTCCTTTCTTTACTTTATCTTTTATCTTCTCCCATGGGTTTTCTTTCATGTCTCTGAGGCTCACGAATATGAAGTTTCCATCTTGGGGAACTCTCTTTACTTTTACTCTAAGCTTTTCACCTATTTCAGCGTAGTTGTATGGGTTTCTGCTCCTTCCCCAAGACAGTTCTTCCTTTGGAAGAAAGGCGCGAAGTGCACCCTGTATAAGAAGAGTTATCCCTTTCTCTGGGTCTATCTTTATGACTCTCCCATCAACTGTATCTCCAACTTTCAGCTGGCTTAATAACTTCTCCTTCCTTTTTTTCTCCTGCTCTAAAAGGTACGCCTTCTGCGACACCCTTACCTTTAAGCCATCCCTTGTGTCTTGAAGTTCTGTTATCTTTACGACCGCTTTTGACCCCTCCCTTAACCTTCTTCCAGCCTCGTTAATGGGCATGAATGCCTTTATTCCGTCTATGTCAACGACATAACCATCGCGCATCTTTTCTACAACTCTGCCAGAAACAAAGCTACCTTTTTCATAAGCAGACTTGAGAAGACGAACACATCTCTTCTCTACGTATGCTCTGTGAGATAGGATCGGAGAACCACCTCTTGCTATTCTTACAACTACAGCTTTGATCTCATCTCCCTCCTTTGCATCCGGAAGCTCTTCTCTTGGTATTATACCCTCTAACTTGTAACCCACGTCGACGTAGACATTCCTACTGTCTACCTTTATAACTTTACACTTTATAACCTCTCCTTTTCTTATCTCTCGTGCTTCTTCAAGGCTTTTTTCAAGGAGCTTTTCAAATTCACCCATAAATTTCCTCCAGAAAATTATATTATAAAGTCAACCCTTTAAAGTTCCAAGTGGTTTTAGTCTGACTACAAGCTTTGCTATACCGAGAGCATGCACAACGCTTACAACCTCTGTAACATCCTTGTACGCTTGTGGAACTTCTTCCATTACGGTGCCCTTCCCCCTTGCTACAACGACAAGATCTGCCAAAACCCTTTCAAGCCCTTCCCTTCTGACATACTCCTTAGCTTTTGTTCTGGACATGAGCCTTCCAGCACCGTGACATGCACTACCAAAGCTTATGTTCATGCTCTTTTCCTGTCCAATGAGTACAAAGGAATATCTACCAACATCTCCAGGTATCAAAACGGGTTGACCTATCTCTTTGTATGCCTGTGGTATATCTGGATTGTAGGCTGGGAAGGCTCTTGTAGCCCCCTTTCTGTGCACCAGAACCTCTTTCTCCTCCTCATCCACCTTATGCTTTTCTACCTTGCCTATGTTGTGGGCAAGGTCGTAGATCACTCTGTATCCCATCTCCTCCCAGGATATTTTCAAAAACCTTCTAACTGTATCTGCCAGTAAGAAACCGAGCACCTGTCTGTTTGCAAAAGCATAGTTTGCGGCGCTATTCATAGCTTTGAAATAGTTCTGTCCCTCCTCTGAGCTAAAGGGCATACAAGCAAGCTGCATGTCTGGTATATCTATCTTATACTTAGAAAGGGCATCCTTAGCAACTTTTAAATAATCTACGCATATTTGATGTCCAAACCCTCTAGAACCTGAATGAATCATAAGGGTCACCGTGTTTAATCCAAGGCCTAACTTCTTCGCTATTTCCTCATCGTAGACCTCATCCACAGCTTGCACCTCAACAAAGTGGTTGCCTGATCCAACAGTCCCCAGCTCTTCAGCCCCTCTCTCGTATGCAAAATTGGAGACCTTATCAGGGTCAGCCATCGGAAGAACTCCAGAGCTTTCTATATGCTCTAAGTCCTCTTTAAAGCCAAAACCGTGCTCTACGGCCCACACTGCACCCTTTAAAGAAACTTCATCCATCTGAGCCTTTGAGAGCTTTATCCTTCCTCTAGAACCAACTCCCGATGGAACGCTTCTGAGCACCTCGTCCATTAGCTCCTTCCTTACAGGATAAACCATATCCTTCGTTAGGTTTGTAGATATGAGTCTCACACCACAGTTTATATCGTAACCTATGGAACCTGGGCTTATTATGCCCCTTTTTGTATCTGTTGCCATAACACCCCCAACAGGAAAACCATAACCCACATGCACGTCTGGCATAACGTAGACAGCCTTTTCAACCCCCGGTAGCGTTGCAGCGTTTGCAGCCTGCTTTATGGCATCCTCCTCAAGGTTCTCAAAGAGCCTCTCGCTTATATAAAAGTAGACTGGGACTTTCTGCCCTTCTATCGTATTCTCTGGCAGTACATACACATAGTCAGACAGCTCAACAAGCTTATCCTTTAAACTCATAATTTAAATTTAATGCTTTAGACGTTAATGGTTTCTTCAATTTTATAGGGTTTATCTCCCTTGCTCTTGTAATAAATTCTAACAAGAAGCTCGGCTATTATACCAGTTGACACTAGCTGTATGCCAGCCAGAAGGGAAAGAACGCTCAGTATCAGAAGAGGGCGCGTGCCTATCCTTTCACCCCAGAAGAGCTTTATGAAGATAAGATAAAGAAGCATGGAAAAACCCAACACAAAGAGTAAAAAACCCAAGGAACCAAACACGTACATGGGCTTGTTTATGTACTCGTTCAAAAACTTAACCAAAAGTATATCAAGTATAACTCTCACAGTTCTACCTATCCCGTACTTGGACCTTCCATAAAGCCTTGGATGATGTTTTACCTCTATCTCCGTTACCTTTGCACCTTGCCTCTTTGTAAGAGCTGGCAGGAACCTGTGCATGTCTCCGTAAAGTTCAAGCTCCTTTATGACATCAGACCTGTAAGCCTTGAGCGTGCATCCGTAGTCATGGAGCTTTACACCCGTGACTCTTGATATGACCCAGTTGGCTATCATGGATGGAAGCTTTCTTGAAAAGAGAGGGTCCTTTCTGTTTTTTCTCCACCCGCTCACTAGGTCATAACCTTCTTGGAGCTTTTCTATGAGCTTTGGTATGTCCTCTGGGTCATTCTGAAGGTCTGCATCCATTGTTATGATCACATCTCCACTTGCATGCTCAAACCCTGCGTACATAGCAGCCGTTTGTCCATAGTTCCTCTTGAACCGTATAACCTTTACTTTATCATCGCTGTTGGCTATGTTCTTTAGAACCTCAAAGGTACCATCCTCAGAACCATCGTCCACAAAGATAACCTCATACTCCCCTTCTAAAACTTGCTTGAGTTTTTCATAAAGAGGCTCTATGTTCTCTCTCTCGTTATAAGCTGGTATTATCACGCTTATCATGGCTTTTTAAAAACGGGCCCGGAGGGATTCGAACCCCCGACCTAGGGATTAGAAATCCCTTGCTCTATCCAACTGAGCTACGGGCCCTCGGGGTGGCAGGACTCGAACCTGCGACTTCTGGCTCCCAAAGCCAGCGCTCTACCACCTGAGCTACACCCCGGCTTTTACCTTCTCTCTACTATAAACATATAGCACAAGGTCCCTTAGCCTACAAGAGTATCCCCATTCGTTATCGTACCATGCAGCAATATGAACCATATCATCTATAACTTTTGTAAGCCCTGCATCGAATATGGCTGAGTTGGGATTCCTTACTATATCTGTAGAAACTATGGGTTCTTCCGTGTACTGGAGTATACCATTAAGATAGGTTTCTGAGGCTTCCTTGAAGGCTTGGTTTACTTCGTCTACATCAAAAGGTTTTCTATCCACAAGAACAGTTAAATCTATCATGGAACCATCAGCAACCGGAACTCTCCTAGCACTTCCGTCAAGCTTCCCTTTGAGTTCTGGTATTACCTCACCTATTGCC
Organism: Aquificaceae bacterium; assembly: GCA_037924335.1. Lineage (GTDB taxonomy): Bacteria > Aquificota > Aquificia > Aquificales > Aquificaceae > Hydrogenobacter. The sequence continues at coordinate 29,832 of JAXSMZ010000013.1, forward strand.
CTTGCCGCACCCGTTGTCGTTGGTATTATGTTTAAGCCAGCAGCCCTTGCTCTTCTTAGGTCCCTGTGGGGAAGGTCCAAAACTCTCTGGTCGTTTGTGTAAGCATGAACTGTAACCATGTAGCCTCTTTTGATTCCAAAGCGTTCGTGAAGGACTTTTAGAGTTGGTGCAAGGCAGTTAGTTGTGCATGACGCGTTGGAAATGATATGGTGCTTTTCTGGGTCGTACATTTGCTCGTTGACTCCAAGAACTATTGTTATATCTGGCTCCTTTGCCGGAGCTGATATTATAACTTTTTTTACACAGTCTCTGAGATGAAGCCGAGCTTTCTCTCTGCTTGTGAAAACACCCGTAGATTCTACAACAACATCCACACCCGCATCGTTCCATGGAATCTCCGATGGGTCCTTTATAGAAAACACAGCAACCTTTTCACCATCCACCTGTAAAGCGTCGTCCGTAGCCTCCACCTTCCCCTCAAATCTCCCATGAACAGAGTCATACTTGAGAAGATGGGCTAAGGTGCGAGTATCCGTAAGGTCATTTATAGCTACAATCTTGATTTTCTCGTTCTTATAGCAAGCCCTAAAGAAAGACCTTCCTATCCTGCCAAAGCCGTTTATCCCAACTCTAACCATAGATAGATATTTTATCAAAATTTGACAAGGACTGGTTCGTTTATTTTTAATTTAAGCAACTCTTTCGCACTGTCCATAGGAACAAATACCTCCATAAGACCAAAGCTTCCGCACAGCATGGCTGGCTCTTTTTTCCTTTGCTCAAGAAAGTGTGAAACTACTGGCAGTTTTTTGCCTCTTATCTCACCTTCCGAGTAGCTTCCACATGGTATGTTGGTTATAGAGTTTCCAAATCTGTCAAAGTGTATGACTCTTCCCATCAATGTGTCACCTCTGAGGACTGGCTTTTCCCACTTTAAAAGGTACATGTATTCTAAAGGTCTTCCCACCTCTTCCAAAGCAACTCCTCTGCTTATGTGGGCTGCAACAGGTGCAAAGATGTCCCTTCCATGGAAGGTCTCGTTCACCCTTGGAAGCGTGAAGTTTTCTATCCTGTAAGCTTTAACCTTCTGGTTGATGTCTTGCAGGGTAAAGTCAAAGACACCGTTGTGAGGACCAACAAAGTAGTATCCCCCACATTCTAAGGCTAAGGGGAGTCTTTCTGAACCAACTCCTGGGTCAACAACACCAACAAAAACTGTCCCTTTTGAAAAGTACTTATAATGAGCTTTTAGGATAAGGGCTCCTTCAAAGATGTTGAAGGGTTCCACCTCGTGCGTTATATCAACTATGACAACCTCGGGGTTTATGGAAAGCATGACACCCTTCATAGCTCCCACAAAGCCATCTTTTGTTCCAAAGTCTGTGATAAGAGCGACAAAAGACATACTTAAATAGTATAATGTTCCTATGAACAAAAGGGTTGTATTGGCTTACTCTGGTGGATTGGACACTTCCGTCATTGTCAGGTGGCTCACCGAAAGAGGCTATGAAGTTATAACTTACACAGCCGATGTGGGGCAAGGTGAGGAGCTTGGAGAAATTCCACAGAAGGCTAGGAGTTCTGGAGCTGTAGAATGGATAGTTGAAGACCTAAAGGAAGGGTTCGCAAGAGATTATTGTCTCCCTACGCTTAGGGCTTTGGCTCTCTATGAGGGTAAGTATCCTCTGAGTGCATCCCTTTCAAGACCGCTTATAGCAAAAAAGTTAGTTTACTATGCTAAGAAGCTTGGTGCTTCTTACGTTGCCCATGGTTCTACTGGGAAGGGGAACGACCAGGTTAGGTTTGAGTTATCAGTCTGGGCTTTGGAACCAGACATAGAGGTTCTTGCACCGGTCAGAGAATGGGACTTTAGGTCAAGAGAGGAAGAAGTAGATTATGCTCTAAGACATGGTATAAGTGTAAAGGCTACAAAGGAAAAACCCTACTCCATAGACAAAAATCTTTGGGGAGTCTCCATAGAATGCGGTCCCTTAGAAGACCCATGGACAGAGCCCCAAGAAGATGCCTTTGAGTGGACAACATCACCTGAGAAAGCACCCAACGAGCCAGAGTACTTGGATATAGAGTTCAAGGAAGGAACACCCATAAGTTTAAATGGAAAGGAGTACGGACTTTTGAGCGAGCTCATCCTTGACCTGAACAGAATAGCCGGAAAGCACGGTATAGGCAGGATAGATATGGTGGAAAACAGGCTTGTGGGAATAAAGAGCAGGGAAGTTTACGAAGCTCCAGCATCTACAGTGCTTTACGAAGCTTACAGAGAGCTTCTCTCTTTAACAACGGATAGGTTTACATATCACTACTTCCTTTCCCATATTCCCCATGAGTACTCAAAGCTTGTTTATGAAGGGCTTTGGTTCACACCTTTGAAAGAAGCTCTTGATGCTTTTACTTCCTATTTAGCTTCTTTGGTAAACGGAAAGGTAAGGTTAAAACTCTACAAAGGTAGTATTTCTGTAGTCGGAAGAACATCTCCCAACTCTCTTTACGTAGAGGATCTGGCCACCTACTCGGAAAGGGATACCTTTGACCACAAAGCTGGAGCAAGCTTTACGAAGGTTTTTGGCCTTCCATTGAAGGTCTTGGGGAGAGTTAAAAAAAGGTAATGCTTATAGCAGTTCCGCTCACGGACAGGAAGTTTGAAGAGAATTTAAGAACCTGTAAAGAGAAGGGTTGCGATATAGTTGAGCTCAGGGTAGACCTTTTTGAAAAAAAGGGTCTAGACTGGGTCTTAAGACATGTAGAAAAAGCTCAAAAGATGGGCTTAAAAACAATACTTACCGTAAGGAGCGAGAAGGAGGGCGGTAAAAAAGTAGAAAACAGAACAGATATATTTGAGAGCATATCACCAGTAAGCGATTACACGGACATAGAGTTATCCTCTAAGGAGGTCATAAGAGCAGTAAAGGATATTGTAAAGCTATCTGGCAAGAAGCTTATCGTATCCTATCACAACTTTGAACTCACACCCCCTTGCTGGGTTCTAAAGGAAATATACAGGGAGGCAAAGCGATTTGGAGCCGATATAGTAAAGATAGCAGTGAAGGCTAACTCTTACAAGGATGTTAAAAGGCTCTTGTGCATAGATGAGGATGGGGATAAGGTGCTTATAGCCATGGGGGAGCTGGGAAAGATATCAAGGCTTGCGGGCTTTGTCTTTGGCTCTGTTATCACCTACTCTTTTTTGGAAGAGGCGATAGCTCCAGGACAGATATCCCTTGAAGAGATGGTAAGGCTCAGAGATATGTTCTATGGTAAAGGTTAAGTTCTGCGGGATAAAAAGGGTTGAGGACCTTATAAAAGCCTGTGAGTTGAGCGTTGACTACGTTGGTTTTATCCTATACCCAAAAAGCAAAAGATTTGTAAGCTTTGAGGAGCTTGAAAAGCTCCTACCCTTTGCAAAGGGAGTTAATCGGGTAGCTGTTTTTGTAAATCCAAGCCACAAGGATGTAAAAAGAGCTCTGGATATGGGAGTGGAGCTTGTACAACTGCACGGTGAGGAGAGCTTTGAATTTGCAAAAAGAGTAGGGCTTGAGAGAGTTATAAAAGCTTTCAGAGTCAAAGAGGGTTTCAAAGTTCCTGAGGAGTGGAAAAAGGCATACGCCGTGCTTTTAGATACATACTCAGAAGAAGCCTATGGTGGAACAGGAAAGACCTTTGACTGGAGTATAGCAAGGAAGACGGTAGAAAGGAGCTTTAGAGTCTTTCTCTCCGGTGGCCTAAATTCAGAGAACGTAAGAGAAGCCGTAAATTACGTAAAGCCCTACGCCGTTGACGTATCATCTGGAATAGAGAGATCTCCAGGTGTTAAAGACCATAATAAGATGGAGAGGTTTTTAAGGGCGCTTACCACTATAATAAACCTATGAATTTAAAAACTGCTACAGTCAGCCAATACATTTCCATGAAGCCCTTAACCTGGGACGATTACTACGAGTACATTAAAGAGCACAAAACAGTCTGTATAGAAGACATGGAGGTTCCAATTGGAGAGAAACGCTCCATTAAGAAATACCAGCCAGAGGAATTTGAGTTGGAAACAACAAGCGTTTGGTCTTTTCCAAAAAGAGGAGACTGGGCTACACACAAAAGCAAGTACAGAGGCAACTGGGCACCCCAGGTCGTTAGAAACCTTATCCTCAGATACAGTAAACCGGGTGAGCTTGTCCTTGACCAGATGTGCGGAGGAGGTACTACACTAATTGAAGCTAAACTTTTAAACCGGAAGGCCATAGGAGTTGACATAAACTATGAGGCTTTGATGCTAGCCTTTAATAGGCTAAACTTCAACACTCCATTTGAAAACCAAGAGGGAAAAGACGTTCACCTCTACCTCGGAGATGCCAGAAGCTTGGACTTACTTGGGGACAACTCTGTAGACCTTATAGCCACTCATCCACCTTACTTCAACATAATCTCTTACTCTAAGAAAAAAAGAATTCAAGGAGACCTATCTTGTGCAAATACTTTGGAAGAGTACCTTAAGGGTATGCACCAAGTGGCGAAGGAGAGCTTTAGGGTTTTAAAGCCTGGCAGGTACACAGCAATTCTGATAGGGGATACCAGGAAGAAGAGACATTATGTCCCGATAGCTTTTAGGGTCCTTGAGCAGTTCTTGGACGTAGGTTTCATACTCAGAGAGGATGTGATAAAAGTTCAATGGAAGACAAGAAAGACCGGTAAAAAATGGGCTGGATTGGCAAAAACTGCCCAAGAATGCTGGGTAGAAAAACCAAAAGATGATAAATACTGGACAGATTTTTACCTGATAGCGCACGAACATCTTTTTATATTCAGAAAACCTAAGGAAGGTGAAAGCCTAAACGATTATAAAGAGAGTATGAAAGCCTTTTAACAGCACCCTTCTGTTAATATGATCGCAGTTACATTAATAGGGTCGTCTCCCTCTCCTACGATAGGTAGCGGTTCTGGGTCAGTGTCATGAGTGATGAAATCAGTTAAGTAAAGATTTTGGGCGTATGAACAATATATACAGTAGTTTGCGGAAAAGTGGCATTTTTCCTTGCTGCGTTTACCTAGCGGATTGATCTCTTTTTCTGCATCTTCAAAGTAAGTCAAAGACCTGAAGAAAAATGGCTATAGCCTTCATACACAAAATATCTCTATCTTTTGCTATGTATACACCCAAGTCTTCCCAAAACTCTGGTTCTTCCAATAGTGGATATTGATAGCTGAAAAAGGAGAACTTGATTCCTTCTATTAAGAATATGAGAGCCCCTCACTTATAGACACTATTTCTGCAGACGCGTTTCTGAGCTTTTCCACAAGCAGACTAACGCTGAACTTGTAAGAAGGGAATGTAAAAAGTCAAAATCCTCCGAAGGTCTGTGGCTATACCTAATAGTTAAAGCTGTTCCTCCTGCCAAATAAAAGCCCTCAGTAAGAGATAAAGAAACTACCCTCTCTAAAGTTCTTTTCTGAATATCTCTACTACCTTCCAAAAGCTCCTATCTTTTCCATGAAACCTGTGCAGGTTGTTCAGAAATATCTTCCTTAGCTCTTCTTTGCTAAACAGCGGTGCTATCTCAAGAGGATTGGCAAATAGCATAGCCCTTATTAAAAGCTCCTCCCTGCTCTGCTCTCCATCCCAGGAGAAGGTCTTAAGAAATTCTTCCTGGGTCATTACTGAAATTATAAGTCCTTTGAAGCTCTTCCAAAAATCTTTCAACTCTTTTCAGAAAATGGAAGAACTGAACATCCTTGATTGGTTTTATCAACTTCAAAACTTCTCTAATCTCCTCTGGCTTTATGTTTTCCGCAAGAGCCACCTCCAATGCATCTTCCCAGTCCTCTTGAGTTCCTCTACGGAGCTTGCTTATTATAAAATCCACAGGAGAAAGCACATACAACTCCGCATTTCCCTTTTTCAAAGCATTGACCGCTCTGTCTCTATATCCTGCAGGTAAAGGCACAACTCCCCATCTATCTATGTCTTCACCATAGTCAGCTCTGATACCAAGCTCGTCAAGGATGGACTGAAGTTCCTCTATTTCTCCTTCAAACTCTGTAACCTCAAAATCAATATCCATAGTGCTTTTTGCTTTGTTTACCTTATAAAAACTTAACGCACTCCTTCCTATGGCTATTAGCTTACACCTTATTCCTTTCTCAGATAACTTTTCCAACAGCTTTTCGTATACGACTTTCATACCACAACCTTTCTACAAAAGCCCTATAGTAATGGTTTAACTCCTCTTTTGGGATTCTCTGAGGTTCTTTTACTTTAAGTAAGAGTTCAAGATAATCGTTATGCAGGCTCAATATCTCAAAGTCCTTTCTAAAAGCCCAATACCAAGCAAGGGCTCTCTCAAGTTCTTGACTATCAGAGGGCAAACTTCTTGCTATATTCTCATCAAAAAGTGCGTCAAGCCATGTCCTTTCTATTACTTCAAACTCTGCCATTATATAAATTATGCCAGAAAAGTCATGCCCACCCCTCCATCCAACGGGCAAAGGGAAATTCCAGAGGACAGACTAACAAAATTGAGTAGAATTCAAGTTTGCAGCGGGCTTAAGGTAATTTCTCATGGCATGACTCCTTTATGGAGTTGAGTGAGCAGGCTTGTCGGAACTGTTTCATCCATTGTGTAAAAATAAAGTAGGGAGGTATTAACATGAGACAGCCAAGTAAGGAAAAAGTAGAACAATACCGATGAAGGACTGGGAAAGGGTCTATGCCCAGCTAAGAATTCTCTTTGAGGGTAGATTATGAGGTATGGTAGAATTTACACAAATTTTGAAACAGTCCCTCAAAACATGATATGGATATCCTTAGAAGTTATATTAACTGTATACCAGATGTAGTTTTTTTAGTGAAATATGAGATAAAACCATCTGTATTGAGAGATATAAAAAATAGTTTAGAGAACCAAGATAAGTATTACGATATAAACGATGCCATTGTATTAGGTAAACCAGATTTGATAATTAGAAGACTTATAGATCATCATCTTACAAAGATGGAGCATTTACATAAGTTTAAGCTATTAGAAAATGAAATAATACACTTTAAGCATATAACAGTTTCAAAAGATGAAGCAAAGGATATAAAAGATATTATAGAAAGAGTTAAAAAACATGGGAAAAGCAAATCTTACGAGGAAAAGATAGAAAAAGGATAGACTTTAAATGTGAAGAAATTTTAAAGCATTATTATTTACCTATTGCAATTTCCAATACAGAAAAAGTAGATTTTATAAAGCATATAATTAAGGAAGAGAGTCAACTACTCCCTAATGAATTAGGGAGCTTGCCCCTCTTGGGGGCATGAGGCTGGTTGACTGCAGCCCTTTAAAGGCTATATTAACTGCACCTACAAAATCTGCATGTT
>JAXSMZ010000014.1:0-37012 GCA_037924335.1 Aquificaceae bacterium
AACTGTCCGAACTTAAGCCTGTGGAGAGGTGAAAAGCCTCTATGAAGCAGGAAGCTCCATCTTCTATAAGATGGAGTAGTTCACTCTGATAGTCTATAATTTACAGGTAATTTAATAACAACTTCCACATGTGGCTTTGGGAAAAGGTGGGCTAACCTTTTTATAGTATCTACAGCGTTATTGTCCAACACATCATAACTTGAGCTTCTTTCTATATGCATATTCTTTATGCTTCCATCGGCTGTAAGAACAAAGCACACCACTACTTTACCCTCCCATCCCATCCTACGGGCTATAGGCGGATAGCTTATATTCTTTTGAACCAGAGAGGAAATGACAGAGAGTTTCTCTCTTAGGTAGAGCTCCTGGGCTTGTTTCTTTTCATCGTTTTTTATACCTTCCTTAGTTTCCTCAGAACCCTTTCCAGACCCTGTATTGGATGAAAGGGTCTTGCCTTCCTCTTTTCGATTTTCCGATGCACCGTTTAATGCAGGTTGTACTGTATTCTGTGTTTCATCCAAAAATTTGTCCGATAGGTTCTCTTTTGGCTCTTCCTTAACTTCAGAAGTCTGTTCTTTGTTTCTTATTGCAGGAGCTAAAGCAGTTTGAACTTTTCTTTCTCTTCTTTTCTCTTCTTGTACCAAACTTTTTTTCTGAACTTGTATCTCCTCCTTAGGATAGTTCAAAGTCAGGTCTATCTCAATCACTCTTTTATGCTCTACCTGATTACCTAAAAAAAGAATAACAGCAAGAAAGAAGAGGATGTGGATAAAAAAGGAAGTAGTATAGGCTTTAAGTCTCAGATTCATCTCAATGTCCCCCGTGATGATGTTCAGGTGGAAAAGCAAGCGTTACTATAAGGGTCAAGAGAGATAGTGATAGGTAAAATACAGGTAAGGCAGAGGATAGAAGAAAGATAAGTACTCTTCTTTCCTCTGTTAGCATCTGAACCCTCTTCCATAGTATGTGAAGGCTCCAGAAACCTGCAATAAAGGGGAATATTCTAAAAACATGAAGCCATGACTCCCCCCTCTTTGCCAGAGGCTCTACCCTTAAAGCAAAACCAAAAGCCTGAGAAAAGCCGTTAACTATGTTATGGTAGTACTCTGTGAAGAAAAACTCAAGAGCATGAGAAAGCCCACCCACTATCATAAGAGGTGCAAAGGCATAGCCAAGAGTTGTGAGAACCTCCCAGAAACCTTTCTCTAAAACTCTGGAGATAGCTTTAAAACTAAAATAGACTGTAAAAAGTACTAAAGTTAAAGCCATAAGCATAGCAACGAGGCCTGTAATATCTACAAACTTAGGCAAGTTCAAAGATCCCTGCAGATACTTTCCAACAACAACCCAAGGCATGTACTCGCTCAAGCTACTGCGTGAAAGCCCATGGTGGAATCTCATGGTAAAGGTTATAACGGCAACAAGCAAAACATATACAGCAATTTCAATCACCTTCGGATTTTTTATGCTCTCATAAAGGGAGTATCCCCATCTCCTTATGTCAAACCTGACCGCATCACAAACCTGTGCACACTCCATGCAAAGAGTACAGTTTAACATGCTATTCTTTTCCTCAAACTTAGAAGGGTTTAGCTCATAGGGACAGACAAGGGCGCATTGGGGCTTTTTACAGCCTTTGCATTCCTCCTGGTAGGTAGAAAGCCATGTAAAGGATGCCCTTGAAAAGGCAGTGTTTACTGAGCCTATAGGGCATATGTATTTACAGTAAGCCATACCTCTAAAGAGAAAGAAGAAAAGCATAGAAAGGAAGGTAAAGAAGAGGAAGAAGCTTGCAGTGGCAAGTGGATGTCTGAAAAATCCTGGAAAGGTATACAAAACAAACCAGTAGGCTATTATGTTGGAACCTATAAAGCCTATGTAAGGATTAGAAAGCCGTTTGGGTGGTCTCAGCCTTAAGCCAAATCTGGTTATATATCTTCCTAGGAACCCATGGGGGCAAACCATACAGAAGATACTCCCTAAAGTAGGGAGGCTTATGGTCATAAAGAAGGGCCAGAAGATGGACCAAAAGACCGCCTTGGTAAAGATGTTATCCTTGGTTGGGTTTATGAAGCCGTAAGCTATGGCATATAGGAGAAGGAAGAGAGTAAAGAGTCTGTAGAAGGTTAGCATGTATCTGTTTTTGAAGAGAAAGGCAAGGATGGGTATGCCAAAGATGTCTGTGTTGGCTCTTTGTTTGATAAGTGTAAGCATCCTCATGACTCACCTCCTTAAAAGCTGTAAGTCAGCCTGACAAGGAATGTCCTCGGTGGTGCTGGAGTGTATCTTTTTACACCAGTTGTGTCTTTTGTGACCTCGTTGGCATACTTTTTGTCAAAGAGATTGCTGACCATAAGGGCAAGATCTAAGTTTTTCCTCTGATATCCTAGTGTGGTACTTGTTAAAAACTCATAACCTTTATATTTTTCACTGTTGGCATTGTCTATATAGTACTCCCCCCATGTGTCAGATTGCACCAAAAACCTAAAGCCTGAAGGGTGCCTGTAGGAGACAAACATAGAATATTGATGTATAGGTATGTAAGGTAGCCTGTTTCCATTCCTGCTTACATTCACACTTTGATTTCCTATCTTTACTATCTCAAAAAACTCCTTAAACTTATAGTCCGAGTAGGTATAAGAGAGTCCCAAGCTAAAATTTTCAAAAAGTTCATAAGATGTGGAAATTTCAAAGCCTTTCTTTTCTGTCTTACCAGCATTTGTAAACTGTGTATACCCATCGGGTTGTATAACCCTTACCACTTCATCTTTAACATCCATTAAATAAAGGGCTGTGTCTAAGGAAAGCTTTTTGTGTCTTACCTTAAAGCCCGTTTCGTAGTTTATAACTTTTGTAAGCTTTAGGTTTGGATTGGAAGAAAGCTCACTACTGGAGGGTGTATTTGCTCCTGTTGCCACTGTTGCATAAAGGTTTATCCAAGGTGCAAGCTTATAAAGCAAGCCTGCCCTTGGGCTCACCACCGTATAGGTCTTTTCCCTTTTGTAAGAGAAGCAGTTTTCTATCTGTGAGTTTGGACAGGACGTATAGTCGCCAGCAGAGAAGGAATAGTCTCCCCACTTATACCCGCTTATATCAAACTTGACCTTATCTGCCCTTGCACCTATGTCCAATATCCACTTATTCTTCTGAAAGGACTCCTGAAGGAAGACACCCATAAGGGTTGTCTTTTGATTTTGCCTTTCCAGTAGGTCCCCCCTGTTATCTGAAAGGGTGCTAACTATCCTACCGCTTACAACCTTAACATCCTTGTACTTGAAATAATCGGTGTCTTGGTCATCATGTCTGATAGTAATGCCACCGGTAAGTATGCCCAAGTTATGCCTGTAGTTTGTCTGAAGGTCAAAGCCGTATACCCAAGTGTCCGCATCGTTTATCCTGCCAGTTACAGGGTGGTAGTGTTGCCAATGGTTTAAGTAGACCAAAGGTATAAGCTCAAGGCTTCCTACGTTCTTTGTAAGCTTTGAACTAAGGAAGAAGATCTCTGAATATCTTCCCATATGCTTCCAAGGGTCTGCAGTTTGAGATGCCCTTCCAGTTTTCAAAAGCTGGGACCATTGATCTATGTTCCTTTTTGGATCCACTACAAGAGACCCAGGAAGCTGTAGACTTGCTTTTGTGTAGCTTATATAGTTTTCCCATGTGTCTCCGTTTTCAAAGAGGTAAGAAGGCTGAAAGGTTATCTGATTTGTCCAGAATTTGTTCCAAGGTCTCCAAGAGTTATCCGTCTGTCTTCTGCTTGCATTAAAGCCAATATAAAAACCCTTTCCTAAAGGAGTAGAATAGTAAAGGTTATGGTTTTGAGAGTTAAAATCGCCAAAGCCAAGCCTTATGAAACCACCCTTCCTTTCAAAGGGGCTTCTTGTTATAACGTTTATCACACCACCCGCAGAGTTTACACCCCATAGGGTAGAGTTAGGTCCTTTTACCACCTCAACCCTCTCTATCAAGGATGTATCAACAAAGTCAAGCCTTGTCAAACTATCTGGGTCTGTTATTGGAACACCGTTTAAAAGCACCATTATTTCTCTGACCCCATATGGAGCCTTAAGCCCCGCACCCCTTATTATCAGCCTTGTATCATAGCCTTGATTTCTTGAGGTGATGTTTACACCAGGAGTTCCAGAAAGGGCATCCTGAAGGTTGAACATGGGCGTTTGACCTATCTTCTCTTTTCCTATCACAGTCACGCTTGCCGGCACATCCTTTGTTTCCCTTTCTGTCCTTGTGGCTGTAACACTAACCTCTGGAAGCTCCTCAGCAAAGGTTAAATTAAAGAGAGCCACTCCGACTATTCCCACCGTGCGCTTCATTGTTAGCCTCCTTGTAATTTAACGTAATTTAAAGTTATTATATCGTAAAATGAAAACTCATATTAACATAAATGAGAAAGGTGTTAAAATTAAAAAGATGCTCATAGCCAAAGGAATAAAGAAGAGTTTTAAAGAAAGAAGGGTCCTGGACGGTGTAGACTTGGCCATAGATAGGGAAGAGGTTGTTGGTTTGCTTGGTCCTAACGGTGCTGGTAAAACTACACTCTTTAACTGCCTCATTGGTTTTATATCCGTTGATGAGGGTACTATAAAACTTGGCGAAAAAGACATAACCCATATGCCACCTCACAGAAGAGCAAAAGAGGGTATAGTTTTTTTACCCCAAGAGCATACTCTCTTTGATGACCTGAGCCTTTTGGAAAACCTTCTTATTTTCCTTGAGTTCTTTGAAGATAGCAAGGAATCAAGGTATGCAAGGGCTGAGGAACTTCTTGCAGACTTTGGTCTCTATGAGATAAAGGATATGAAGGCTGGGCAGATATCTGGCGGTCAGAAAAGAAGGCTTGAAATAGCAAGGTCTATGATACCAAAGCCTAAGTACATACTTCTTGATGAACCTTTTGCTGGTGTAGACCCTATACTGGTGGCTGATATAAGGTCAATGATCGCTGGACTTAAGTCTCAAGGAATAGGTATCTTGATAACAGACCATAATGTGAGAGAAACGATAAGGATAGTGGACAGGGTTTACATAATATACGACGGGAAAATAATTGCAGAGGGCAAACCCGATGAGGTGATTCTAAACAGAGATGTGAGGACCATGTACTTAGGTAAAGATTTTTCCCTTTAGGAAGGTTGCACTAAAAAAGAGGAGCCAAAGAAGTAAATAGGGAAGAGATGAGAAATAGGAAAACACGCCACCCATTGCATCGCATAAAGCCATCCAAAAAACGCTCATTGGCACAAAAGGAAAGACCCTTTTGACCAACCTTTCATCAACAAAGTCTTTTATGCTTGCGTTTATCCCCTCTGATTGCTTCCATCCATAAACTATCCGTGGAAGGAGGTGAGCCAACCCACCCATGACAGTTATGGATGTAAAACCATAAACCAAAAGGTCCACGTGTACGTTCACCAAGAAAGATACTAAGTTTTTGCTTGCCATCAAAATCCCCGTAAGCATGCCAAAGGGTAAAAAGACCATAGCCAGCAGAAAGTACCTGACAACTAAGGGTATCTCTTTTGGCATCCGTCTCTCAGAAAAAAGTGTGTAAAGGGTCCAAAGAAAGTAAGCCACAAGGGATACAGGTAAGAAACTGACCAGAGAGATAAGTTGATAGTTCATAGCGTAGAAGGTAAAAAGAAAGGGAGGCAATGCTATAAGGTTCATATAGAAAAGTCTTTTGGCATGCTTTACGTTGAGAGGTTCCATGTAAAGCATAGGTATCCAAGCGAGCTGGGTCCCCATAACTACGTTTAGCATAAATCCTAAGGTGTTGGTATGAATGGCCAAAGCTAAGGGGATGTATCCCATCTCAGACAGGACTAAGAAGATGGAAGAGGTAAAAAAGTAAAGCGTCCCAAGCCCTAAAAACTTTACCGTTATTGGCTGCCAGTTTCTTATGGAGAAGAGTATGTGCAAAGAAAAAACAAGTGAGGTCAAAGCGTAAAGGTAGCTTGCGTAAAGAGTCCATCCTATATAAAAGAGTAAGGAGCAGATAAAACTGAAGAGAAACACCAAGTAAGATAGGTATGAAAATTTTAGAGCTTTACCTTGAGAATTGGGAACTATCTGATACATGGCGGACATTATGGTGTGAGCTATAAAACCAAAAACAGCTATCGTCCAAGCGAGCTTTGAATCTAATGGCTTGTAAAAGAGAGATGCAAGAAGGTCTATCAGTGCCAACGTAAAGAAGAAAGGACTTACCTTTGAAACGTAGTACATGCTTTTAATAGTAAGTAATTATTTATGTATTGTCAAGGGATAAGGGCTGCTGTGTCAAAAATATTTTTCATAGCAGATGGTGGTTTATCTTTACACACCCTGGGTCTTAAAATTTAACATCCTTTCTAAATACCTTCTAAGATAGACCCCAGTGTAAGAATCTCCATTTTTCATTATATCTTCTGGTGTTCCAGTGGCCACTATGTAGCCACCTCCATCTCCACCATCTGGCCCAAGGTCTATTATCCAGTCAGCACACTTTATCACATCCATGTTATGCTCTATAACAACAACTGTGTTCCCTTTATCAACCAACCTTTGAAGCACGTCTATAAGCTTTTTTACATCATCCATATGAAGGCCTGTGGTTGGTTCATCCAAAAGGTAAAGTGTTCTGCCTGTGTCCTTCTTTGACAGCTCTCTTGTAAGCTTTATCCTCTGAGCTTCACCACCAGAGAGCGTCGTAGCTGGCTGACCAAGCTTTATGTACCCAAGCCCCACATCCTTTAGAAGTTCCAACTTTCTTCTTATGGCAGTATGATGATAAAAGAACTCATGAGCCTCATCTACTGTCATATCAAGCACCTGTGCTATATTCTTACCTTTGTAAAGTATATCAAGGGTTTCTCTGTTGTACCTCTTTCCTTTGCAAACATCGCACGTTACGTAAACAGGCGGAAGAAAGTGCATCTCTACCTTTATAACGCCCTCCCCTTGGCATGCTTCACACCTTCCACCCTTTACGTTAAAGGAAAACCTACCTGCACTGTAGCCTCTGGCTCTTGCCTCTTCAGTGCTTGAAAAGAGATCTCTAATAAGGTCAAAGACTTTTGTGTATGTTGCTGCGTTGCTTCTTGGAGTTCTACCTATAGGGGACTGGTCTATGTTTATAACCTTATCTATATGCTCCAAACCTTCTATCCTTTCAAACCCATTCACCGGTGCGTTGCCACTGTAAAAGAGGGACCTGGTGTAAGACCAAAGTATGTCATAAAGTAGTGTGGATTTACCGCTTCCGGAAACTCCAGTTATGCACACAAAGAGGTTAAGAGGTATTTCTACCGTTATACCCTTTAGGTTATGCTTTCTTGCCTTCACTATCCTTATCCATTTTCCCTTAGGTGTTCTCCTCTTTTCAGGCATGCTGATGGAGAGTCTTCCAGATATGTAGGCACCGGTAAGAGAATTTGACTCTTTTATAATGTCTTCAACAGTACCTTGAGCCACAATAGTTCCTCCTTCTTTTCCTGCTCCTGGACCCATATCTATGATCCAATCTGCAGCTTCTATGGTTTCCGGGTCATGCTCAACTACTATGACAGTGTTGCCAAGGTCTCTAAGACTTTTTAAAGTTTTTATGAGCTTGTGAGTGTCTCTCGGATGGAGGCCTATGGATGGCTCATCCAAAACGTATATTATTCCTGTTAGCTTGGACCCTATCTGAGTTGCTAACCTTATCCTCTGCATCTCACCGCCAGAAAGGGATGTGGCACTCCTTGCAAGGTCAAGATAATCAAGCCCCACATCCAAAAGAAAGCCAAGCCTCTCTTTTATCTCCTTTAGGAGTTTTTCAGCCACAAGGTATTCCTTTCCGCTTAAACTATTAGAAAGCTCCACAAAGAAGTTCATTGCCTGTCTTATCTGCATACGGCAAACTTCCCATATGTTTCTTTCACTAACTAAGACAGCGAGAGCTTCATCTTTCAACCTTGCCCCCCTACATGAAGGGCATGGCATCTCCCTTATGTACTCTCCTATCTCTTCCCTTATCTTTTCAGCATCTTCCTCCATAAACCTTCTTTCAAGATGCTTTACTATACCTTCAAAGCTTGCACCTTTTACCGTTCCACCGTATAGAAGTAAGTTTTTTACAGAATCTGGCAGGTTCTTGTACACGGTCCTCGCATCATATCCCAAGGTCCTAAGAAGGTTGGAAATGGGATATTTAAGGTAGTTAAAGAGCCCGGAGGCTGTTATTTTGAAAGCATCGATAACCGGTTCATCCTCGTCCACAAGCAGCCCAGTATCCACCTCCCACCTTACACCGAGACCTTTACAGACTCCACATGCTCCATAGGGAGAGTTAAAAGAAAAGAGTCTGGGGGAAAGCTCTTGTATGGAAAAACCATGCTCTGGACACGTAAGCCTCTCGCTGAAAACATCCTCTATATTTTCATCCACATCCTGAACAACCAAAAGACCC
Organism: Aquificaceae bacterium; assembly: GCA_037924335.1. Classification (GTDB taxonomy): domain Bacteria; phylum Aquificota; class Aquificia; order Aquificales; family Aquificaceae; genus Hydrogenobacter. Next base: position 8,447 of record JAXSMZ010000014.1, read on the forward strand.
TTAGAAAGCTCAAGGGCTTTTTCTATTGCAGTTAAAAGCCTTGCCCTCTCTTCAGGTTCAAGCAAAAGCCTGTCTATGACAACTTCTATGTTATGCTTCTTGTTCTTCTCAAGGGGTGGAACATCTATGACTCTTTTGTACTCACTATCTACTCTGACTCTTGAAAATCCCATGTTGTATATATCTTTCATGACTTCCTTGAACTCTCCCTTTTTACCCCTTACTAGGGGCGAGAGTACAGTTATCCTTTTTCCCTGATGCCTATCCCAAACCTTTTCGAGCATCTCGTGCGCCGAGAGCCCCTCTAAAAGCCTTCCACACGTTGGACAATGAGGCTTTCCTATGTTTGCCCAAAGCACTCTCATATAATCGTATATCTCTGTAACTGTACCAACAGTAGAGCGTGGATTCTTTGACGTGGTCTTTTGGTCTATGGCTATTGATGGGGAGAGGCCTTCCATAACATCCACATCAGGCTTTTCCATCACACCCAAAAACTGCCTTGCATAAGAGGAGAGAGACTCTACAAACCTTCTCTGTCCCTCTGCATAGATGGTATCAAAGGCAAGGGAAGACTTACCACTACCGGAAGGGCCAGTTATAACAACAAGCTTGTTTTTTGGTACATCTACATCTATGTTCTTTAGGTTATGCTGCCGAGCTCCTCTTATTACTATCCTATCGTACATGTTCTGTTGGCGGAGAGGGCGGGATTCGAACCCGCGGTACGGGTTACCGTACACAGCATTTCCAGTGCTGCACCTTCGGCCACTCGGTCACCTCTCCTTATTAATAAATTATAAGCCGGAGTTGAGTGGTTCGATGATAATTGGTTTCGTTTTATAATTATCAAACATGAACCTTTTATTTTTTCTTTTAATCCTTCTGAGTTTTTCTCATGGCGGTGATGTTGAGAGCATAATGAAGAAGGATGTTTTTCCTATGCTTTCTGGAAAGGCAAAGGCAGGCAAGGAGATTTTTGGATACGTAAAGGTTGGCGGCAAAGGATATGTCTTTTATGAAGACGGCGGAAAACTTAAAAAGGAGCCTTTTGGTCAAATATTGGATATAAGAAGAGGGAAGATGTACATAAAGGGGGATAAAGGAATAGAATCTGTAAAGTTTAAATTTGCGAGAAGGTCTTCTGGAAAGGAGCAAAGGCAAGAGACCCTAAGTGCACCACCCCCCCTGAAAGAACTGCTTGATAGTAAACCATCGGGTGGGTTTTAGATAAGGTCTTATGAGAACGGAGCAGTTGGAAAGGGTTCAGATAGAGTGTGCAAAGAAGGTTATACAAAGAGATGATTTTGGGAAAGTACAGACTGTAGGCGGGATAGACCTCACCTTTGAAGAGGTGAGGAGGAATCCAACAAGAGCTTGGGCATGTATGGTTGTCATAGATGTGAACACAATGAAGCCCATATACGAGTACGTGGTGGATGGTCTGGTAGACTTTCCGTACATACCAACCTTTTTGGCTTTTAGAGAACTCCCCCTCATGCTCAAACTTTACAATGAAGCAGAGGTAAAGCCGGATGTATACTTCATAGACGGTCAAGGGGTTGCCCATCCAAGAGGTTGCGGTATAGCATCCCACTTTGGAGTAAGCACTGGAACTGTAAGTGTAGGTGTGGCTAAGAAAAGACTCTTTGGTTTTCATACAGATATAGGACAGAAAAGGGGAAGCTATGCCTACCTAAAATACAAGGGTAGCATAGTGGGTGCTGCACTCAGGACTAAGGATTCAACAGAGCCCATCTACGTCTCGGTAGGACACAGGATAAGCCTAAAAACAGCCATAGAATTAGTTTTAAAAACTTCCCTATACCGTATACCCGAACCAACAAGGTTAGCACACAACCTTTTGCAAAAGGTAAGAAGAGAATCAATGAACAATTCTTGAAATAAGACTGTTTACTAAGCTTCTAAGAAAGTATATATGCTTACCATTTACGCTGAGAAGTTCTTTAGGGCTTAAACCTTCTCTATCAAGCTCATCCTTGTATGCTCTTGCCCATCTGCCAACCATATCTTTTGTAACTTCTATGTGGAACTGCAATCCAACAGCCTTACCATAAACAAAGGCTTGGTTTTCGTACCTTTCCGATGAATAGATTCTAACTGCACCCTTTGGAAGCTCAAAGGTATCTCCATGCCACTGGAAAACAGTGATCTCTTCTGGAAAATTTTCAAAGTAGTTGTGTGTGCCCCTTTTGAACACTTTAAACCAACCAATCTCCTTACCCTTTTCTCCTCTGTATACTTTAGCTCCAAGCACTTTTGCCAGCATCTGAGAGCCAAGACATATACCGAGCATGGGAATATCCCTTTTTATTGCTTCCTCCATAAGCCTAAACTCGTAAGAAAGAAAAGGGAATTTATCCTCTTCGTAAGCTCCCATATAGCCACCCAAAACAGCAACAAGGGAGTAATCTTCCAAGGGTCTTTTGAGAAGCTGTCCCTCAGCAGTATCTACATAATCCACTTGAAAACCTTTCCTTTTTAGCAAAGGTTCAAGCATTCCCAGATGCTCTATCTTTACATGTCTAATAGCCAAGGTTCTCATGTTCCACCCATAAGCTTTTCTATAACCTCTTTCAGGACCACGGCATTATTATACTCTTTATCCCTTGCTGAGTAAACAAGGGTTATGTTCCTACTTTTTGCTTCCTCTCTTTTTACCCCTCTTGGCCATAGCCTTTCAATGAGTACCCTTTTTCCATCATCTTCCTGTATTTTTTCGTACACACGCTTTACCTTTATCATGCTTTTTGCATGTAAGAGTTTTTGTACCTTACGTAGTTCAAAGAAGATTCCTCTATCAGCTTTATCTCCTCTGGCCGTAGCTCTCTTATAACCTTTGCGGGAAACCCAGCAACAAGCACCCCAGATGGTATCTTTTTGCCAGGTGTTAGAAGGGCACCAGCTCCCACTATCACATAGTGATCTACTTCCACACCATCCATTACCACAGCACCCATACCTACAAGCACATGGTCTTTGATGATACATCCGTGAAGCACCACTCTATGCCCAACTGTAACATCATCCCCTACGATTGTTGGGTATGTATCATGCGTTACGTGAACAACGGAGTTATCCTGTATGTTCGTCCTTTTCCCTATCCTTATGTAGTTCACATCCCCCCTTATTACGGCCCCGTACCATACGCTCGAGTCCTCACCTATCTCTACATCTCCTATGACAACTGCGTTTTCGGCAAGAAAAACTGAAGAGTCTATTCTTGGGATCATGTTTTTATAAGGTTTTACTGTTGCCATCTTACTCTTCCTTATTGTCAAGAACCTCTATGCATGGAAGGGTGTTTCCTTCAAGAAGCTCCAAAAAGGCACCCCCACCAGTGGAAACAAAGTCTATGGCGTTGTATACACCGGCTTTGTGTATGGCATGGTCTGTATCTCCCCCACCGGCTATAGTAAGGGCTGGTGAACTTGCAAGCATCTTTGCTGTTTCATAGGTACCATCTTTGAACCTATCAAGCTCGAAGGCTCCCATGGGACCGTTCCATATGATAGTTTGCGCATCGGATATTACTTCCCTCAAAAGGCTGACTGATACTGGACCTATGTCCAAACCCATCCAGCCTGAGAGAATATCCTGCCATGGAACTATCTTCGTTGGCGTACTGTCAGAAAACTCCTTACCAAGAACAAAGTCAACTGGAAGATAGAACTTTACACCGAGCTTTTTTGCAACATCCATTATATCCATTGCAGTGTCAAGAAAACCATCCTCCAAAACTGAGTTCCCAACGTCATAACCCATGGCCCTTATGAAAGTGAAAGCCATCGCACCACCCACGAATATCTTATCTACTCTTTTGAGGAGGTTTTTTATGATCCCTATCTTGGATGATACTTTAGCACCGCCCAGTATGGCAACAACAGGCCTCTGTGGGTTTACCATGGCCTTTTTAAAGTAGGATATCTCTTTTTCAAGAAGAAAGCCCATTACAGCAGGCTTTAGGATCTGCGGTACTGTGTAAACAGAAGCATGCTTTCTATGACATGTTCCAAAGGCATCGCTCACGTACACATCGCCAAGGGATGCAAGCTCCCTTGCAAAGTCCTCATCGTTCTCTTCCTCCTTATGAAACCTCAGGTTCTCAAGGAGGATAATATCACCCTCCTTCATGCTTTCTACCATCTTTCTTACTTCTTCTCCCACACAATCGTTGGCCATCAGTACTTCTTTGTTTAGATACCTGGAGAGCCTTTTGGCAACTGGAAGGAGGCTGTACTTTGGATCTCTCCCCTTTGGTCTTCCAAGGTGAGACATGAGTATAACCTTTCCGTTTGCATCTAGGATATACTCTATAGTAGGAAGGCTTGCCCTTATCCTTGTGTCATCCTCTATGTTTCCCTGTTCATCCATGGGTACGTTAAAGTCAACCCTGACCAAAACCCTCTTCCCAGATAAGTCTACGTCCCTTAGGCTCTTCTTTTCCATCCTAAATGTCTAAGTCTGTGTCTTCGTCATCGAGCTCCATGCTCTGGTCCGATGAGAATATACCCCTCAAGCTCAAAGCTAAGTTTTTTAAAGTCTCAAGATAAAAAAGAACATCATCATAAATGTTTAGCTGCGCTTTATACTTACTAACCTCAACGTAGGATAGTCTTTTGGACCTTAGGATTTTTCTTATGGCCGTCTTGGACATGTAAGCTCTTGAGAACTTTTCTTGCCATTCTTTCCAAAATTCTAGAGTATTTATAGGGCTCTTGACTATAAAGTACTCAAGATTGGACACCTCCTCCAGAAGATGAACGTCAAAGGATAAGTTTTTCATAAAAACACCTCCGTCTTATATTATCTTACAACATTCCATTTTTATCAAGAACCATCTTAGAATATTCCACAAGGCAAGGTAAGGAGGCAGGGACTTATATTATTGGGAGGCTTTTACGCCCCCAGAGTTTTATAATCCTGACCTTCAAGCCTTGCCTACCTGAGAAAAAGAAGAGAGGAGGAGAGAAATGAGGATAATAGGAGTAGACATAGGAGCAAAGTATATTATAGCCCATGATGGAAGCAAAGCAGTAGAGATAAGCACCCCCTTAGAAGCACAGGCATACATTAGACCCAAGGATATCGTAGTTTTAGAGCAGACAGGAGCATATGGGATGAGGTGGGCTGAGATATTTAGCTCTTTGGGTGCAAAGGTCTACATAGCAGACGGAAGGGATTTCAAGAACTACAGACTGGCACACAGCAGGAAAAAACATGCGGATTTCGTAGGAGCAATTAATATCTCTTTCAAAGGGCTGCAGTCAACAAGCCTTATGCCCCCAAGAGGGGCAAGCTCCCTAATTAATTAGGGAGTAGTTGACGAGAGTAAGCTCAGGCTCAAAAGAAGTGAGCCAATAAGCATCAGAAGAGTACCTGGTATTATATGCCTTACATCTTCACCAAAGAAAACCTTTCCATAGTATAGTGAGAGAAGGATTGACATCCTCTCCACAGCAACCACATAAGAAGTGGGAGCATACAACAGAGCTACATAATAAAGTACACCACCAAGGGCAAAGAAGACACCTATAAGCAGTAAGCTAGATTCTCTGTAGCTTTCACACCTTAGTAAATGCTCAGGTTTCACAAAGGGAAGCGTCCCAACGGACATACACGCTGTGTAATACCAACTGAAGAAGTAAGGATTGCTTTCCAGAATAACCATCTTGCCTATCACTACGTTAAGACCAAAGAGAAGGGTAGATGCAATCATGTAAATAGACCCTATATTCCTTCTAAAGAAATCCTTGAGAGAAAGACCCGTTATGAGTATGGCTCCGATCACAGTCAAAAGTATTCCAACAAAGCCTAAGGGTGTTATCCTCTCACCCAAAAGTAAAAAGCTAAAAAGTGCTGAGAAGAAGGGCATTAGAGAGTAAAAGGACATGGCAAGTGAAAGGGGGGCATGTTTGAGAGCTTTTATGAAGAGAACACCACCCAAGATCTCAATGGGAAGCCAGAGCAGGGTGGACACCAAGATAAAACTGTTCATATCCCAAAAGAAGATGCTAAGAGGAAGCAGCAGGAGAGAAGATACGGGAAACCTTATCCAGAGTATAAAGTACTCATCAAAACCCTTATAGATGAGTTTTTTGCTGAAAAGGTCGTTTGTAGCCCAAAAGAAGGAAGAAAGAAAGGCAAGCAGTATACCAAGCATTGAGATAAAATAGTTTAACATGCGAAGGGAAAGGCTCTTCACACCGGGACCCGTTGAAATACCGGAAAGAGTAAGGGAGACCTTAGGAAGACAGATAATACACCACAGGACAGATGAGTTTAAGACAGTTTTTTTGGAAACTAGGGAGCTTGTAAAAAGGCTTCTGGATGATACTTCCGAAAACTTTGTATTTTTCTGCTCTTCTGGTACTGGCGGAATGGAGGCAGCCATACTTAACTTTTTTGAGTATGGGGATAAGGTGCTTGTTGTAAACGGAGGCAAGTTTGGACAAAGGTGGCTAGAACTTGCAGAGCATTGGGGTCTTAAGGTAGTTGACTACAGCATAGATTGGGGTAGGTCTGCTAGGGATGAAGAGGTAGATGCCCTTCTCAGAGAACATCCAGATTGTAAGGGCATCCTTATGCAAATGTCAGAAACTTCCACGGGTGCTTACCATCCAGTTGAAGAAATAGGCAGGCTTTGCAAGGAGAGGGATATCCTTCTTGTCGTCGATGCAATAACTGCCTTGGGTGTTTACAGGGTAGAACCAAAAGAGGTTGGCATAGACGTGCTGGTCGGAGGCTCCCAGAAGGCTCTCATGCTTCCACCTGGACTTTCTCTGCTTTGGTTTTCTGAAAAAGCCAAAGGGAGGCTAAAGGATAGGGCCTTCTACTTTAGTATAAAAAGGGAGATAGAAAAGCAGGCTATGGGACAGACGGCATGGACTCCTGCCATAAATCTAATAATAGCTCTGAAGGAATCTCTTTCCATGATCCTTGAGGAAGGTATGGAAAAGGTGGAGAGAAGACACAGGGCTATGTCTGAGGGGACTATAAGGGCAGCGAGGGCGTTGGGTCTTACCCTTTTCCCAGAAAAACCGTCCATATCTGTAACGGCACTGGAGAGCGACCAATCAGAAAGGATAAGGAGAGAGTTAACAAAGCTTGGTATAAGAACTGCGGGTGGGCAGGACCATCTAAAGGGAAGGGTCTTTAGAGTATCCCATATGGGTGTCAGTGCAGAGGATGGCCTTATGTTTGTTGGGATGCTGGAGGTTGTCCTCAGTAAGCTTGGTTTTGATGTAAAGCTTGGGGAAGGCATTGCAGAGTACTCAAAAACGTTGATGGAAGCAGGAGTATGGTAAAGCTCATCTTGGTCCGTCATGCTGAGAGTGAGTGGAATCCAGAGGGTAGGTATCAGGGGCTTCTTGACCCAGACCTTTCGGAGAGGGGAAGGATGCAGGCAAAACTCCTAGCAGAGAGACTATCCAAGGAGAATATAGACTTCATATACTCTTCACCCCTAAAAAGAACCTATCACACGGCAATCAAAATAGCTGAATCTAAGAACCTTGACGTTATAAAGGAAGAAAGGATAAGGGAGATAGACCATGGTCTTTGGTCTGGTATGCTAGTGGAAGAGGTCATGAAAAAGTACGCAGAGGACTTTAAAAGATGGATAGAGGAACCGCACACTGTAGAGTTTCCCAACGGTGAGAGCTTAGTTTCTGTACAGAGAAGAACGAAGGAATTCCTTGAAGATATCAGGAGAAGGCATTGGGGACAGACTGTGGTAGTTGTATCTCATACAGTTCCAATGCGTGCCATGTTTTGTAGCCTTTTGAGCATAGACCTTTCCAAGTTTTGGAGCTTTGGATGTGATAATGCAAGCTACTCAGTTGTACACATGGAGGAGAGGAGGAATGTTATACTAAAGCTTAACATAACCTGTCATTTGGGAGGTTTTTATGTGGAAGCTCATAAGGCTCTTTAGTCTTGCTGCTTTGCTTCTTTTCCTTGTCTCGGCGGATATAAAAAGGGAGTTTGATGTCAGCGTGGAGATAATAGGCAAGACTGTAGAAGAAAAACCCAAGATGATACCACCAGAAAGGCTCCAAGAGCTCACAGAAAAGCCCAAAGACCTATCATATATGCTCTTAGAACCACCAGAGCATCTGGAGTTTGAAGAGGTAAAGCCTTTGAAGAGGGAAAGTGGAATAAGCTGCGGTGAACCAAAGGACTTTACATCTTACATGCTAGGCGTTGACTACTATCTCAAAGGTGATTATGCATCTGCCGAGAGGGAACTGAAAAAAGTAATAGCCATGCCATCACCTTTTAAGCCTATGGCAGAGTATGTGTTAGGTACAATGTACCTAAAGAGGGATAAAAAAGAGGAAGCCCTTGAGCTTTTTAGATCCTCATGTGGCTTTTCTCACATGTATCAAAAGGCCAGCTGCGAGCTTTACTATGCCTTGAACTTTAAGCTTTACGGAGGAGTCCCACAGAACACTGATCCTCTTTGGGGTTCTGTATTCAGCATACTCTCTGGAAAAGACTCAAAACCTTCTTGTAATTTAGCTGTTTTCAAAGATTACTGCGGATACGTGCTTGATTTCTACGAAGGGAAAGAGCAGCAAGATTACAGAGATAGCCTTAGGATGAGAAGGGCTGTGCTTCTCTTCAAGAAGGGGGATACTAAGCCGGCAGAGAGTATATTCCGTGATTACTCAAAACCTCTAAAGCCATACAGAGATGTAGCTCTTTACTATCTTGGCATCATACAGATGAAAAAAGGTGCTGAAAAGGAAGCCCTTGCCAATGCAAGCATACTAGAGACTATAAACCCAAGCCTCTCCAAAAGCCTTTATGCCATTATATCTTCGAAGGATATTCTCCTCTCAAAGCTGACTTACTCTATCACTGAAGACAAAAGGTTCTTAGACAGGGCTGGGATATTAGCTTACAACTCAGGGGATTATTCTCTTTCATTCTACTACTTTTCCATGTCTGGAAATGTTAAGCATGCAGTGTACTCTGCCGTAAAGCTTGGAGATTATGCTAAGGCCTACAATATACTGAAAGATGTTGAAAGGAAGGATAAGGAAGAGTACGCATGGCTTCTTGAATCTGCTTATTGGTCTGGAAAAACCCTTGGTCCAATACTGGAAGAGATAAGGGGAAGATACCCAGACCTTTACAGAGAGTATACAGGTTGGTACTTTTTCAGGAACGGTGATTGGGAGAAGGCAGCCATGTACCTTGAAGAACCGTACTATAAGGCCTTGGCTTACTTTAATATGAAAAACTACCATGGGGTTATAGAAGTCCTCAGGGAGAAAGATTCACAAAGGGATAGAATTCTAAAGGCAAAGGCAGCCCTATTCTTGGGCAAGCCAAACATATCAAGAAGCTTTCTAACGGAAAGGAGCGATGATGAACGCTACCTTATAGGACTTTCTTACTTCCTTGAGAACGACTACCAAGAAGCTTTTAAGTATTTTGATAGTGTGTCATTCACAAGCCCTATAAAACCCAAAGCCATCCTGAAGGCAGGCGATGCTCTTTATAACGCAGGAAATACAGAAGAAGCAAAAAAGTATTACTACGAACTCCTTCAAAAGTATCCCAACTCTGAGTATGCTAAGTATGCAACCCTTTCCCTCATAGGGATGGGTGGAAGGGAGGTAAGCGAAAAAGATACGGAGAAGCTCATTGAAAACTACCTTAGTGAGTACCCTCAATCCTCTATGGCTGATGAGCTAAAATACCAGCTTGCTCAGATCTATATAAAGGATGGGAAGGAAAGTAAAGCAAGGGAGATACTCACCGAGCTCATAAGTACACCGCTCAAGTACAAGGCCATACTTAAGCTTGCAGAGTTAGAGAACAGTACGGATAAAAGGATGATTTTACTCTACAAAGTTTACAGAGAGGGAAATGAAGAAGAAAGGAAGCAAGCAAGGAATGAACTTATAAAGATATACTCACAGGTTGGTGATAGGAAAAGCATTGCAGACATCCTGGCTGAGGGGAGCTCTGCGGATAAAGTGAAGGCTATAGGTATGTACCTGTCCATGGGCGATGATGAAAACGCAAAAAAGCTTGCAAAGGAGCTAATACAAGGTGGTTATAGGGATAGTGAGTTTGAAAGCTACCTGTTAGAACTCTATAAGCTTTCAGGGGATGAGGATTACTTAAAATATCTTAAAAACAGCAAGGACAATAACATAAGATCCCAGGCCATCTACTTTTCTGGTATGAATGAGCTAAAAAAGGGCAACGCAAAGAAGGCTCTTGAAGATTTTGTGGATATATCCATAAATTACAAGGGTTCATCCGTGTACAATCAGGCAATAATAGAGGGGGCTAAGGTTCTTATTGATATGAACGCAAAGCATGATGCATCATGCTTTCTTAATAAAGCCGACAAAGATACAGTCACGCGAGAGGAGCTTGATATGATAAACTCTCTAAAAGGTAAACTACCAAAGTGTGAGGTGAGGTAAAATGGACATGCTGGTCAATCTTCTCGAAAAGGGCGGTATTGCCGTTTATGTGCTTCTGTTCCTATCCCTTGTCTCATGGGCTGTGATAGTGGAGAGGCTTTTGAATCTCAGAGCATCAAGCATAATATCCAAATCCTTAAAGGACGTGAGATCTTTGCTTGCCAGCGGTGATGTTGACGGAGCCATGAAGATCATATCTTTGGATAACTCACCGGCAAGCAACATCCTGTACAGAATGCTTGAGGAGTATAAGGGCAGTAAAGTAGATAAGAGGACCCTTTTTGCGGATCTGAGCTTTGAGATATCTCTCCTTGTACCTAAGGTTGAAAAGAACTTAGCCTTTCTCTCTACGATAGCAAGCGTAGCACCCCTGATCGGCCTCTTTGGTACAATAACTGGTCTTATAAAGGTTTTTTCAGCCTTTGCTGTTGCACAAACAGAGCAGGGTATGGCGTTGCTCTCTGCGGGAATAAGCGAGGCTTTGGTATCTGCAGCAACTGGTCTTGCCGTAGCTATTCCAGCCCTTCTCGCCTACTGGATATTCAGGATAATGGGCAACAGCATCCTTGACAGAGTTGAGTCTGAACTTTCTGAAACTTTGAGGATTCTAAAATGAGAAGGAAAAGGCTTGGCTACGACGAAAGAACTTACATAGATGTAGTTCCCCTCGTTGACACACTGCTCGCAGTTTTTCTCTTTTTAGCTGTACTTGCCTTCCAATCTCCCATGACCTTCTTGGCTGTTAAGCTCCCCTTCACTCAGGAAGGAGAAAAAAAAGTCATGTCTGTTATGAGAGTTCAGGTTACAAAGGAAGGATCTTACATCTACGATGGCAAGAGCATAGACCTGGGAGGAATAGATAGGCTCATACAGGAGAATAAACCTAAATCTATAGTAATAGAGGCTGATGAGGACACACTGCATAAATATGTTGTAGCCCTTATGGACATGGCAAAGAAGGAAAAAGTCGAGGATGTGATAATAGCAACAAGAACAAGAAGGTGATGTTTCTTATAAAAAAACTTCTTTCCAACCTAATACTTCCACCCGGTCTTTTTATCTTAGTCTTCTTAACTGTAGCCCTTTTAGAAAGGAAGAGAAGGGCTACTTATTACATCTGCGTAATATCCGCCATACTTCTTTATCTCCTTTCCATAGAACCAGTAAAGGATGCTCTGCTGACACCCTTAGAAAAAAAATATCCAGTACCAAAAAAGTTCAGTGCGGACGTTATCGTAGTTCTAGGTGGTGGATCTTACAGCAGCGGTGTTCTAAAGGAAGATTCTATGAAGAGGTTACTAACGGGAACTTTGCTCCACAGAGAAACAGGCCTGCCAATAATACTATCCGGTGGTGCAAGTCTTTTACCCGATGCGGAGATAATGAAGTCTTTTCTTTTGGACTTAGGAGTTGATAGGAAGAGTATAATAACGGAGGTGGAAAGTAGGGATACAAAAGAAAACGCCATGTTTGTAAAAAGGATATGTAAAGATAGGGGTTACAGGAGGATAGTCTTGGTAACCTCTGCCTATCATATGCCAAGGGCTGTGCTTTCCTTTGAAAAGGAAGGAATGGATGTGATTCCTTACCCAACGGACTTTAAAAGAGATATGAGATACAACCTTTTTAGCTTCCTTCCCAAAATGGGCGTTTTGGATGATTCAATTAAAGCTCTGAGAGAGTATTTAGGAACCTTAGTTTATGAATATACCGAATGACCCTTGTTTTATAATCATGTTGGTATGGATAAATGGTTTAAGAACGCTTTCTTCTTTTTAGTTTTAATAGCATCAGACCTTGTCTCCTTCTATGTTTCTTTGACCCTGTCCTACTTCACCCGTCTTACGCTCAATTCCATTCTTAAAGAAAAAGTGGTCTTTACCTTTCCATTATCTCATTTCCTCAGCATGTGGTGGATGCCCCTCATCTTTATCTTCTTCCTTTTTTACGAAGGCTTATATACAAAGAGGTACACATTTCCGGAAGACCTCAGAAGGCTGTTTAAGGTTGTTTTCCTTGGCGTTGCATCCGTATTTTTCTTAGTGGGTGTTACGAAGAAGTCTGAAGAAGTCTCTAGGCTTATGATATTTATGCTGGGTATGTATATGTACCCAGTTCTCACCCTTTTGAGATATATCTCAAAGAAGTTGCTCTTTAAATGGAAGTTTGGAGTAAGAAGATTTGTGGTCATAGGTATGGACAGTATAGTTCAGAAGGCTGCATCCTTTCTTGATGAAGAAAAGATGCTTGGCTACAGATTGGTGGGTTTTTTTAGCGACAGAGATGCCTTCAAAAGGGTAAGCATTAACGGGAGGAGCTTTGTAGTCAGAAGGTTAAGATCCATGGATAGGTTTTTGGAAAGGAAGCTTGCAGATTGCGTTGTTATATCAGCAGGCTTCTTTGAGGCTGGCGAGCTCACTGAGTTTGTATCTAAGCTACAGAGGAAGGCTGATGAAGTTATAATAGTCCCACCTTTCAAAAGCATGAGTGTGGTCAATTCGGAGCATGTACCCGTCTATATGTTGGATGTTTTTCTTCTCAGGTTCAAGGACAACCTTAAATCTTCTGTCAACGCCTTTATCAAAAGAAGCTTTGATATACTGCTCTCTTTAACTTTACTACCTGTTGCTTTGACGACTATCCTTATCATTGCTATACTGATAAAGCTTGAGACAAGTGGACCAGTTTTTTTCTCCCATCTACGTTTAGGGCAGGGTGGAAGGAACATAAAAGTTTACAAGTTTAGAACCATGTATGAAAACTCAGATACATACCTAAAGAGGCTTCTGCAGGAAAGAGAGGATATAAGAACAGAATGGGAGAAGTACAGGAAGCTAAAAGATGACCCAAGGGTCACAAAGATAGGCAAGTTCCTTAGGAGATCATCCCTTGATGAGCTTCCCCAGATACTCAATGTGCTTAAAGGTGAGATGAGCCTTGTTGGACCAAGGCCTGTCACTCAGGAGGAGTTAGAGAGATATTACGGAGATCTGGCTGAGATATATAAGCTTGTGAAACCTGGTATAACTGGTTATTGGCAGGTGAGCGGAAGGAACGATGTGGATTACGAGACGCGCGTTGCTATGGACACTTTTTATATACTAAACTGGTCTTTATGGCTCGATATGTATATACTTTTAAAGACCTTTTTTGTGATCCTTAAAAGAAAGGGGGCTTATTGATCAAACCATTGTATAATTTAAATATGGAGAACATAGTTATTAAGGTCAACGGAAAGGAGATAAAACTGAAGGATTTTCCTAAGAGGGTTGTTTACAACGTTACCCTTGGTCTTATAAAAAGCCTTAACCTTGATGAGAACCCAAAAGACATAACAGTGCATGTCAGAGTTGCTCAGGAAGATAACGGAAGTTCTTGAATTTAAAGTAGAGAAAGAGGATGAAGGCAAGAGGTTGGATGCTTTTCTGGCAGAAGCTTATGGGGAATTTTCAAGGAGCTACATACAAAAGCTTATAGAAGATGGTTATGTCTTTGTAAACCAAAAGGAAACAAGAAAAGCTTCAAAAAAGGTAAAAACAGGCTACAGAGTAAGCCTCTTTGTTCCAGAGCCAGAGCCTTTAGATATAAGACCTGAGAACATACCCATTGATATAGTCTACGAGGACGATGACCTTCTTCTTCTGATAAAGCCTTGCGGGCTGGTTGTCCATCCATCCCCAGGACATACATCTGGAACGTTGGTAAACGCCCTTCTCTTTCATGTAAAAGACCTTTCGAGCATAAGCGGTGTGGAGAGGCCCGGTATAGTGCACAGGCTGGACAAAGGAACAGCTGGACTTATGGTGGTAGCAAAATCGGACCAGGCTCACATAAACCTTGTCAGGCAGTTTCAAGGTAGAAAGGTGCTAAAGTTCTACCATGCTCTCGTAAGCGGTATTGTAAAGGAGGATGAAGGTGTGGTTGAAAAACCCATATCGAGGCATCCAGCCGAAAGGAAGAAGTTTCGTGTGAGCGCAGAGGGAAGGTACGCGAAGACAGAGTACCGTGTTTTAGAGAGGTTCTATAGAAGTAGGATAACTTACCTTGATGTAAGATTGCATACTGGAAGGACGCATCAGATAAGGGTCCATATGTGGCACATGGGTTATCCCATATTGGGAGACAGAACCTACGGTTTTAAACGTACATGTGTGGATGAAGAGATAATAAAGCTTATGGGCGAATGTCATATGCTCGTAAGCTACAGAATAGCCTTTGAGCATCCAAGTAATGGTCAGTGGATGGACTTTAAGATAGATGACCCTCAACCCTTTAAGAGTGTTCTAAGCTTTATAAAGAAGAGTGAGGAAAAGGTCTCTTAGCTTATCAATAACACCATGACCACCAAGAATACCCCTTAGCCTTTTGAAATCCTCTACCATAGCATGCCTTACGTCTTCTTCTAAGAACAGCTTTTTAGAATGAAGATAAAGCTCTTTCCATCCTTTTTGTATGACTTCTGGAACTGCATTTTTCTGGAGTACCAAGTTTGTCAAGGCTATATTCTTTACCTTTGCCAACCTTTTTCCAATCAGATAGGTTATAGGATTAACTCTATAAAAGACAACGTGAGGGTTCAAAAGAAGGCTTGCCTCTAAGTCTGCAGTACCGCTTGCTATCAAGGATGCCATAGAATAGGACATAACATCGTAAGACGGCGTTGGACTGCTCCTCTCGGTTATAAGACCAACGGGAAGTCCATAAAAAACCTCCTCCAGGAATTCCCTAAAGGTCTCAAAGGTTGGTAAAGCACCAGAGAGACCATGCTCTTGGTATATCCTTTCGTAGACCTTTCTCAGGTATGGAGCGTGCCTCTTTATCTCGCTCCATCTGCTGCCTGGTAGCAAACCCAAAAAGTTCTCCGAACCCAAGGTTTTGGCAACTTCTTCCCTACTCAATGTAGGCTTGGCTATGTCTACGATAGGATGCCCTACATAATGGACATTAAAACCTTCCTTTATGTAAGCTTTGTAAAACTCAAGTTCAAAAGGGAAAAGAACTATAAGATGGTCGACTAAGGATGATATTAAGTTTGCCCTTTGGCTTTTCCAAGCCCAAACTTGAGGCGATATAAAGTATATTACCTTTTTCACCTTTCCTTTTATTCTTTTCAAAAGTGGTAGATTAAAAGCTGGGGCATCGCAGAGTATGACAGCATCCATACGGGGTAAAAGGTCTTCCAGCTTCCTGTAAAGCCTAAGAACGTAAGGAACCTTTGGAAGGGCCTCCACTATACCAACAACGGATAGGTCTTCGATGGGTGCAACGCTTTTAAAACCGATACTATCAAGCTTTTTGTCCGTAATACCGTAAAGCTCAACACCCTTTATATCTTTGAATACATGATACACATAGTTGCTGGCAGATATCTCAGCTAAGGAGACAAAGACCTTCATTCACTTTTTAGAAAAACCCTAAAGCTGTGTTGGTCTATGGGTTGAACCTTTGCAACCACATTATTAAAGGAAAGGGAGAAGGCATGAGATATATCAGTTTTCCCAGAACTCCACACGCTTATGTATCTATCTGCATAGCAATCCCCAGCGCCATTCCTGAAAGTTGCCTTGAGATATGCACCATCGTGATGCTCCATAACCTCAGCTGAAACAACTTCCATGTAGTTATTTCTTTCAACCCCTTCTTCCCATAGGCTCTTCAGATCGTTCCCAATTATCTCAATGCTAACTCCGTATTCTAAGTCCTCCTCGTCTATATCCTTTATAGCTTTCTCAATTCTTTCCCTCAAGACCTTCCCAACTCTTTTCACTTTTTCTATGGCTTCTTCTCTGTACCTTTGGTCTATGGGCATGTTTCTATTTTATCACTCTATGTTTGCAGCCTGCTGCTTTAATCTGTCTATCTCAGTCTTCATCTCAACCACAAAATCGGAGAGCTCCGGTATCTTGTTGCCAAGAGTAGTTATCTCCCTGTGCATCTCCTGACAGATAAAGTCCATCTTTCTTCCCACGTCTTCTTCAGAAGAAAGCAGAATCCTCATCTTTTTTAAGTGAGCTTTTAACCTAGTTATCTCCTCATCTATATCCATCCTTGACAGCATATAGGTTATCTCGTTCAAAACTGTGGGATGAACTTCTGGTAGTCCAAGCTCTTTTGCTTTTGCCAAAACTCTCTGCCTTACAGCATTCAAAATATCATCCTTTCTTCTATTTATATCATCAACAGTATCCTCAATCTTTTTGAGCCTCAAGCTTATGTCCTCCTTTATGTGCTCTCCCTCCTCTTCTCTGCTTTTGATAAGGTCCTCTAAGGCTTCTTTGACTGAAGCATAGACGCACTCTTCCAGTGATGGGTCCATCTCTTCTACGTTCTTCTCTGAATACCTCCATGCTATCTGAAACATCATGTCATCCGAGATTTTAAGCTCAAGGTCGCTGGCTATTGCCTTTATCATCTCTACGTTCATAAGGATCCTATTTATATCAACGGGCAATTGAGCAACCTTGGGCGTTATGTCTATGTATAGTGAAAGGGTACCTCTTGACAGAAAGTCCTTTATCAGCTTCCTTATCTTTATCTCCATGGGTGAAAGGTTGTAATTAGACTTTATAAAAACCTCCAATCCCTTTGCGTTCAGAGTTTTAGCAATAACAGATGCCTTCCACCTTTCATCCTCATATAAACCTTTCCCTACTCCTGTCATACTTTTCATGCTATTCAACTCAGGACATAATTTATCACATCTTCCAAATCTTTTGCTTGGCTGAGCTTGAAACCTTCTAAGTCTATATCACCAACCACTATTCTTTTAACATTCTTAAGTCCCTTCCACCCTTCGAGGATAACCACATCAAAGTCGGAAAAGTAGCTTTCCACTAATTTATTTGGGTTGCACTCTGTCCTGTCCCACAGGATAAACTTCCCATTTCCTATTAGGGCAACCCTATCAAGGACGCTGAACAGTCTGTATGTATCGCTTCCCTCCTTGTCCGTTATGGCATGGCCCTTTGGGTCGTGCTTTATATAACCAACTTTTAAGCCTCTCTCTTTTAACTCTTTGACGAGCTTCTCTATAAAGGTTGTTTTTCCGCTGTTGTGATATCCAGAGACATAGACCAGCTTAGGCATGTTCAAAAATATTTAAAGCTTCTGAGATGAGTCTTTTTACCTCTCTTTCATCTTGCATTTCCACATAAACCCTTATGAGGGGTTCTGTTCCAGATGCTCTGAAGAGTATCCATCCATCGTTCTCAAAAGTAAGCTTTAGCCCATCAGAAGTGTTAACTCTTCGCACTCTATATCCTGCAAACTTTTCTGGTGGGTTTTCTATCAGTCTTTCTAGCTTTTCTTTTTTTCCCTCCTCAGCATGCATGTCGTAACGCTCATAGTAGGCACTTCCATACTCTTTAAAGAGCTCCTGCAGGATCTCAGAAAGGGGTTTTCCTTTGAGAAGCATAAGCTCAAGTATGTTGAGACCGGAGAAAAGCCCATCCCTCTCTGGCAGAAAGTGAACTATTCCATAACCACCGCTCTCCTCCCCACCGAATATAACCTTTTCCTTTACTATAAGCTCGTTTATGTTTTTAAAACCTACGGCAACTTCTTTTATTTCAACTCCTTCCTTTTTGCATATTCTGTCGGCTAAGTAGGTGGTAGAAACAGTCTTTACTACAATTCCATCCTTCATAGCTTTGTTCTTTAGAAGATGGTAAAGAAGCATGGCATAAACGAGCTGTGCGTTTACAAAATTTCCCTTTTCGTCCACAAGGGCTATCCTGTCTCCATCACCATCGTTAGCAAAGCCAACATGGGCAGCTAAGGCTCTTACCTTCTCCATCAATGGTCTTAGATGTTTTTCTACAGGCTCTGGTGGATGACCACCAAAGAGTGGGTCTCTGTAAGACCTTATGGGTATAGTATATACCTTGGTTCCTGAGAGAACCTGAGCGTACGTGCCTATGGATGGTCCATACATGGCATCGTGGACAAGAACTACCTCCCTTTCACTGAAAAGCTCTGTATTTATTAGGTCTTTGACCTTTTTTATATACTCTCCCCATACGTTCACGTACTGAACCCTCTCATCATAAATTTTTAAGTCTTTTACCCTATCTATCTCCTCCTCTACCTCTCTTATAAGCTCAGTAGTTGCGGAACCACCGAAGGAGTCCTTTATCTTGTATCCGTTGTAATTGTAAGGGTTATGAGAAGCAGTTATCATGACACCCCCATCAAAACCCATGTACTTTACAGCAAAGGATACCATAGGTGTTGTGCATGCTCTGTTTGTAATGTAAGCTTCAAATCCAAGAGACTTAAAAACCTTACATACTTCCTGAGCAAAATCTTCCGACATAAACCTGTTATCATAGCCTACTATCACTCTCTTCTTTCCTCTCTTTTCCAAAACCCTTGCATGAGCCAACGCCACTTTTCTGACATTTTCAAAGGTAAAAGTATCCCCTATCGTTGCCCTCCAGCCATCTGTGCCAAACTTTATCATAACTATAGTATACTTTAAAAATGCTCGACTTTGTTTCTCCAGAATTCAAAAGGTATGCGGAGGAGCTTGTTAGAAACTATGGATACACAGCCATATTCCTGATCTCCTTTACCGAGTCTATTATGCAGCCAATACCTCCTTTCCCCTTTGTTGCTGGTGCTTCTATATTTAAGCTTAACGTCTACATAGCTGGAGCTGTTGCCCTGTTTGGGAACTTGCTTGGGGCTTTGGTTGCTTACCTCCTTGCCCGTGTACTGGGTGAGGCCTTTGTTAAGCGCCTCATAGGGGAGAAACCTTATCTTAAGGGAGAGAGTTTGTTTAGCAGGTACGGCTTTTTTGCAGTACTTATAGGAGAGCCTTACAAGCTTGTCTGCTGGCTATCCGGTATATTCAAAATGCCCATTCTCACTTTTATGATAGCAAGCCTTATAGCGAGGTCTTTGAGGATAGGGGTATTTGTGTTTTTTGGAAATGTGTTAAACAACTTTTTACATTAGACCTTATGGGCGCGGGAGGACTCGAACCCCCAACCGGGCGGTTATGAGCCGCCCGCTCTGCCATTGAGCTACGCGCCCTTGTATCTTTTTAATTATAATAGATGTTGACATCCTTTTCAAGATGGTGGTATAGTATTCTTACCAAAGTGGAGGTGGAACAATGATAAAAGTTATACTGACCTTATCTTTTATGTCTTTACTCTGTAAGCCCATTGTTGATAGTTCCCCACTTGGTGTTGGCGGTCCTGCTAGAACCTCCTCCGAGTTAACCCCAAAGGAAGATGTTGAGTTTGATATAGAAGAGAACGACACTATGAAGGCCGACCAACTTATAGCCAGTGAGCTATCCTTAGAGAAGGCAAGGGAGGAACTTCTAAATACAAAGACCGTTGAGACGACCAAACCGGACATATGGCCTGTTGTAGGGTTAGTCACCTCTGACTATGGATGGCGAAGGATGGGTAGGATCAAAGAGTTCCATCCTGGTATTGACATTTCAGCACCCTATGGTACTCCAGTCAGCGTTTCATCGGATGGCAGGGTTATATACACGGGTGGGATAGGAGGATATGGACAGACGGTGATAGTTTACCATGGGTACGGCTTTGTGACCCTTTACGGACATCTATCTCAGATATTGGTAAATCGAGGTGAAGAAGTAGTAAAGGGGCAGATCATAGGTAAAGTAGGTATGACAGGAAGGACAACTGGACCGCACCTTCATTATGAGGTCATAAAGTACGGTATCAGGCAAAACCCAATAGCTTATCTACCTTAGAGAAGGCCCCTCCTTTTTAGGGCATCTTCGTATATCCTTCTATAAAGATGGTTCCATTCGGGAGTTCCTTCTACTATCCTTCTTGAGTAAGACCTTATCCTATCCCTCACTTCCCTATCTATCTCTTCTTCTTCTTTGAGAGCATCCATGAGTATCTGTCTTATCCTGCTCCTTATTTGATGAGGCTCCTCGTATATCTCTACGCTTTCATCCTTTAATATAAGGTCTTTTATCATTGTGGCTATTTGGTTCATTCTCTCCCTTCTGCTGATGTGTATATCCATCTCCTCTGCAAGCTTTGCTCTGACAGCTTTGTAGGCTGTTCTGTAGTCAAGGCTTGATTCTTCAATAAGGTCAAGCTTCTCCTTTAGTATCTCTTTTGTCTTTTCATCGAGCAGTCTCTCTTCCTCTTCAGCCTCTTTGAAGATGGCGATTATCTTCTTTTTAAAAGTGTAAGGGTCTTCTGCCTCTATCACCTTCTCTTCTTCAAACTCCTTTATTATCCTATCAGCTATCCTTTCTACGAGCTTTTCTGGCAACTTCATAAAAGCCTCCTAAATGGTTTATTATATCACAAAGAAATTATTCAATACGTACTTTACTTCCCGTGTATATTCACCCGTACTTTCATTTATTATCAATGGTTTTTCAATAGTCATATGACCCTTTCCATTCTTTACACCATAGAGTCTTAAAAATTTGCCATATTTTTCAGGTTTTGGATAAAAAATACGCAGATTTGTTGGCATTACATTGATTTCTCTTAGGTATACAATGGTATCTACAAGCCTGAATGTTGTATAAAGTAGGTTTAAAGCTCCACCATCTTTGAGTAAATATTTTACCGCTTTTAGAAAATCTTTAAGTTCTGTATCCTTTTCAAAATGAAATCCGTTCTTTACATATCCGTAATTTTTAGGGTAAAAGGGGGGATTTAGAAGGATAACGTCAAAGAACTCTTTTGGCATAAGACCCTCAATAAAACGCACATCCCCCTCAACCAAATGAACCCTATCCTCAACTTTGTTTATACAGATGTTGTGTTTAAGAAGCTCAAGCATCCTTTTATCTTTTTCAACAGCCCAAACGTTGCACCCGTACTTTATTGCAGTCAGTATGGACAGAGTACCAAAACCAGCACCCAGGTCAACAACCTTGCTCTTTCTTTTCACCCCCTTTATGTTTGCAAGAAATAGAAGCTCTATTATGGAAAGTTTATGTTCTTTAGGTTGCTTGAACTTTACTCTTCCCCAAAAAAAGGGAAATTCCTTATCCTCCAAACCTTTCAACTATCTCAAGGAGGGTTCTTGCCCTTTCCCTAAGCCTTTCCCACTCTTGGACTTCTTCCATGGTCTGTGTAGTGGCAAGCTTTTTTACAGCTTTGTCGAAGATCTCCTTCTCCTTTCCTACGTCTATTTCACCAACTGTATAGGCTTCCTCGGCAAGTATGATAACCCTCTCGGGTGTTATATCAACAAACCCGTATGTGACTGCTATTCCATCCCTTGGGTTTCCATCAAAGTAGACAAGCCCAGGCTTTAGAAGGGTCATAAGGTACATGTGTCTCTCAAGGACGCCTATCTCTCCCTCTGCTGTAGGTATGTTTACGGAGTTTACCTCCCTTGCAAAAACCACACCATGAGGAGTGACTATTTCAACCTTTACCATGTTTAAAATTATAGCACGATGAAAATATACAAGGTTGGAAAAGTGGATAACATGCGTTCTATAACAGTCTTTCATGCCATGGCAAGGCTGAACCTTACAGGGTTGGTTATTACAGAACCAAAGGACACTTATGTGAGTGTAGGCTACTTTGACAGAGTAGAAGACATTATAGATTACGAGAAGT
Source organism: Aquificaceae bacterium (assembly GCA_037924335.1). Lineage (GTDB taxonomy): Bacteria > Aquificota > Aquificia > Aquificales > Aquificaceae > Hydrogenobacter. The sequence goes on from JAXSMZ010000014.1 coordinate 30,507, forward strand.
GCAAAAGGCTTGGCATTCCTGTAATGAGGCGTGAGATAGGGGGTGGTGCTGTCCTCCTGGCTCCAGGGCAGGTTTTCTATCAACTTATAATACCCAGAAGGCTCGCACCTTTTAAAGTAGAGGATGCTTACAGAAAGTTTTCAAAGCCTGTTATAGAAGTCTACAGAAGGCTTGGGCTTGATGTGGAGTACAGACCAATAAACGACCTTGTCCTTAAGAAGGGGAAGAAGATAAGCGGTCAGGGTGCTGCAGACATAGAAAAGTGCTTTGTTTTCGTCGGAAACATACTCCTTAGGTTTGATACAAAGCTCATGTCTGAGCTTTTCAGGGTCTCACATGAAAGCTTTAGGAAAAGGCTTTTTAAAAGCCTTGAGGAAAACATAAGCTGGGTAGAGAGAGAATCAAGGAGAGGTTTTTCTTACGAGGAGATAGAGGGCATGCTCATTGAAGAGTTCAGTAAAGTTATAGATTTTGAGGGATTTGGAGATCTCACCGAGGATATAGTAAACCTTGCTGACAGACTTAAAGATGAGTTTACATCCACTCTGGTTCTCTTCGAAGATACTGGGAGAAAACATCACTTTCTGAAGATAAGGGAAGGGGTTTATGTGAGAGACGGAGAGAGGGAAACAGCCTGGGGCCTTTTAAGGTCAGAGGTTTTTGTAAGAGAAGGAAGGATAGTGAGCATAAAGATCACAGGTAATATATCACAAGGTCAAAGGAGTTTTTTAAGAAAGCTGGAAGATGCCCTAAAGGGTGCAGACCTAAGCAGTGTAAAGCGTATAGTAGAAAGCTTTCTGGAAAAAGAGGGCGTAGATGGTATTAGCCAAGAGGACATTAGCTCCCTCATAGTAGGTAAGGTAGACTAAACCCTTCTAAAAGTCTTTATATAAAACTTGACAAAAACTAACTAAAGTTGTATCTTATTTTTACAAAACGTGGAGGTAAGAGCATGGCTGAGAAGATACTGGGCATTGATTTAGGAACTACAAACTCCGTTGTAGCTGTTATAATAGGCGATGAGCCTGTGGTCATAGCCAATCAAGAGGGTTCAAGGCTTACGCCCTCTGTAGTTTCTTGGACAAAGGAGAAGGATGTGCTTGTAGGTGAGCCTGCCAAAAGGCGTTCCATCCTTGACCCAGAAAATACCATTTACGAATCTAAAAGGTTCATAGGTAGAAGGTTCGAAGAGGTGAAGGATGAGGCAAGGAGAGTTTCCTACAAGGTGGTGGCTGACGATAAAGGTGATGCTGCTTTTGATGTACCCAACACTGGGAGAGTTGTGAGACCTGAGGAAGTTGGAGCTCATGTGCTAAAAAAGTTAAAGGAGGCAGCCGAGGCCTATTTGGGTGAAAAAGTTTCCAAGGCTGTTATAACTGTCCCAGCTTACTTTAACGAAAGGCAAAGGCAGGCTACAAAGGATGCTGGAAAAATAGCTGGGCTTGATGTCCTCAGAATACTCAACGAGCCAACGGCTGCAGCTTTAGCTTACGGCCTTGATAAGAAAGAGAACGTGAAGATATTAGTCTATGACTTTGGTGGTGGTACCTTTGACGTATCCATACTGGAAGGTGGGGAAGGTGTTATAGAGGTAAAAGCTACGGCAGGAGATACGCATCTGGGTGGAGCCAACATAGACGAAAGGATCATGGAGTGGCTTATAGAAGAGTTCAAAAGGGAAACAGGAGTGGACCTAAGGAAGGATAGGACTGCACTCCAAAGGTTAAAGGAAGCATCAGAGCAAGCTAAGAAAGAGCTATCCTTTAAGCTTGAGACTGAGATAAACTTACCCTTTATCACAATAGACCCAAGCACAAACCAACCACTCCATCTACAGAAGACTCTTACAAGAGCAAGATTAGAGGAGATGATAAGAGACTTTGTAGACAGGACAATAAACATAGTGAAGCGTGCCCTTGAGGATGCAAAGCTAAGACCTCAGGATATAGATGACGTTGTTTTGGTTGGTGGTTCTACTAGGATTCCACTTGTTCAGCAAAGGATAAAAGAGTTTTTTGGGAAGGAACCGCACAAAGGAGTAAACCCGGACGAAGTTGTAGCAGTTGGTGCAGCGATACAGGCTGGCGTCCTTTCCGGAGAGGTTAAAGAGATACTCCTCGTGGATGTTACTCCTCTTTCCCTTGGAGTTGAAACATACGGTGGAGTTTTCACCGTTCTCATCCCAAGGAACACACCCATACCTTACAAAAAGTGTGAAACCTTCACAACGGCTTCAGATTACCAGACGGAGGTAGAGGTGCACGTTCTCCAAGGTGAAAGACAGATGGCAAAGGACAACAAGTCATTGGGTAAGTTTTACCTTACAGGTATACCACCAGCTCCAAGGGGTGTTCCTAAGATAGAAGTGTGCTTTGATATAGACGTGGATGGTATACTTCATGTGTCTGCTAAAGACCTCGGCACTGGTAAGGAGCAGTCCATAAGAGTGCAGGCATCCTCTGGACTCACTCAAGAAGAGATAGACAGGATGATAAAGGATGCACAGCTTCATGAGGAAGAGGACAGAAAGAAGAAAGAGCTCGTAGAGGTCAAAAACCAACTCGACCAGTACGTGTATAACCTTGAAAAGGTGCTAAGGGAGAACAAGGATAAGCTACCATCTGACCTGGTCTCTGAGGTAGAGAAGACTATTCAAGAGGCAAAGGGAGTTATGAGTACTGCACAGAATGTAGATGAGATAAGGAAGTCTATAGAGAAGGTGCTTGATGCTTCTTCTAAACTCGGAAGTAAACTCTATGAGTCTACAGGGCAAAAGACGGATGGAGGAGATGTTATAGAGGGTAAACCTGTATAACATGATGAGATAAAATAAAAAACATAAATGGACAACTGTTTGAACATAACATTGGCACAGGTTGATGCCTCGCTTGGAAACCTAAAGCTCAACTCTGATAAGATACTGACAGTATGGGAAGATGCTGATGAAAACTCTCATGTGGTTGTCTTTCCTGAGCTTTCGCTTTCTGGATACCCACCAGAAGACCTTCTCTTGAGGGTTGACTTTTTAAAGGCATGCATGGAACAGCTGAACAATATAAGTAAAGCTTCTGAAAGCTTCAAATCTTTAGCAGTCCTTGGAACACCCTATTACGATGGAGAACTTTACAACTCCTTAGCGATTATAGGTAGAGGGAGGATTCTGGGAGTTTACCATAAGATGTTCCTTCCCAACTACTCGGTTTTTGATGAAAAAAGGTACTTCAGGAAGGGAAAGGATGGTCTTATTCTGAGCTTCAAAGGTAGCGCTATAGGTTTTTCTATATGTGAAGACATATGGCACCCAGACGGGATAGAAAGAAGTTATGCTGCCCTCGGTGCAGAAGTGCTTATAAACATAAACGCATCACCTTATTACAGGGGAAAGTATCAGTTTAAAGAGGCATTTCTGAAGGCAAGGTCTGAGGACAACATCTGTTACCTTGTTTATGTTAACTTGGTTGGCGGTCAGGATGAACTTGTCTTTGATGGTAGGAGCTTGGTTATAGACCCGGACGGAAAAGTTTTTGCAAGGGCTAAGGCTTTTGAAGAGGATGTTCTGACTGTAAGCCTTGACATAGAAAAGGTAAGAAGGAAAAGGCTCACAGACCTAAGGTTAAGGGAGATATCTTCCGTAAATTACAGCATAAGTAAGATCTCTTTTTACGACGATAGAAAGCTGGCTTTTTTTGCCCCAAGGTTGGAAAAAAGCCCAGAGGAAGAGGAGGAAGTTTACAGAGCTTTGACATTAGGTATTAGTTCCTATACAAGAAAGAACAACTTTGAGAAGGTGGTTCTGGGTCTTTCTGGTGGTATAGATTCCTCTCTGGTTGCATGCTTAGCGGTTGACGCCATCGGAGAAAGAAGGGTTGTGGGGCTTTTTATGCCATCCTTTTTCACTTCCAAAGAGAGCTACGAGGATGTGGAAAGCTTAGCAAAGAACCTTGGCATAGAACTTTACCCTGTCTCTATAAGCAACATATTTGAAAGTTCAGTTGGGGAGCTTAAAAAGGTCTTTGGTTTTTCAGATTTTACTGTTGCGGATGAGAATATCCAAGCGAGGATAAGAGCCAATGTGCTCTTTTACCTCTCCAACAGGTATGGATGGCTTGTACTTTCCACATCGAACAAGAGCGAGACAGCCGTTGGGTACACTACCATATACGGAGATATGGCTGGTGGGTTTGCGCCGCTGAAGGATGTTTACAAAACGGACGTTTACAAGCTTGCCTACTTTAGAAATACCATAAAGGATGACATACCGGAGAGGGTTTTTGAGAGACCTCCATCTGCCGAGCTAAGATACGGGCAGACAGACCAAGATGTTTTGCCACCTTACCATACGTTGGATAGCATACTGAGGCTTTACATAGAGGAAGGTGTATCCAAAGAAAGCCTTGTGGAAGCTTACGGTTTTGAGAAAGATACTGTGGAAAGGGTTATAAGGATGATAAGGTCTGCAGAGTACAAGAGAAGACAGGCTCCAGTAGGCATAAAGCTCACAAAGATGGCTTTTGGGAAAGATTGGAGAATGCCGATAACGAACGCATGGAGAGACTGAAATGTACCTGATGGAGACATACAAGAGGCTTCCAGTAAGGTTTGTAAGGGGTGAGGGTGTTTACCTATTTGATGATGAAGGGAAAAGGTACATTGACCTTGTTGCCGGCGTTGCCGTAAACTCACTTGGTTATTCTGACCCAGACCTTGTTAGAGCTCTCTGCGAACAAGCTAAAAAGCTCATGCATGTATCCAATCTTTTTGAGAATCCATGGCAGGAAGATGTGGCCAAGCTCCTTGTAGAGAGGTTTTGGGTAAAGGGAAGGGTTTTCTTCTGCAACAGCGGTACAGAAGCAAACGAAGGTGCTATAAAGCTGGCGAGAAGATACTTTAGGGAAAGGGGGGAAAACAGATACAGGATAATAACCTTTAAGAACAGTTTTCATGGTAGAACTTACGGAAGCATGTCAGCTACAGCTCAGGAGAAGGTACAGAAGGGTTTTGAACCTATGCTCGATGGGTTTGACTATGCGATCTATAACAACTTTGACTCTGTCCTGAAAGCCATCAAGAGGGAGACGGCTGGTATAATGTTAGAGGTAATTCAGGGAGAAGGTGGCATAAGGGTTGCAAATCATGAGTTTTTGAAGAATGTACAGGAACTTTGCAGAAGGGAGGGACTCTTGCTCATCGTCGATGAGGTGCAAACGGGCATTGGGAGAACTGGCAAGTTCTACGCTTACGAGCATTTTGGACTCAAGCCAGATATTTTAACCCTCGCTAAGGGTTTAGGAGGTGGCTTTCCAGTTGGAGCTCTTTTGGCAAGGGAGAAAGTCTCAGAGGTTATGGCCTACGGTACGCATGGCTCTACCTTTGGCGGAAACCCTTTGGCTTGCAGATGTGCAAAGGTTGTGATAGAAAAAGTATCAGAGCTTTTGGAACACGTAGGAGACGTAGGAAGCTATTTCAGAAACAAACTTGAGAGCTTAGAGGTGGGGAAGGTAAGAGGGCTTGGACTAATGCTAGGGCTTGACATGGAAAGAGACTGCTCCAACATAGTAAACAAGGCTCTTGAACACGGTATAGTGCTCAACTGTACTGCCAACACAGTTCTCAGATTTGTACCCCCTTTGATAATACAGAAAGAACATGTAGATGAAGCAATGAAAGCCCTTTCAAGATTACTGAGGGTTTAGTAATCTACCTTTATGCTTCCAAGGATGTTTTTAAAGTCCTTCCATTGTATGGCTGGCCAAGTCTCAGTGGTGGCGTGGCCAAAGGACCTTATGATCATGGCAACTTTTGCCGCTTCCTCATCGCTTGGAGCTTCAAAAACGTCCAGATAATCGTAAGGACCAAACACCACAAGGTTCATAAGCCACTTTACATTGGGACAGTTTTCCTCGATGAGCTTTTCAGCATGCTGCTCTATCTCTTTTAGCTTTTCCAGATTCTTAACTGCGTAAGGCGAAATCTTTGTAAGCATAACATATACACCCATAGTACTTACCCCCTTTTTTAAAATTTAAACCTTACCCTTAACTTTTCTACTCTTTTTCGGTTTTCTCTTCTTTCTCCCTTGGCTGGTATCCGGCTATGGCATCCTTCGTGAAAGTTATCCTTGTATTAGCATCCACCTTTAAGGTTACAGTGTTATCGCTTATATCTGTAACGGTGCCCCATATGCCACCGCTCGTTATCACCTTATCGCCCTTTTTAAGGCTTGCCAAAAATTCCTGATGCTTTTTCCTCGCTTTCTGCTGAGGTCTTATCATCAAAAAATAGAAGATGGCAAAGATACCTATGAGGAAGATAAGCTGGAAGAAAAAGGCTCCCGCTGGTCCTCCTTGTCCTGTCTGCTGTGCAAAAGCTAAGTCTATCATAAATACCTATTATATCAGAAACACGCCGGGTTGGAAATATCTCAATTACTTTATAAGAAGGCTCTTTATTATCTCAGCGACTACAGGGTTCATAAGAGTGAGAGCTATTATAAGCAGAAGGATCAT